>JANNWR010000430.1:0-5893 GCA_031408715.1 bacterium
GGAAGGGCGCGAGATGGTGATGCCGGGCGACAACGTGGACATGGTGGTGGAGTTGATCACGCCGATCGCGATGGAGAAGGAGCTGCGCTTCGCGATCCGTGAGGGCGGCCGCACCGTCGGCGCTGGCGTCGTCACCGAGATAGTCGAGTAACTCAGTCGTTCACGAGGCTGCCGCTGCAGCCGGGAGTCCAAGATGCGCGATCAGATCACGCTGGCCTGCAACGATTGCAAGCGTCGCAACTACATCAAGACGAAGAACAAGCGGTTGCACCCGGACCGGGTCGAGTTCAAGAAGTACTGCTCGTCCTGCCGCAAGCACACCGCTCACAAGGAAACGCGCTAGGTCGTTTGTAGGCGAGTAGCTCAATTGGTAGAGCACCGGTCTCCAAAACCGGGGGTTGCAGGTTCAAGTCCTGTCTCGCCTGCCAGTCCGCAGCAACAGCAGCACGGCACGCGGCCGTCGCGCGCCGGAACCCGAGGATCAGCGATGTCTGCGATGGACAGGGCCCGCGAATTCGTGAAAGACGTGCGCGTCGAGGCTGGCAGGGTCAGCTGGCCGACCCGCGACGAGTTGCGTGATTCCACTGTCGTGGTGATCGTCACGGTGCTCCTGGTCGCGGCGTTCATCGGTATCGTGGATCAGGCCCTCAACCGGGTGGTGGCGCTGCTCTTCCAGTGATCAGGGCCCCCCACAGCGCCGGCGTCCGTTCATGACGCGGGCAGCGGAAGCAGGCATGAGCGATAAGAAGTGGTACGTGATCCACACCTACTCGGGTCACGAGAACAAGGTGAAGACGAACCTCGAGCGCGCCATTCACGTGGCCGGTCTCGAGGACGCGTTCGGCCAGATCCTCGTCATGACCGAAGAGGTCGTCGAGATGAAGGACGGCAAGCGCAAGACGTCCAAGCGCAAGACGTTCCCTTCGTACGTGATGGTCGAGATGATCCTGAACAACGACTCGCGCCATCTGGTGCAGAACGTGCCGGGTGTCACGAAGTTCGTGGGTTCGAGTACCCGTGAGGTGCCGCTCAAGGAAAACGAAGTGCGGCGGCTCCTGGGTCAGATGGAAACGAACAAGTCGCGCCCGGCGCCGACGGTGCAGTTCACCGTCGGGGATCACGTCCGGATCACCGACGGTCCGTTCAGCGCATTCTCAGGTGTGGTCGACGAAGTCAACAACGAGCGCGGCAAGGTGAAGGTGATGGTCAGCATCTTCGGTCGCGCGACACCGGTGGAACTCGACTTCCTCCAGGTCCAACCGGTCTAGCGTCGGGGAGATCCTCAAATGGCCAAGCCGATCACCGCCATGATCAAGCTGCAGTGCAACGCAGGCGTTGCGACGCCCGCGCCGCCCGTGGGCCCTGCCCTCGGTCAGCACGGCATCAACATCATGGAGTTCTGCAAGCAGTTCAACGCCAGGACACAGGGCCAGCAGGGCCTCGTGATCCCGGTCATCATCACCGTCTACAGTGACCGTTCGTTCACGTTCATCACGAAGACGCCGCCCGCCGCGATCCTTCTCAAGAAGGCCGCGGGAATCGAGCGCGCTTCGGGCGTGCCGAACCGCACCAAGGTGGGCACGGTCACCAAGAAGCAGGTTCGCGAGATCGCCGAGCTCAAGGCGCCGGATCTCAACTCCGCCACGGTCGAAGCGGCCGAGCGGATGGTCATGGGAACCGCGCGCAGCATGGGCATCGACATCGCGGGCTGATTCGATTTCACGTCACAAGAGTGCGTGCGGGACGCCAGGCCGGCCCGCGCGGCACGGGGAACGCGGTACGAACGCCGTACCGCCGGCCTCGGTTCACGGGCCAAGTGGCTCGAACGCCTGGGGGGAAGGAACCGGAATGATCCGGATGGACAAGGAGTCTGCGGATCAGTTGCTGAAGGGCAAGAGCCCGCGTGAGATCTACGAATTCGTGCGGGACACGGTGAACAAGTCGCCCGACGCCAAGATCCAGGATCTGTTCGACACACTCGACTGGGTGGCCCAGCAGGGCTACGCAACAGCTGAGGAACTCGAAGCGGTCGAGGAAGACGGCGGCAACTGACGCATCGGACATCCGGGCGCGCCTCGAGTGCGGCGCGCCGGTACGGCGGGACTCATTCCCGTTCGTGCATTCTGAGCACTCGAACCACTCCGAACACGTGGGAGTGGCGGTGACAGCCGTCACGATGGGACCACGGGAGGATGCATGCCGATTCACGGGAAGCGTTACCGCGCGGCGTTCGAGATCACGAGCAAGGCCGGATCGGTGAAGCAACTTGCCGATGCCGTGAAGCTCGTGAAGCAGACGGCGCGTGCCAAGTTCGACGAGACGATCGTCATCTCGTCGCACCTCGGCGTCGATCCCCGCCATTCGGACCAGTTGGTCCGAGGCACCGTCGTGCTGCCACACGGAACAGGCAAGAGCCTGCGCGTGCTGGTGCTGGCGAAGGGAGAGAAGGCCAAGGAGGCACTCGCAGCGGGTGCAGATTTCGCCGGGACCGACGAATACGTCAAGAAGATCCAGGAAGGCTGGCTGGACATCGACGCGATCGTCGCGACTCCGGACATGATGGGTGAGGTCGGCAAGCTGGGCCGTGTGCTCGGCCCCCGCGGCCTCATGCCGAATCCCAAGTCGGGCACGGTGACCTTCGATGTCGCGAAGGCCGTGACCGAACTGAAGGCCGGTAAGATCGAGTTCCGCGTGGACAAGGGCTCCAACGTGCATGCGCCGGTCGGCAAGGCATCGTTCAGCGAAGACAAGCTGCTCGAGAATGCCATGGCCTTCCTGCGGGAACTCATGCGCGCGAAGCCCTCGGGAGCCAAGGGCGCCTACGTCAAGAGCCTGACCATCAGCTCGACGATGGGCCCGGGCATCACCCTCGACGCTTCGGCCATCACGGCCGAGATGGCCTAGGAGGCACGATGCCCACTCCTCAGAAAGAAGCAGTTCTCAAGGACACGCAGCAGCGAATCGCCGATGTCCGCGGTATCTACCTTGCGGACTTCAGCGGCATGACCGTCGAGAGTCTGTCGCTCCTGCGCAAGCGTTGTCGCGAGCAGGGAGTCCAGTTCCGGGTCATCAAGAACACGCTGCTCAAGCGGGCTTTCAACGAGCGCGGCATCAAGGAGCTCGACGAGCATCTCGTCGGCCCCACCGGACTCGTGTTCAGTCAGGACAACGAGATGGCTCCCGCGAAGATCCTGTCGGATTTCGCCAAGGAGTTCGAGAAGCCTCGTGTCAAAGCCGCCGTCGTCGACGGCCGGTTGTACGACAAGAAGGCCATCGCCCAGCTCGCCCTGCTGCCGAGCCGTGAAGTGCTGCTGTCTCAGGTCCTCGGGACGCTCATCGCCCCGATGACGACGTTTCTGGGTGCCATCAACGCGATGCTCGCCACGCCGGCGAACATGGCGGATGCCCTGGCCCGCGAGAAGTCCAAGTCTTCCTGACCACGCCCGTGACACGGGCATGCGCCCGGTCCGATTTTTCTTCATCCCTGCCGGCGACGGCAAATCATGCAAGAAGGAGATTCCAAGTCATGTCGAACTCTATCGATCAGGTGCTCGACCTCCTCGGCAACATGACGGTGCTCGAGCTTTCCGAGCTGAAGACCAAGTTCGAGGACAAGTTCGGTGTCACCGCTGCGGCCCCGATGATGATGGCGGGTCCGGGTGGCGGCGGCGGTGCGGCAGTCGTGGCCGAGGAGAAGACGGAGTTCACGGTCGTCCTCATCGGCGCCGGCGACAAGAAGATCCAGGTCATCAAGGTCGTGCGCGAGCTGACCGGCCTTGGCCTGAAGGAAGCGAAGGACCTCGTGGACGGCGCGCCGAAGCCCGTCAAGGAAGGTGTCAGCAAGGACGACGCCGCCAAGATGAAGGCTGCACTCGAAGAGCAGGGTGCGTCCGTCGAGATCAAGTAGTTGATCCGCGAGTCCGTTTGAAGACCTCGTTCCTGCGCGAACCCGGGCCCCTGGAGGGCCCGGGATCGCGTCGTCGGAACGCGTTTCGCTAGAAAGGCGGTACGCCCTTGAAGACAGCACGTCGCAGGGAACGGAAGAGCTTCTCCAAGATCGACGCGCAGTGGAATCTGCAGATTCCGAACCTGCTCGAGGTCCAGCTGAAGAGCTTTCGTGACTTCCTGCAGATGGATGTGGACCCGATGCGGCGCCGGAACGAAGGCCTGCAGGAGGTGTTCACCGGCGTGTTCCCGATCTCGGACGCTCGCGAGCTGTTCTCGCTCGAGTTCGTCGCGTATGAGCTCGGTGAGCCCAAGTACACGATGGACGAGTGTGTCGAACGCGACCTGACCTACTCGGCGCCCTTGAAGGCGCGTCTGCGCCTCAACAGCCGCGAAGAGGTGGAAGGCGTCAAGCGCGACAAGGACGTCATCGAGCAGGAAGTCTACCTCGGCGAACTGCCGCTGATCACCAACAGCGGCACGTTCATCATCAACGGTGCGGAGCGCGTCATCGTCTCGCAGCTCCACCGTTCGCCGGGTGTGTTCTTCGACGAGATGACGCACCCGAACGGCAAGCAGCTCTACAACGCCCGCATCATCCCGTACCGCGGTTCATGGGTAGAGTTCTCGCTCGATGTAAACGACATCATGCACGTGCACATCGACCGCAAGCGCAAGCTGCCGGTCACGGTGCTGCTGCGCGCCCTCGGCTTCGTGTCCGATCGCGAGATCCTCGAGCTCTTCTACGAGAAGGAGCTGCTCGATGTGAAGGGCAAGAAGGCCGAGCACGCGCTCGGCCGCGTCTGCGCCCAGGACCTGATGGACGAGGCCACCGGCGAGATCCTGCTCGAGGCCAACGAGGACATCACGGCCGAGAAGGTCGAGATCCTGAAGAAGTCCGGACTCGAAGTGCTCGAGGTGTTCCTGATCGCGCATCAGGACGATGCCGATCTCGTGCGCAACACGCTGCGCAAGGACCAGACGAAGTCGCAGGAAGAGGCATTGCACCGCATCTACAACCTGCTCCGTCCGGGCGAGCCGCCGCGCGCCGATTCGGCCCGCGAGATCCTCAACAAGTTGTTCTTCAATCCGAAGCGCTACGACCTCGCGCGCGTCGGCCGGTACAAGCTGAACCAGAAGCTTCCGCACGACGCGCTGCTCCCGAGCCGTGACGTGCGCAAGAAGCTGGGCTTGGGCGTGCCGGACCTGACGCACACGACGCTGTGCCGCGAGGACTTCATCGTCATCATCAAGTACCTGCTGCTGCTCCGTACGGGCGGTGCCATGGTGCTCGACGAGGGCGGGCCGGAGACCCCGGCGCGCACGGACGACATCGATCATCTCGGCAACCGGCGCGTGCGCTCGGTGGGCGAGCTGCTCGCGAACCAGTTCAACATCGGTCTCGCGCGCATGGCCCGCATCATCCGTGAGCGCATGTCGCTGCAGGACCAGGAGCAGATCACCCCGACCGACCTGGTGAATTCGCGCACCATCTCGGCGGTGATCCAGAGCTTCTTCGGTTCCAGCCAGCTGTCGCAGTTCATGGACCAGACCAACCCGCTCGCCGAGCTCACGAACAAGCGCCGTCTGTCCGCACTCGGACCGGGCGGCCTGACGCGTGACCGCGCCGGCTTCGAAGTGCGTGACGTGCACTACACGCACTACGGCCGGGTCTGCCCGATCGAGACGCCGGAAGGTCCGAACATCGGTCTGATCTCGTCGCTGTCCACCTACGCCAAGGTCAACGAGTTCGGCTTCCTCGAGACGCCCTACTTCCGCGTCTTCGAGGGTCAGGTCGACCGCAAGAAGCCCGAGTTCCTGGCCGCCGACGTCGAGGACCGCGCGCGCATCGCGCCGGCCAACACGCCGTTCGACAAGAAGTCGGGTCAGCTCGACCAGGACTACCTCACCGTGCGTTCGCAGGGTGAGTACCCCAACGTCGCGCGCA
>JANNWR010000431.1:0-4243 GCA_031408715.1 bacterium
TAGCCCATGGCGCCCAGCTCGCGCTGGAACTTGGCGATCGTCGCGGCGTCCAGTTTCTTGGACCAGTTGAAGCTCGGCGAGCAGTTGTACGCCAGCTTCTTGCCGGGGAACCGTGAGCGAATCGCCTCGGCGAACATGCGCGCTTCGTCCAGGTCGGGCGTGCTGGTCTCGCACCACACCAGGTCGGCGTAGGGCGCGTACGCGAGCCCGCGGTCGATGGCCATGTCGAGGCCGTTCTTGATGCGATAGAAGCCCTCGGCGGTACGATCGCCCGTCAGCCACGCGCGGTCGCGCGGATCGATGTCGCTGGTGAGCAGGTTGGCCGAATGCGCGTCCGTGCGCGCGATGAGCAGTGTCGGCACGTCGAGCACGTCGGCCGCCAGGCGCGCGGCGATCAGCTTCTGGATGAACTCGCGCGTCGGGACCAGCACCTTGCCACCCATGTGCCCGCACTTTTTCACCGACGCCAGCTGGTCCTCGAAGTGCACGCCGGCGGCACCCGCCTCGATCATGCCCTTCATGAGTTCGTAGGCGTTCAGGTCGCCACCGAAGCCGGCCTCGGCGTCGGCGACGATCGGGGCAAGCCACTTCACGTTCGTCCGCCCTTCCAGATGCGAGATCTGGTCGGCGCGCAGCAGCGCATTGTTGATGCGGCGCACCACCGCGGGCACCGAGTCGGCGGGGTAGAGGCTCTGGTCGGGGTACATCTGGCCGGCGGAGTTGGCGTCGGCCGCGACCTGCCAGCCCGACAGATAGATGGCCGTGAGGCCCGCCTGCACTTGCTCGACCGCCTGATTGCCGGTCAACGCGCCCAGTGCACGCACGGGTTCGGTGCCATGCAACTGCTGCCACAGCCGCTCGGCGCCCAGGCGCGCGACCGTGTGCTCCACGTGCACGGTGCCGCGCACGCGCACGACTTCAGCAGCGGAATACCGGCGCGTGATGCCCTGCCAGCGCGCGTCGTCGTCCCAGCTGGCCTTCAGTTCGGCGGCGGATCTCGGGTGGCTCATGACGTGTGTCCTCGGGAGTGCATGACTGGCTGTGCGTGTGGCTGGCAAAAAAGACTTCCGGCGCTGCGCGCCGGTGTGTTGCACCGGTGTGTTACACCGGGTCGAACAAACTGTGCTCGATCATCCACTTGCTCTGCCGGCAGGCCTCGACGAGCGTGACTTCGTCGCCGGCGTCTCGCCCCAGAGGCAGTTCGCTCACCAGCATGCTGAGCGCTTCGTCGAAGAGTTTGGCCAACAGAGCATCGTCATGGCGGACGGGCGTGCCGTTGGCGTCCAGGATGCGCAGGCTGTCGGCGTGACGCAGGCGCTGGCTGATCATCAGCCGGTAGATGCGATCCGTCGCCAGGTCCTCCATGTAGCCGTCGAGCAGGCTGGCGCCCTTGCCCGCGAGCACCCCGTTGCGATAGCGGATCACCGTGCGCACCGCGGCGCGTGTGCCGTTGAGCGTGTGCGTGCCCACGCCGGCCGGCGAGGGGCGCAGGTCGGGATAACGTTCGTTCCCCGCAACGCGCGACTGCAACTGGTTCGGCGCGGGGAACTGCGCGACCGCGATGGCGTTCTGGTCGGGATGCCCGGTCCAGGCGCCGTCCATGAAGCAGGCGGCCTCGTTCCTCTTGTCGTTCTCGAGTGTGGTGAGCGCGCGGGCGTTCAGCGCCTCATCGGTACGGCTCGGGTACAGCGCGGTCATGCCGCCGATCGCCAACGCGCCACGACGATGGCAGATGTCGACCAACAGATGGCGCAGGCGCTGGAAGAACGGCACATCGTGCGGGATCGTGTTGCGGTCGGGCAGCACCCAGCGCGACTCCATCAGGTTCCAATGGATGAGCGAGGCCATGTAGTCCCAGCGCCCCAGGTTCAGTCCCAGGATGTGATCGCGCAGATGGAACAGGAACTCCTCCATCTCGTACGCCAGCGGATGCGACTCCACGAGCGCCATGCACTTGATGAAGCCGCGCTCCCAGCCGCGCGCCTCGGCCACGGCGGCGAACACGTCCGCCCACCACTTGGCTTCCTCGGCGGATTCGCTCTTGGGGATGTAGATCGCCAGCGGGTGCTTGAGCTTCGACGCATCGATGCGCCAGGCGATCAGGCTCAAGTCGAACAGTGACGCGCTGGTGGTGTCACCCGCGATCACGCCTGCCTGCGACAAGTGCAGCCCGCGCAAGCGGCTCCAGATCGCGACGCTCGAAGCGTCGATGCCGACCGTGCGGCCGCGCTTGGCGTCTTCGTACGTCAACCGGCCTTCCAGCGCTGACACGATGTTGTCGACGCCGCGCAGCAGGTTGCTCCAGATGTTCGCCATCGAGTCTTCCAGGTCCAGCATCACGCCCGGTGCACCCGAGTTGAGCATCTTCACCACCAGTTCGGCCTCGTCGGCGGGACCGGTCATCTGGTTGCGCTGGTCCTGGCACCACGCGGGCACGGTGATGCGCCAGTCGCTGGTGGTCGCACTCGAGGGGGGCAGATGGTCCGGCAGCACGCCGTCACGGTGGGCGAGTGCCAGCCGTTCGATGCGCGCGCGCGCGAGTGCTTTCTGGCGCGCGCCGAAAGCGGCGTGCAGTCCCTCGTAGAAGTGCGCGAACTCGCCTCCCATCTCACGTGCGAGATCGAAGCCCGGTGGCGCGGTGTTCATCCGTACGAGATCGGTGGCGCTCAAGGGAATCCTCGGGCAAACGGTTGGCCCGCAGCTCGAATGAGCCGCGGGCGGATGCTGCGGTTATCGGCCGGAGCAGAGATTCGCTTGAATGACGTACGGAGGCCAGTCATGGCGCTCGCAGAGGTTCGATTGTAGGATGAGCTGCCGTCGGCAAGTGCTTGTGAACAAGCCATGTGCAGCGCGTTCAGGTGCACGAATCGCGCCCGGGCCACGCACGCACTACACTGCCCGCCCACTACTGGAGGAGTCCATTGCGCGCCACGACTGCCGAGCTGAGCCCCTTCGTCGAGATGGCCCGAGTCGCCATTCATCGGGAATACCCCGTTGCGCTGATCACCACGCTGGCGGGAAGCGACGACCTCCAGCTCCCGCGCGAACTCACGCCCGCGTTCCATGGCAGCTTCGACTGGCACTCGGCGGTGCACGGCCACTGGGCGCTGGTGCGTGCCGCGCGACTGCATCCCGACGCCGAATGGTGCGGTGCCGCACTCGAAGCGGTGGGCCGCACGCTCACGGCCGCGAACCTCGAGCGTGAGTTGGCGTTCCTCGAACGCCGCCCCGGCTTCGAGCGTCCGTACGGACTCGCGTGGTTGCTCCAACTGGCTGCCGAGGTGCGCGCGCTCGACTACGGACCTGCGCGCGTCTGGCGCGACGCGCTCGCGCGTCTGGAGTCGCTGGCAGCGGGCCGGCTCGCCGATTGGGCCGACAAGCTGTCTCACCCGGTGCGCGCGGGCGAACACAGCCAGAGCGCGTTCGCATTCGGACTGGCGCTCGACTGGGCGCGCGACACCGGTCTGGGTGCGTTCTCGCGCCGGCTGACGCAAGCCTGCCTGCGGCTCTATCGCGCCGACGTCGCAGCCCCCGTGGCGTACGAGCCTTCGGGGCATGACTTCCTGTCGCCGGTGCTCGCCGAAGCCGATCTCATGCGGCGCGTCATGTCGCGCGGCGAATACGCCAACTGGCTCCACAGCTTCCTGCCCGACACGCGCGACGAACAGTTCGTGAGCTGGCTCACGCCGCTGGCGGCAGTGGATCGCAGCGACGGCAAGTTCGCGCATCTGGACGGGCTCAACCTGTCGCGCGCGTGGATGCTCGAAGGTGTCGTCTCGGCATTGCCCGAGGGACACGAGTGCTATTCGGTGCTCGAACGTGCGGCCGCCAGGCATGCCGAGGCCGGGCTCGCGGGAGCCACGGGCACGGACTGGATGGGCACGCATTGGCTCGGCTCGTTCGCGATCTACCTGCTCACCGGGCGGGGGCTCGATCAGGGCCGCAGCGCCTGAGTTTCGGCGGCCCCACTCCGGGCGTTTGTTAGCGCAGATCCGCAGCGCCCATTCAGCTTTCGCCCGAGCTACCGACACTCCAGACGAATCCCGGGTCCCGTTCGCGCAGGCCGGGCATGACGATGGAGAGGGGGCGGATGATGACCTCGGAGGACGCCCACGGCGCAGCGCCGGTGGTCACCCAAGCGACTTCCGTTCGCACGACCACGACGCCGGGCAGTCGCTGGCTCGTGGCGGGGCTCGCCTTGTGGTTGATCGTGCTCTTGATCATCAGTACCGCGGTGTGGCGG
>JANNWR010000432.1:0-13173 GCA_031408715.1 bacterium
GCAAACCCATGGTCGGGTTCGGTTTCGAGCCCAGCGTGCTCTTGATCTCGGCGGGCATGATCGTCGGGCTGCGCGTCTCATTGTCGATGCTGGCGTCCGCCTCGCTGCTGTACTTCGTGGTCGCGCCCTGGCTGCATGGCATCGACGTTGCGAATGCCGGTGTAGCGGGCTACATCAACAGCATCCCCACCGCCGGCGGTGGCGCGCTGTTCCATCCGCGCAACTGGGCGCTGTGGGGCGGCACGTCGATCATGGTGTTCGCCAGCCTCGCCGCCCTCGGGCTGCAGTACAAGACCATCGCACGCTCGTTCACGATCCTGCGCCGCGGCAACGCCGCCGATCAGGTGAAGGGCACCATCGAAGAGCGCATGGCCGCGATCGAAGTGCCGAACTCGTGGTTCATCGCCGGCATGATCCCGATCACCATCGCCACCGTACTGGTGCAGGTCATCGCGTTCCAGATCCATTGGTGGGCCGGGTTGATCGCGGTCGGCATGTCGTTCGTGCTGGCGCTGGTCGCGTGCCGCGCCACTGGCGAGACGGACACCACGCCGATCGGTGCGATGGGCAAGGTCATGCAGTTGCTGTTCGCCGCCCTGTCCCCGCACAACGTGACGCACAACCTGATGTCAGCCGGAGTCGGCGCCAACGGCGCGTCGTCGTCGGCCGACCTGCTCACGGACTTGAAGAGCGGCTACCTGCTGGGTGCCAACCCGCGCAAGCAGTTCATCGCGCAGGCCATCGGCATCTTCTTCGGCACGCTGGCGGTGGTACCGGCGTGGTACCTGATGATCCCGAACACCGAAGCGCTCGAGAAGTACCCGCTCCCGGCCACGCAGACGTGGGTCGCGGTCGCGCGCGTGCTGTCGAACGGCATCGAGAGCCTGGCGATCACCTCGCGCTGGGCCATCCTCGGTGGCGCGTTGCTCGGCATCCTGCTGCCCGTCCTCGAAAAGTCGTTCCCCAAGGCGAAGCGCTTCCTGCCCTCGGCCATGGGCTTGGGGCTAGGCTGGATCGTGTTCTTCAGCAACGCGCTGGCGTTCACGATCGGCGCGCTCATCGCGTGGGGCTGGGCCCAGTGGAAGCCGGCGACCCAGGAGCGCTACAACATCCCGATCGCGTCAGGCCTCGTGGCTGGCGAATCGCTGATCAAGGCGCTGCTCGCCATGCTCGCGACCGCACTGGGGTTGCTCGCCGCCAAGCAGGGATAGCACCTCCCGTATGAGTCATCGAGAGCCGCCTCGGGCTATGTGCTCGGGCGGCTCTCGCTGCTTGACGCCACATCAGGCATCCCCAAGAGTAGGTCGTCATGATCGTCCATGATCCGAGCCATGCTCGCCGTTGCGCCCGTCCATGGGTGTCCTGAATCTCGGCGCTGTCCGCGATGCGCTCGTCTGCCCGCGCTGCCGCGGACCGCTCGCTGGCCCGCTCCCGGACGGCCTGCGCTGCACCAACTCGGCGTGCGGGCTATCGACCGAGGCGTTCCCGGTCGTCGCCGGGCAACCGGCCCTTCTGGATTTCGAACAGAGCGTGGTCGTACGCGAACAACTGAGCGCGCGTGCGGGCACGAGCGTGGTCGAGCGCCACGGCAGGCATGGCTGGCTCGGTCCGATTCGCCGGCTCGCCACACCGCGCAACCATGTGGCCGAACGTCACGCGGCGCTGCTGACGCGTGCCCTCGCACCGGCCGAACGCAGGGCGCTCGTGCTCGTGGTGGGCGGCGGCACCGTGGGGAATGGCGCCGACTCGCTCTATTCCGACCCGACGCTGGATGTTGTCGGGTTTGACGTCTACGCGTCGCCATTCACGACCTTCGTGGCCGACGGTCACCAGATCCCTCTCGCCGATAGCACGGTGGACGCGGTGTGGGTCCAGGCCGTGCTCGAACACGTCCTCGACCCCGCACGCGTGGTGGCCGAGATCCACCGAGTCCTGCGCCCGGCCGGGCTCGTGTACGCGGAGACTCCGTTCCTGCAGGCCGTGCACGAAGGCCCGTGGGATTTCACACGCTTCACCGAGAGCGGGCACCGGTGGTTGTTCCGTGCGTTCGAACGGTTGGATTCGGGTCTTGTCGCGGGCCCGGGGTTGGTGGGCAGTTGGGCGCTCGAACACATGGTGCGTGGCTGGACTCGCTCGCGCCCGGCAGGACAGGCCGCACGGCTTTCCACCTCATGGCTGGCGGCGCTCGATCGATTCATCCCCGAGCCGCTGGCGCTCGACGGCGCATCATGTGTGTTCTTCCACGGCAAGCGCTCCGAACGCGTACTCACTCCGCGCGAGATCGTCGCGCATTACCGTGGTGCCCAGCGGCCGTCGGGCGGCTGACCCCGTCGAGTCGGAGGTCCGACTCGAACCCAGCGCAGTCTCGTCACCTCATCGCGCAGTCGGACCAGGCCGCCGTCCCAACTCGCGCCTCAGGTACCTTTGAGCCGGCACCTCGAAGTAGCGATGGCTGGCCAACGACAGCGCGATCAGGACCGAGAAGAACAGTGCCATGAATGCCGGTGAGTAGAACAGATCCTGCCCCCTCGCCACTGCGGCCGTGACCAATACCGCCACGAGTTGCAGTGGGAAGTGCAGCAGATAGGACGAGTAGGAGATGTCGCCGACGAATGCCAGTCGCTTCCCCAATGTGCCGCGCCGGGTTTCGATGAAAGCGAGGGACAGGATCGTGAGCGGGAACAGCACGAGCACGTCCGCGCTTGAAGCCAGCCGAGATACCCACCCCGGTGTGGCGCTCAGCAGGAATCCGCTGCCCGGGTGGTTGACCGCAAGAGTAACCAGCCACGCGATCGCGGTAAGCAGCGGCACCCCGACCGTGGCCCAACGACGAAGACCTGCCCGAACCGTCCAGTCATACAGAACGAATGCCAGCCCCCCGATGAAGAAGCCCATCACGCCCATGCCGATGTCGTTGTTGATTCCGCGCAACGCAAACCCCGCGGCAGCCCCGACGGCCATCCCGAGCGCGTGCCTGCGAAGCACCCGGCAGAACAGGAGAAACAGGATGTACACCAGGATCTCGACAGACACAGACCAGATGGGAGCATTGAACGACGGTCCGCGCTCCAAACCCCAAGCAGGAACGAACAGCAGATTGAGCACGAAGTGGTAGGCGTCGTTGAACCCGTAGACGAACGGTCGACCCACACGGTTCACGTGCGCGACCTGACCCACTGCGACCAGCGTAAGCGTCACGATGTGAAGGGGATAGAGCCGTGAAAGGCGCAAGATCGAGAACGATCGAAACGAGATACTCCGGTCCGCCACTGGAGCCGAATAGAGCCAGAAGAAGATGAATCCCGATAGGCAGAAGAACAGCTGAACGGCTGTCGATCCGTGCTGGTAGAACAAGTAGAGCAGCCCGAACAGCGGCTGGCGCGCCCGCTCGAACTCAACCCCGCGCGGATTGAATGGCAGGAACAAGTGCTGCCAGTGCCACAGCACGACGCTCAACGCCGCAACCCCTCGCAGCACGTCGAGCGAGTAGAAACGCCTCAGTGGGGACGGGTGGGCCACGGAATCCTTCTTTGGGGTGGATGATTCAGCGCAGACCGCCGCAGTCACGGCCGATTGCACAGGATTCTGGCCGGTCCTAGCGACAGCGTCCACAGGAGGCATGGTCCACAGGCATGGCTCCGTCAGACACCTGCGCCCCGCACCAACTCGAAGCGCGTGCCGCCGGGTTCGGTCGGCACTCCAGCGACGATGAAGCCCGACTTCTCCAGAACGCGCGTGGAAGCCGGGTTCGCCCACTCCGTCTCGGCAGCGATGCGGCTCACACCAGGCTGTGCGAACGCCCAACGCACCAAGCCTCCCACCAGTTCCGTCGCATACCCCGTCCGTTGGAACTGGGGCAGAACGGAATAGCCGATGTGGACCGTCCCGTCCTGCGGCGGACCCAGGAAGCCGCCGCTGGCGACCAGCGTTGGCGCGCCAGCGCCTCGCGCCAGCGCATACCAGCCGAACCAGCCGACCTGATCAGGAGCGGCTTCCAGCCAGCTCAGGAACAGTGGCAGGGCATCGGCCGCGCTCGCGGGCGGCCAGTTGTCGGGCACCGAGGCCTGCAGCAGCCGGACGAATTCGCCTCGGTCGGCGATCTCGGCCCGGGCAAGGGCGACTGAGGCCGGGAGCAGTGTCAGTCGCTCGGTCACGATCATGCGCGTCTCCTCAGGCGCTGAACTCAGGCGCTACTTCTCAACTCGCGCTACTTCGTGCGCGCCACGCGAGCTGCCGCGCGAACGATCGCGGTGATCGCCGCGCGACGCACCGGTTCGCCCGGTTCGAAACGGATGTGGCGCATCTGCCTGCCAGTGCCCACCAGCAACCGCTGCGGGTCGGCGAGCTCTGCTCCACCCCAGATCTGAAGGTTGACATGCCCTGAGTGTGCCGCGATCGCGCAGAAGATCTTGCCGTCATGATAGGCAGGATGGCCCCACTTGAGTTTCACCTCTGCGTCCGGGACCGTCTTGCGGACGATGGCATCGATCATCCGGACCACGGCCCGAAGCGGTGGCGCGAGCTCATCAACGTAGGATTTCAGCACGCTCATCGGAACCCTCCTGTCGGACCCGAGTCGTCATGCGACATCAGCCAGTACCGCGCCAGCGCCGATCGAACTGTCATGTCACACCCCGTCGTGATCCCCCGCCGGCACCAGGTCGAAGTCGCCCGCGAACACGCGCTCCAGCCGGCCGGTGCGCCAACCACGCACGGAATCGCGCACCAACGGCGACGGCGAGCCGCGGTAGCGGCGCACGATCGTCGGTGCAGGTGCGGGGGCGGCGGCCAGCACTTCGGCGGCCTGGCGCGTGAGCTCGGCCTCGCCGTCGCGCGCCGGCACCAGCGGTTGCGGCAGCACGCGCACGCGCACCGTCACCCGCTTCACGCCACCTTCGGCGTTGCTGCCCCACTCCAGCACGTGCAGGCCGTCCTCGGGCGCCAGCACCACGAAACTCGAGAACCCGCTCACCGCCATCCACACGGTGTCCGCGGGGTAGCGCGTGCTCGGCTTCAGCACCGCGATACGCATGCCGCGCTGGCGCGCCCACGATTCGTACATGGCGGCCACGCGACGCGCGAAGTCCTGTTCCTCGCCGCGGTCGGGGCTGTCCGGCCCGGCCTGTACGTAGATGAACGCCTCGCGCGGGCCGGTGGTCATGGCCTCGTCGGACGCGGCTTCGAGCAAGAGCATCTGCTGCGCCAGACGCGCCACCATGTTGCGTGGCCAGACCTGGCGCTGCGCTGCACCATCGCCATCGAGTCGCGCCAGCAGCGAGCGGGCCGAACGCGAGCCGGCTTCCACACGATCCATGTACTCGGCGCGGCCCAGCACCTCGAAGCGGTCGTTGCGCTGCCAGAAGCCTTCGGTCGCCGGCATCGCCAGCCAGTTCGCCTTGGCGTCCCGCCATTCGTTGCCGTCGAGCCTCGCGGCGAAGCGCTCGAGCGCGCCGCGCAGTTCGACCAGCTCGCCCGCGGTGCCGTGCGCATCCCAGGCGATGGCGCGCAGGTCGGCGCTGCGAGCGGCCGCGGGCGGTGCGGCCGTCGCCGACAGCGCGTCGGGGTCGACGAACTCGACCGCGAGCGCGTCGCCGTCACGGCGCACGAACAGGAACTGGTCGCCTTCGGGCACGCGGCGCTCGACGATGGTGCGTGCCAACGGCACGAGCAGGTAGCGCTCGAGGCTGCGCTTCAATGGCCGCGCGCCCAAGTCGGTGGTGAAGCCGCGGTCCAGCAGGAAGTCGAGCGCGCCCTCTTCGATCTCGACGGCCCAGTCGCGGCGGCGCAGGCCCCGGCGCGCGGAGGCTTCGGCGATCTCCTTGTGCAGGATGCGGCGCATGACATCGCGGCTGAACGGCCGGAACACCACGACGCGGTCGAGCCGGTTGCGCAACTCGGGCGCGAACGCACGCGACACCGACCGTTCCACTGCGGTCGCACTGAAGCCGTCGCCGCCCTCGGCGAAGCCCAGCCGCTCGCCCGAGGCCAGCGTGGCGCCCAAGTTGGACGTCAGGATGATGATGCTGTTGCGGAAGTCCGCGGTCTCGCCCGCGGCATCGGTCAGCCGGCCGTCGTCGAACACTTGCAGGAACAAGTTCCAGACGCGCGGATGCGCCTTCTCGAACTCGTCCAGGAGCACTACCGAGAACGGCTGGCGGCGGATCGCGGCGGCGAGCGAGCCACCCCCGGCGTTGGTGGCGGCACCCGTCACGCGCTCGAGCCCGAAGCCGTCGGACAACTCGCTCATGTCGATGCGCAGCAGGCGGTCCTCGGAGCCGAACAGCCAGTTGGCGAGCGCCTTGGCGAGCTCGGTCTTGCCCGTACCGGTCGGGCCGGCGAACAGGAACACGCCGTAGGGGCGCGTCGGGTCGGTGACGCCGGCCTTCAACAGTGCGACGCGCTCGACCAGGGCCGAGACCGCGTCGGGCTGGCCGATGACACGCTCCTCCAGCTTGCCACGCAGGGCTTCCAAGTCCAGCGGCCGGCGATCGTCGAGCATGTCGGGTGGCAAGCCCGTGAGCGACGACACCGCTTTCAGCACGTCCTCGTGCTGCAGCGCCACGACCGCCGCTTCGGGATCGGTGGGTGCGACGCTGGTCACGGCGAGTTCGAGCATGCGCAGCACGCCGCCCGGCGCGCGCAGGCTCGACAGGTACTGGCGCGACAGCTGGGCGGCTTCATCCAGCAGCCACGGCTCGACGGTCACGCGCCGGTCGTGCGCGGTGCGCTCGCCCCAGCCGCGCAGCAGCGTGGCGACCTCGGTGTCGCGTGGCGGCGCCAGGCGCACGATCTCGAACAGGCGGCCGAGTTCGGGACGCTCGGCGAGCAGGCGGTCGAGCGTGCCGGGCCGCGTCTCACCCAGCGCCAGGATCTCGCCCGATTCGAACGCCGGCATGAGCTGCTCGAGTGCGCCCGTGGGCGACTGCATGGCACGGCCGCTGTACAGCAACTGGTGGAAGTCCGGCACCAGCCACAACGTCCTGGGCTCGGCCGCCAGGCGCTTGCGCAGCTCGAGCAACCGGCGCTCGAGCATGCCGACGAACGACATGCCGGAGTTCAGCTGGGACGCACCGGCCTCGTACACACGCCAGCCATTGCGGGACAGGTGCGACGCCACGCGGCGCGCCAGTGCGGTCTTGCCCACGCCCGACTCGCCCACCACCAGCACCGGGCGCGGCGGCTGCGCGGTGAGCGCCTTGATGATGCGATCGAAACACTCCTCGATGTTGGGCGCAGTGAACACGGCCGGCTCCGGCATCTTGCCACGCTCATGCCACTGTCCGATGCCCTTCAACTCCTCCTCACCCATGTCGGGGCCGCGCGGCCCCGGCCGGCCACTCGACGGCACGTGCTTCTCGTTCTCCGAGCCGCGCAATGCGACCACAAAGGGTTCGACCAGGGTGGCGTCCTGCTCGGCGAGCACGGTGTCGAGCAGCTCCTCGGCGCGATTGTCGTCCGGCTTGTCCATCCCATCCAGCGTGAGCGGCGCGATCGCGGCACGACGGCGCAGGAAGCGCTCGAGCGACACCGCATGCCCGCTGCTCGCCCACTGCCGGTCGAGCTTGAGCAACGTGCGCCCTGCGAGCAATGGATCGTCCGGGTGCCAGGCCTCGAGCACGCGCAGAACGCCGTCACCGTTCCAGGGGTGGAACCGGTTCAGTTGCGCGACCAACACCGCCTCGAGCGCTTCGTCCCGGGGACGCAGCGTCAGGGCGTCGAGCGCGGCGATGGCCGGGTACAACCGTTCGCCCTGCACGAGATCGAGCAGCAGGACCGTGGGCACCTGAGGATCGGCGAGCAGGGCGACTGCCTCGCGATAGCCCGGGAGTGCGGCCAGATGTTCCGGTCGCGTCACCTCGGGCGATACCTGCGTGATCTCGTAGAGCAACATATACAGTCGCCGCAGCACGGGGTCGGTCATGCCGCGATCCGGCTCGGGGCGCGCTTCCGTCAGGGCGCGGGCCTCGGTGGCCCTCGCGGCCGAACTCGACTTTGACCGCAAGAACCGCTCGATCCACAACCAGGCGATCACGGCGACTGCGATCAGAAGCGCGATCCACATGATGGGGGCACTTTCGCTTGGGAGGGCGGCCGACTGGGGCTGGGCGGGGGATGGTGTCAGCATTCCGGGCGATGCGAGCGCTGTCAAGGCCGCATAAGAGGAACCCGGCACCACTGGCGTGGATCGCGGCCGCGGCGGCAGTCCCGGGATCGGCGCCCGGCGGACTCAGACCTGCTTCGCGCGCCACTCCTCGAGCACGTCACGCAGCGTGTCGTCGAACGCGCGTGTGACCCGCCAACCGGCGTCGCGAGCCGCCTTTGAGGCGTCCCCCACCAGCCACGGCATGTCGGCCGGGCGAAGCCGGGCGGGGTCCACTTCGACACGCACGCTGACGCGCGCCATGGCTGCCAGCTGGCCCACGACGTCGCGCAGCCGCACGCCTTCGCCGCGGCACAGGTTGTACACATCGCCGCGCCGGCCGTGTTCGAGCAGCGCGCAGTAGCCCTGCACGATGTCGCGCACGTCCGACAGGTCGCGGGTGACTTCGAGATTGCCCACGCGCAGCACCGGCTCGGAGCGACCCGCCTCGATCGCGGCCACCTGCTGCGCGAACGACGGCACCACGAAACGCGTGGTCTGTCCCGGGCCCGTGTGACCGAATGGCCGCGCGCGCACCACATCCAGCCCGTGCGTCTCGGCATACGCGCGCGCCACCTGCTCGGCGGCAGCCTTGCTGAGCGCATACGGACTCAAGGGCTGGAACGGCGCATCCTCCCCGGCCCGCGTCCCGGGTTCGATGGCTCCGTACACCTCGCTCGTGCCGATGATCAACACCCGGGCCTCGGGCGCGTGCGCGCGCAAGCCCTCGAGCAGCGTCCACGTGCCGGTGACGTTGGCCCGGAACGTCTCCTCGGGGGCCTCGAACGACCGGGCCGCGCTACTCTGGCCGGCCAGATGCACGATGGCATCGAAGGGCGCGACGCCAAGTGCCGCGTGCGTCTGCGTCGCGTCGGCGAAGTCGGCCTCGGTCCAGCTCTCGATGCTCGTTCCGGCTGCCGGCGCGCCGATCCCGGCCCCGCGTACGTGCGCACCGCGCTCGACCAGGGCGGCCACCAGATGCGGACCGACGAAGCCACCCGCGCCCGTGACCAGCACACGCGCCCCGCCGAGTCCGGTCATGTCAGCGCGAGCGCCAGTGCTCCAGCATGTCGCGCAGCGTCTGCTCGAACGGAATGACCGGCTCCCAGCCGGTCGCCTGCACGAACTTGCTGTTGTCGCCGAGCAGGATCTGCACATCGGACGGGCGCAGGCGGGCGGGATCCTGCTTCACTTCGATTTTCATCTTTGTCTGCGCCAGCAACATGTCGAGCACCTCGCGGATGGTCCAGCACCGGCCGCGGCAGATGTTGTAGACCTCACCCGGCTCGCACTTCTCGAGCGCCAGCACGTAGGCGCGCACCATGTCGCGCACGTCGGTGAAATCACGCTTCGCCTCGAGGTTGCCGACGTGCAGCACCGGGGCCTTCTTGCCCTTCTCGATGTCGGCGATCTGCTTGGCGAAGTCGCTCGCCACGAACACCGGTCCGCGCCGCGGTCCTTCGTGGTTGAAGCCGCGCGTGCGTACGCTGTCGACCTTCCACGACATCCAGTACTGATAGCCCAGCATGTCCTGCGCGACCTTGCTCACGGCATACGGCGACAACGGCCGGAGCGGATTGGTTTCCTTGATGGGCACTTCGTCGGGGAACACCATGCCGTACTCTTCCGACGAGCAGGCGAGCTGGATGCGCGTCTTCAGGCCCAGCCGGCGCACGGCCTCGAAGATGTTGACCTGCGCCAGGATGTTCGTGGTCAGCGACTCCGTCGGGGCCACCCACGAGGTCGGGACGAACGACTGCGCGGCAAGATGGAAGATCCAGTCCGGCTTGATCTTGTTGATGGTGTCGAACGTCGACGTGGCGTCCCGCAGGTCGCACTCGTGCAGCTGCATGTCGCTGGGCTTCAGGTGCTCGATGTTCTCGGTACGGCTGCGCCAGCGCCAGATGCCGTGGATCTCGCAGTCGTTCCGCGTGAGCAGGTAGTCGACCAGGTGGCTGCCAGCGAAACCGGTGACCCCGGTGATGAGAACGCGACGCATGAAATCCCTCGGGAGTGAGCAGGTGGGTGCGGAACCCGGAGGAAGTTATGGGCAGCCCCGGACTCCGTCAATCTTGACGGCCACCCGCGTGGGAATCGCGGGCGGCCGTCGTCCATCGCCGAGCCGGTCTCCGCCGCCACGGGCCCCCGGGCGGCTTCCGGTCTGCTACTCGAGCACCTTGAGCACGGTGAGCACTGCGATCGTCACGCCCATGAGGCTCTCGCCGGCGATGATCCCGCTCGAGACCGGCACGGTGTAGTTCTCGTTCACCTTGGGAGCCACTCGCGCGAGGATCTCGCGCACGCACGCGCCGAGGAAGAACGAGATGGCGTAGTAGCCATTGAACGTGAACGCCATGCCCAGACCGGTGGGTGACGGAATGTACTTGGCGTGCTTCGGGAACCGACGCTCGAGCAAGACCAACACGATCCCGAGCAGCGCACCCACCAGCAGGCCGATCTGGGCCGAGTGGGGCAATGCCCCGGGCCCCTTGGCCAGCAGTTCGGCCACGCCACGCCACACGAGTGCGGCCGGGGCGGGCCATTTCTCACCCCCCAGCAGGTCGGCGGATGGGATCAGGAAGAAGAACGCCGGCACGACGATGAGCCCTCCGGCCACGACGCCGAAGAATTGGGCGATGAACTGCTGCCTGGGGTTGGCACCGAGCAGATAGCCCGACTTGAGGTCCGTGAGCAGGTCGCCCGCGTGGCTGGTGGCTCCGGCCGTGATGTTCGCGGTCATCAGGTTCACGGTGACGTCGCCCGGCTTGATGGCCCCGAACGTGAGTTGCGTGATCTTGCTGATGGGTCCGACCGGCGTAACATCGGTCTCGCCCGTGGCACGCGCGGCCACGACCACGAGCAGGAACGTCGCGAGCACCGCGATGATGCCCATCCACCAGGTGATGTTGAATGCATAGTGGCCGAGGAACACGATCGCCGTCCCCAAGACGAGCACACCGCCGATGAACCAGCTCGGCGGCACCTCGATCGCCTCCATGGGGTCGACCGTCGCGCTCTTGTCCTTGTTCATGAAACCGGCAAGCGTGCTGAACGCGCGGATGACGGTCTTCCAGTTGAGCAGGAACATCAGGAGCCCTGACGTGACCATCATGGGCACGCCGATCCACAGCGACCAGGACGAGATCTTGCGAAAGCTGACCGTGGCGATGTCGCCGTTGGCTACGAAGTGCGGCGCGAGGATCGCGTAGTTGACCACCGCTCCCAGCAGCATGCTCCAACCCTGGCGGAAGCTGATGAGCGCACCGCCAGCCACGAACAACAGCGAGCCCTCGAACGCCAGCGTGTAGTTCTGCAGCGTCCACGGCAGCTGCGTCACGAGGTTCGTGACCGGATCGGTGACGGAGCGCGAACCGAGCCACGAGCCCTTGATCCAGCCGGTGCCCCAGGTGGCGGGGATGAACGCCTTCATGCCACCGGGGATGTTCGCATCCCTGAACCACGTGATCACGGCACCCAGCGCTGCCGCCAGTCCCAGCGCCTTGGCCTGCCGGGCCGCCGTGTCTCCCTCCGCGTGCAACGCGCGCAACGTGGTGGCCGCAGCCGTGCCGCTCGGGTAGGGCAGCTGCTCGATGTTGATGTACTGACGCTTGGCTGGCACGGCGAGGAACACGCCAAGACTCGAGATCAGGATGACCCAGACGATCAAGATGTGCTGCGGTGGCACCGCCGAGGGGTTCAGCATCATGAGCGCGGGGATGGCGTTGACGATGCCGGCCGAGGTCATCGAACCCGCGGCCGAGGCTGCGGACTGCATGGCGTTGTTCTCGAGAATCGTGAACTTGTCGAGCCGGAACACTTTGGTGAGCGTCTGGAAGATCACGAACGCGAGGATGCATGAGGTGATGGCCACGCCCATGCTCCAGCCTGCCTTGAGTCCCACGTAGACATTGGACAGGCACATCACCGCACCGAGGACCATGCCCATCGCGACGGCACGCACCGTCGCCTGCTTCATCTTGTCGCCCTGATAGACGTTCTCGAACCAGTTACGCTCGATCTCTTCCGGCGTCCGCGGACGGCCGTTCTCATCGTGTGTGGCGGTAGCGATGGCCACTGGGCACCCTCAAGGGAGTCGGTCGAACAACGTATGTGGACAGCACAGACCTCTGCAGCGTGCGCGAGTCGGGGCAACGCCGACAAGTGAAAAATCGCGGGCGCGGGCGGTCGTGGCTCAGCGCGTGCGCGCGAGCCGAACCCGAAGCACGGAAGGTCCGCGCCCGTGCACGGGCGGGCAGCACTGGGCGATGCGCGGCAGCGGCCCGTGGCCGGTCGATGCCTACTTCGTGTTGCGGCGCAGCTCCGTCTGCCAGCGCACCACCGTGGCGCGCTCGGGCAACTGGCGCGGCGTGCCCGCGATGTAGGCCGCGCTCGCCTGTTCGAACGCCTGCTGGCGCTGGGCGGTCGGCGACAGCAACAGCGCCTCGCGCAGCGCGGAGATCGCGCGAAAGCGCGCATCGAACGACGGCGCGCCGTTCGTGGCCGAGCCGATCGCACGCCACTGCGAGGCAGCCCGCTCCCACGCTTCACTGGTACGTTCGCGCACGGCCACTGCGGCCGCCTCGCGCGCCTCCACGACTGCCTCGCGCAGAAGCGCGGGCTCGTGCGCATAGACATCCGAGGCGGCCGCGAGTGCCGGACGTTGCAGCGCGGAACCAAGCCGCTCGCTGGCTTCGCTGCGACCGGCGACGAGCCCGTCCTGCGAGCCGAGCGTGCCCACCGGCTCGAGTGCCAGTGCGAGCGCGCTACTGCTCACGAGCACGAATCGCACGGGCTCGAAGCCGACGCGCATGACCAGCAGCGTGTCGCCCACGACCGGATGTTCGAGGCAGTAGGTTCCGTCCTTCGCCGAGCGCGTCGTACGCGTGGTGGAACCGAGCAACGTGAGTTGCGCCCCTCCCAGCGGCGTGCCGCGCGAGTCGCGCACCACACCGCACGGCGGATCGATGGCCAATGCGCCAGCACTCAGGCCGAGCGAAGTACCGCCCAGCGCCGTGCGCGCGCCACCGTCCTTG
>JANNWR010000433.1:0-16115 GCA_031408715.1 bacterium
CGCGGTGAGTTGGTGTTCGTCCAGATCCTCGGCGTGCAGGATGTGGAACACCAGCGACGGGTCGAGATCACCCGAGCGCGTGCCCATGAGCAGCCCCTCGAGCGGTGTGAATCCCATGCTGGTGTCGATCGAGCGCCCGCGATCGATCGCGCACACGCTGGCACCCGCACCCAGATGGCAGGTCACGAGCTTCGTCTGCTCGCGAGGCTTGCCGAGCAGCACCTCGCTGCGCCATGCCACGTAGCGGTGCGACGTGCCATGGAAGCCGTAGCGGCGGATGGCGTGGCGCTTGTAGAGCGCGTATGGCAGCCCGTACATGTAGGCATACGGCGGCACCGTCTGATGGAACGCCGTGTCGAACACGGCCACGTGCGGCACGTGGCCGAGCACGGCACGGGCCGCCCGCAGCCCGCGCAGGTTGTGCGGGTTGTGCAGCGGCGCCAGAGGGACGCAGTCCTCGATGCCGCGCTCGACCTCGGCGTCGATCACCACCGAGGCCGAGAAGCGCTCGCCACCGTGCACGACGCGATGCCCGACCGCCGCGATCTCCCCCGGGTCGCGGACCACGCCGCGCTCCGGGTCGCACAGCAGGCGCAGGATCTCGGCAACCGCACCGCGATGCTCCAGGATCTCCTTGATATCGCTCGGGCGGGGCTCGCTCTTCTCATCTCCGCGACGCATCCAGTGCACCGCGCTGCCACTGCCGATGCGCTCGACCGCGCCGCGCGCCAGCATCAAGTCTTCCGCCCTGGCGATGCGCTCACGCGAAGTCTCGACGAGCTGGTACTTGACCGAACTCGAGCCACAGTTCAGGACGAGCACTCTCATCGGAGCCCCGGCATCATCGTGCCACCCGCATCGCCGAACGACCACGCGTGCTGCCGTCCCAGTGGAAGAACCCGCGCCCGGACTTGCGGCCGAGATGCCCCGCCCGCACCAGTTGGCGCAGCAACGGCGCAGGCCGGTACTTGAGTTCGCCCAACTCTCGGAACACGTGCTCCATCCAGCCCAGCACCTTGTCGAGCCCGACGCGGTCGGCGTACTCGAGCGGGCCCATCTTGAAATCGTAGCCGAGCGCCAGCGCGCGGTCGACGTCTTCCGCCGAGGCCACGCCCTCCATGACGATGTGCATGGCCTCGTTCAGGAACGGGATCATGGCGCGAGTCACGACATAGCCGGGGTATTCGAACACCTCGATCGGCGACTTGCCGAGTGCGTCGGCGAGCCCGCGCGCCACGGCCAGCGTGGCATCCGAAGTTTCGCGGCCGCGCACCACTTCGACGATGGGGCTCTTCGGCACCGGATACATGAAGTGCATGCCGATGACGTTCGCCGGCCGGCCCGAGGCGGCGGCGATCTCGGTGATGCTGAGCGTCGAGGTGTGCGTGACGATGACCCGATCCGGCGGCAGCAGGCCGCCGAGCATGCGCATGACCTCGGTCTTCTGCGTCAGGCTCTCGTTCACGCTCTCGATCGCCAGATCGACGTCGGCGAGCGCGGCGCGGTCCACACCGAAGTGCACTCGCGACAGCAGCACCTGCTTCTCGGAGACCGTGAGTCCCCACTTGGCCAGCTCGGCGTCGAGCGAGGCTTCGAGCGCGACGCGCGAGGCCGCCGCCTGCTCGGCCGACAGCTCCAGCACCGCGACCTCGATGCCACTCGACGCCAGCTTCTCGGCGATCGAGCGTCCCATCGAACCGCCGCCCACGATGCCGATCTTGCGGAACTCCACGTGCTCCTCCCCGGACTGCAGGCCCTCCGTGACCGGCGGCCAAAGCGTGAGGTGTTCGACTCGGCTCGCTTCCGGGGCTACGGCGCCTGCGGCGTCCCAGCCGATTGCGGCGGCGCGCTCTTCACGTACTTGTCGAACCAGTCGAGCGCGCGCGCCCAGTAGTCGAGCACGGTCTCCTTGGCGGCCGGCCCGTGATCCTCGTACGGGTACTCGACCAGTTGCACGGTCTTGCCCAAGCCGTTCAGCGCCTCGTACAGCCGCTGGCTCTGGATCGGGTTCGTGCCGACGTTGGTGTCGTCCTGATTGTGCACCAATAGCAGCGGCGCCTCGATCTGGTTGGCGTACAGGAACGGCGACATGCCGAGGTACGTGTCGCGCGCCTCCCACAGGTTCCGCGTCTCGGCCTGGAACGTGAACGGCGTCAGCGTGCGGTTGTATGCACCGTCGCTTGCGAGCCCGGCGCGGAACAGTTTGGTGTGCGCCAGGCAGTTCACCGTGGAGAACGCACCATACGAATGGCCCCCGACACCGATGCGTGCGCGATCGGTGAACCCGCGCTTCACACACTCGTCCACCGCGGCCTGCGCCGAGCGCTGCAGTTCTGCCACGTACTGGTCGTTCGTGCCGACGATGGCAAGGTCGGGCTTCACCACGGCGTAGCCCTGCGTGACCAGCACTTCGGGATTGAGCGCGCTCTGCGACGGAAAGCGGTTCGGCGAGGTGCGGTTCTGCGACGCCGCAGCCGCGGAGCGGTAGTCGTTGGGATAGATCCAGAACAGCGTCGGCAGCGGGTCCGAGCCCGGCTTCCAGTCGGCCGGCAGCACCACTTCCGCGTTCAGCACGACGCCATCGTCACGCTTGAACGTGAACGTCTGGCGCTGGGCCCTGGACAATGCTTCAGCCGGGTTGGTGAACGCACTCACTGCCATGCCGCTCGTCTCGCCGGCGCGGCGCAAGTACCAATTGGGCGGTTCGGTCGCGCTCTGCGACAGCGTCAGGAAGCGCTTACCGTCGGCCGACAGCAGCGTGACGGGGGCTTCGAGCTTGGTCTTCTCGCTGTGGAACAGGCGCACCGGAGCACCGCCATCGAACGCGCAACGGTCCATGAACGGCCTCTGGCCGTCCGCGCCATAGCCCTCGCCGAAGCGATAACACGCCTTGCCATCCGCGCTGACCCACAGCGCGCTGCCGTGCGGCACCGGGCGCATCGCGAACTGCCCCGGCGCGTCGTACACGCCCTCGGTGGAGCGATACACCAGTGTCTTCTTATTGCCGGTCTTCACGTCCAGCCAGCTCTGGCGTTCGACGCGCCGCGGCTCGTAGCCCTCGAACGTCACCAGCTTGGCGCCATCGGCGGTGAACGTCAGGCCCTCGAGCGGGAACTCGGCACGCGCAACCTCGGCCGCAGTACCCGCGAACGGCGCGTCGAGCCTGAGGATGCGATCGGCGCCCGGCGGCGGCAACGTCGTGTCGCGCACCGCGGCCTGTGCCGAAGCACCCTTCTTGTCTTCCCATGACGCGAACCACAGCGACTTGCCGTCAGGCGCGAATGTGAACTCGCGGTGCCCCAGCGGCGACACACTGGCGATCGCACTGCGGTCGTTGAGCGGCACGTCGCCCAGCGCGATGGCGGCACCCGGCGAGGCGACCGGCCACAGTTCGACCTTGCGAGCGAACAGGTAGGCGGGGAAGCCGAGCGGCGCCGGCAGCACGAAACGGTTCACGAGCAGGAATTTCTCATCCGGCGAGACATCACAACCCGCGAGTGCGACCGGCGCACCCAGCTTGCGGATCTGGCCGGTGGCGAGCGTCACGGTCGCCAACTGGGTGGTCACCGTGTAGCCGAAGCGCGCCTGGTCGTCCGGCGTGCGCAGCACGTCGCGCGCCGTGCGCTGCGGCGTGGCGCGGCCCGCGGACTTCCGCACGCTCGGGCCCTCGGGCACGCGTGAGCCTTCGGCGAGCGGCGTGCCGCCCACGACCAGCGACACGAACAATCCGGAATCGTCGTTCGTCCACTCGATCACGCTGCTCACGGCGTGCAGTTGAACGCCGTCGATGCGCTTGGCAGCACCCGTGGCGGCCTCGACGATCCACAACTCGCCGCCGCCCTTGGCGTACGCCATGCACGCCACGCGATCGCCCTTGCCCGACCAGCGCACGGGCCCCAGGCGCACGTCGGCGGGCAGCTTGGCGCGCACCTGCGTGCCATCGGCGACCTTGTAGAACGTCAGGCCGGCCGCGGCGTTCTTGAGGCCACCGCGATTGGCCCACATCCCGGGCAGCACTTCGAGTCCGGCGAGCTTCACGACCGGTTCGGCCAGCGTCTCGATGGGCAGCAATGAGCGCAGGTCGGGCACCGCCAGCCATGCACCATCCGGAGAGGAGTTGGGTGCCCCGCGCGGCACACGCGGAGCGGTGAGCAGATCGGCGACCGCCGACGGCGGCGTGCGGTAGGCCGAATCGTCGGCGGCATGAGCCGCCGGCACGATGAGTGCGGCGAGAACCAGCAGGACCAGAGTACGCAGTCGCATGGGGGGCTCCTCGAGCGTGTGTTCGGGGCGAAGCGCCGGTGTGGGACCGGGACCGTGGAATGTAGACCCGGGACGGCTCACGCGGCTACTGGCGGGTCGCGCGGGAGTCGGCTGGAAGAACGGGCCACCGCGCCAGCGGCCGCGGCGCGCGGCACTTCTCACGCGCCAGGGAAACGATGTGATTGGAGCCCGGAGGCCTGCGCGCGCTACATTGCGAGCGTGCTCGTGCCGCCCACAGGGAGCGTGGCGACAGGGGCCTCGCACTCGAGGTACCGCTTGCACCTCTTGAACAAGGACGCTCAGGAAGCGCGCGCGAGCAGGCCCGCGACCACCGCCATGCACCGGTGGCCGATCGCCGGCTTGCTGGTGCTCATGGTGACGCTGCACGCGGGCAGCATCGCGCGGCCGTTCTTCGCCGACGACTACTTGTTCCTGGAGCAGGTCCGCGGCCGTTCGCTCCCGGCCGCGCTCGCGGCTCCGGACCCGATCGGCAACTTCCTGCGGCCGGTGAGCCGGGCGTTTCACTTCTGGTGGCTGGGGCATGTGAGCGGCGAGTCCGCTGCGGCGTTCCACGTCGTGAACCTCGCCCTGTTCGCGGTCGCTCTGCTGCTGTTCTTCGCGATCGCACGCCGCGTGGCCGGTGCGCGCGCCGCGGTGTTCGCGTTCGCGTTTGTGGCGCTGCAATCGGCCGCGGACGTGCCGTTGCGCTGGGCATCCGGCAGCCAGGACCTGCTCGCGATCGTGTTCGCGTTGCTCGCGGTGTGGTGGTTCATGCGCGGCGCTAGCGTCTGGGCAGCGCTCGCTCTCGTGCTGGCGCTGTTCTCGAAAGAGACCGTCGCCCTCGCCGGTCTGGTGGCAATGCTGGCCGGCCGCCGGCGGGACGAATCGCTGCCCGCGCTCGGCCGCCGCGCCTGGCCGCTGCTCGCGGTGACCGCGGCATGGGCGGTGCTCTGGCTGCTGTGGAGACGCGCGCACCCGGCCGCAGGCGGACTCGCACCACCCTCGCTGGGCGATGTGCTCGCGAGCCTCGTGCATCTGCTGCAGACGGTGGTGGGTCTCGAGTGGCGGCTGGGCGGTGATGCGTTCGGTCACTGGAATGCCACCGACGCATGGGTGGCGCTCGCCGCTGGCGCGCTGGCGTATGCCGGGCTGCGCGAGCGCGACACTTCACCCGCGCCGGGTGCGCACTCGCTCGCGTTCGTGTGGCTCACGCTGGCGTGGCTGCCGACGGTGACCGTTGCGGCGATCTGGAGCGGCTACTTCTACCTGTGGGCGATGTTCGCGAGCGCGCTGGCGCTGGGCCTCGCCACACGACGGCTGCCCGCAGCCGCTCAGGCCGCGGTTCTCGCGCTACTCGTCCTGGGTTCGGCCCAGGTCCGTCGGCTCGACGAGTTCAGCACCGTACCCGGTGCGTGGAGCGTGCAGTCGCACGTCAACCGCCATTCCATCGAGCGCTCGCTGCACACGCTCGAACGCTACCTGGCACAGGTGCGCGCGGCCTACCCGGTGTTTCCGGCGAACAGCACGGTGTACTTCGCCGAAGTCCCCGTGGCCGCCGGCTGGCAGGCGGCGGACGGTCCGCTGCTGCGCTGGGCGTATCGCGACCCGACACTGCGCTCGTACTTCCTCACGCAGTTCACCGCCGGACAATCGACCCGTGGACCGTTGTACTTCTTCGTGGCGGAACGCGACTCGCTGGTCGACCACACGCGCGACCCGCGCATGCTGCCCTCGCTGGCGTTCAGCATGATGATCGCCGATAAGCCGCAGGCCGCGCGCGGCGTGCTCGACCTGGTGCGCACCCGCTGGCCGCAGCAGCGCGTTCCGGCGTACTGGCGGGCGTGGGTGCGCTGGACGACCGGAGACACTTCAGGCGCCAAGCACGACTTGGCGGATGCGGGCTTCACCGCCATCGCGTTGCTTCCGGCCGGAGCGCTCGCGCTCACAGCCGCACCGCGCGTGCCATACGACACGCTGGCACGGATCGCCGCGCTCGAACAGCTCAAGACCCGAGCCGCACTGGCGCCGGACCCGCACGCCCGGCTCGCGGCGCTGTACCTGGATCGCGGCCCGGCCGACGCCGCCGCGCTCGAGGCGTACGCGTTCCGCGCATTGGCACCCGGCGATCCGGATGCATGGCGCAAGTGGGCCGCCGCGCAGCTGGCACAGCGCCAGTACGCGCCCGCGCTGGCGACGTTGGAACATGTCCTGGCACTCACCCGTGCCGCAGGGCTGAGTGATCCGGAGGCCGAGCGTGTGGTGGTGGACCTGCGCCGGGTCGTACGCGGCGACGTCGCCCAGAAGGCCCTGCGCTGACGCGCTCGATTCGGGCCATGCGCGCACGGCCGGAGTCCGTTACTGTGGTCGGCCCATGGACCACTACGAAACGCTGAACGAGACCGAGTGGGCGGAGATCGACCGCATCCACGAACTTCTGGATGAAAGTGAGATCGAAGCCGGGCGACGCGCGCTCGACGAGCTCATGCGCAAGCGGCCGGGACACCCCGACCTGCGCATCGAGGACGCCGCACTCAAGCTCGAGGAAGGCGAACCGCACCAGGCACTGGCCGCGCTGCAGGGCGCCGAACGTTCGGCCGATCCGTCGAACTACTTCTACCTGCGCGCCTCCTGCTACCACGAGCTGTCGCGCTTCGCGGAAGCCGAAGTCGACGCACTCCGCTCGATCGCGGTGCACCCGGGCCTCGCCATGGCGCACGATCTGCTGTCACGCGTGCGCGATCATCTCGGCGACGCCAAGGGTGCGGCCGAGGCCGCCGAGGTCGCCGCCGAGTTGGACGACGAGAACTTCCCCGAGCCGCTCGAGGTCGACGACGAGGAGTTCGACGCGTTGGTCGAGAAGGCGGTGGCCGACCTGCCCGCCAAAGTCCGCGAGAAACTCGAGGAGATTCCCGTCTTGGTGCAGCCCCTGCCGAGTCCCGAGATGCTGAGCGACGAGAACCCACCGCTCACGCCGGACCTGCTCGGGCTGTTCGTCGGCCACCACATCTTCGCGCAGTTGCCCACCGCCGTGCCGGGCGCCCCCGGAGCGATCTTCCTGTTCCGCAAGAACCTATTGCGCGCGTGCGCCGATCAGGACGAACTCGAGCACGAGGTGCGCATCACCGTGCAACACGAGGTCGGGCACCTGTTGGGCCTCGACGAGGACGAACTCGAGGACTGGGGATTGGCGTAGCGGTCCCAGGCCCTGCTCGGAGATGCTTCAGCCGAGTGCGATGAATCCTGCGTGCGAGTCAGCCTCGAATCGCGCGAGCCGCCCTCGTTCACCCCTCAGCAATTCCGCAACCGCATATGTGGTGCAGTTGCCCAGTCGCACCCAGACCACCTTGGGTGGCGGTCCGAGCACCACGCTCAACCGATGGAAGTCCTCATCCTTGGTCACGAGGATGAATCCGTCCGCAGCTGCACGTTGCCATACCGCGCGGTCGCCGCTGCCGGCGAGCCCGAGCACACGGACGTGAGCGGACTCGGGGTACTCCCCACGCAACGCGAACACGAGTACTTCGGGCAGATTCTCGTCGAACAGCAGCCTCATGCTTCAGTCCTGACGGGGGTCAGCCGGCCATTCGTCGTTCGCGCTCGGCTGCGTAGGCCAAGCACGCACGGATGTCCTCACGCACCAACTGCGGGAAGTCGGCGAGGATGGCGTCCTCGCTCATCCCCCCCGCGAGGCACGACAGCACGTCTTCGACGGCCATTCGGGTGCCCCGCACGGTCGGCTTCCCGAATCGGATCTCGGGGTCCAGGATGATGCGCTCGCGGTAGTCCATGCGAAAACGCTAGGCCTCCGCGCCACGTGGGTCAAGCGGGAACACCGGAGCGCACCCGGAACTCCCCCCGGCGCGCTCCGGTTCCCGAGCCTCGAGGTCACTGGATGACGACGGTGCCCTTCTCCATGTTCATGCCGCACGCGTAGTGCAGCGTGCCGGGACTCACACCCGTCAGGTCGATGCGCACGGCCTCGTTCAACGGCAGGTCGTACTTCTTGCCCGTTTCAGTGAACACCGCCTCGGTCGCACAGGTCTGGTCGCTCTTGCGCGTCATCACGAGCACGGCCGCCTGGCCCTTCTTGATGATCACTTCCTTGGGCTCGAAGCCCATGTCGGTGACGGCGACCTGGATCTCCTTGGGGCCGGCGGGCGTGCAGCCTGCCAGCAGGACGAGCGCGGCAACGGCGATCAGACGGCGCATCGGAGTTCTCCTTGGGGTTTGAGTGACGCGGATGCGGCGATGAGGTCGTGTTTCAAGCACGGCCCTCGAACCGGCCAGCCGTGCGTGGATCAGTGGAAACTACGCAATCTCAGCGACGACGTCACCACGGAGACGCTCGACAGAGCCATGGCGAGTGAGGCCAGCATCGGGTGCAGCGTGCCGTGCCAGCCCCACGCCACACCGGTGGATGCGAACTGGCCGCCGCTCGAAAGCACCGGCACCAGCACCCCGGCCGCGACCGGGATCAGCACGACGTTGTAGGCGAACGCCCAGAACAGGTTCTGGCGGATGACCTGCAGCGTGCGCCGCGACAGCCGGAGCGCCACGGCGACCGAACGCAGGTCGCCGGAGATCAGCGTGAACGCGCTGGCTTCCATGGCCACGTCGGTGCCGCTCGCCATCGCGAAGCCGACTTCGGCCCGGGCCAGTGCTGGCGCGTCGTTCATGCCGTCGCCGACCATGGCGACACGTCGGCCCTGGGACTGCAGCCGCTCGACCGCCGCCGCCTTGTCGCCGGGGATCACCCCTGCGACGACATTGGCCGCGGCGATCCCGGCTTGCGCCGCGATCGCGTGCCCGGTGCGCACGTGGTCGCCGGTGATCATCCACACCTGGATGCCGCGTGTGCGCAGCTCACGCACCACCTCGGCCGCTTCAGGCCGGAGCGTGTCGGACAGTCCGAGCAGTCCCAGCAGCTCGCCGTTCTCGGCCACCGCGATCACCGTGCGCGCCGCGGCTTCGAGCCGTTCGCGTTCCGTCGCCAGCGCGGCGTCGGACGCGCCGAAGTCCTCGAGCATGGCCGCCGTGCCAGCCGAGATCGCGCGACCGCCGGCCATGGCGTACACGCCCTTGCCCGGCACGGCGCCGAAATCCTCCGCTTCGAGCGGCTCCGCCCCTCGCTCGCGCGCGCCGCGCAATACGGCGAGTGCCAAGGGATGTTCGCTCCGGCGTTCGGCCGTGGCCGCCGCCGACAACAACCGCGCTTCACTCACTCCCGGCGCGACCACCACATCCGTGAGCTGGATCGCACCGAGCGTCAGCGTGCCGGTCTTGTCGAACACGACCGTGTCGACGCGCTCGGCGCGCTCGAGCGCACCGGCATCGCGCGCCAGGATGCCAAGTTGTGCACCGCGGCCGGTGGCGACCACGAGCGCGGTCGGGGTGGCCAGCCCGAGCGCGCACGGGCACGCCACGATCAGCACCGCGACCAACTTGAGAAGTGCTGTCGCCAACCCGGCGCCGCTCGCCCACCACGCCACGAACGCCAGCAGTGCGATCACGAGCACCACCGGCACGAACACCGCGGCGATGCGATCGGCGAGCCGCTGCACGTCGGCCTTGCTGGTCTGCGCGCGCTCGACCATGGCGACGACCTGCATGAGCATCGAGTCGGCGCCCACCTTCTCGGCGCGCATCGTGAACGCGCCGGTACCATTCAGGGTGCCGCCAGTCACCGGGTCGCCGGCGCCGACATCGACCGGCACCGCCTCGCCGGTGACGAGCGCGCGATTCACGCTCGAACGACCCTCGACGAGGCTCCCATCGACCGGCACGCGTTCACCCGGACGCACGACCAGCACGTCGCCGGCGTGCACGCTGTCGAGCGGAACCGACTCCTCGCGGCCGTCGGCCACTCGCAACGCGGTGCGCGGGCGCAAGTCGAGCAGCGCGCGCATGGCGCGCGACGTACCGCTGCGCGCGCGCGACTCGAGCATGCGGCCAAGGAGGATCAGCGCCACGATGGTCACCGACGTGTCGAAGTACACGTCGGGTGCCGCGGCCATGCCGCGCATGGCGGTCATGCCACCGACCCACGCCGGCGCGAACAGCGCCACGCTCGAGTAACCGAACGCCACCAGCGTGCCGAGTCCGACCAGCGTATCCATGTCGGGCTGGCGGCGCATGATGCCGCGCGCGAGCCCGCGCAGGAACGGCCAGCCGGCCACGAACTGCACCGGGAGTGCGAGCGCGAACTGCGCGAACGCCTGCTGCCACGGCGTGCCGGGCAATACTCCGGGCATCAGCATGCCGGCGTGCGCGATCACGAACACGCCCGCGCCGAAGCTCGCGGCGAGCACGAAACGCCGCCGCACCCCGGCCTCCTCGGCGGAGCGCTCGCGTTGCTCGGCGTCGTCCGCCACGGCCGCCTGCACCGGGAACGCGTCGTAGCCCGACGTGCGCACCGCGGCGGCGAGCTGTGCCGCGAGTGCCGCCGAGTCCACCACACCGTGCAGCGCGGCCGCGGCCTTGTTGACGTCGATGTCGGCCTCAGCGCGCTGCGTCGCCAGGTTGACGCGTGCCGCGACCACGCCGGTCACGCCGAACATGGCCTGTTCGACGCGCGCCACGCACGAAGCGCAATGCATGCCCGAGATGCGCAGCCGTACGGTCTGCGTGACGGGTGCGGCTTCGCTCTCGCGGCGGATGGCGGTCAACGGCACGAACGAGCTCATGAGACAACGATGCTGCTTCCATCGGACGCGGTTGTCACGGGTTCGAAAGTCGTGACTCGGTGCGTACTCAGGCGGCGGATGTGCCGACCTGAGACTGCGCCCGGCTTCGCGGCATCACACTCGTGCGACCGTGTGCCACGCCACCAGCGCCGGCGTTGGTGCGCGTCACCGCTGCACGGCGACACGCGTCCGCGACGCCGGGGTGGCGCTGAATCAGGCGCGGCAGACAGGTGGTGAGCATGCAGAGCTGGCCGCTCAAGAGCTCAAGAGCTCAAGAGAAGTGCCAGCGACGCGAGCACGGTCAGCCGCCAAGCGGTGCCGACGCTCATCGCGCCCTCCTCTGCATGGGGGTGATCCACCAGCAGCACCCTGCCGCCGCGCCTTCGGGAAGCGACGCACCCGCGCCGCCTCCGGACCAGCATGGCGTAAGCATCGGCCGTTTGGCAATGGCGACATGAGCCCCGAACGGCAGGCTTTGGCAGCGCCGGACCTGGGCCCCCGCCAGGAGGGCACTCCTGCACATCTGGGCTGTCGAGGGTTCAGGTGGGGGCGTCCGCCCCCCCGCCAGCCACAAGCGAAAGCCCCCGCGCGGGGCCCGAACGGGCTCCATGCGGGGGCCGGATCGCTGCTTCAGGACGCCGTTACTGCAACAGCACCACGCGCTGTTTCACCTCGGCACCACCCGAGCGGAGGACCGCGAAGTACAGCCCGGGCGCGGCCGGCGAACCATCCCGACCGCGTGCATTCCACGTCACGCGCTGGGTGCCGGCGGTAACCGGACCGTCGAGCAGTGTCGCCACTCGCTGGCCACTCACCGAGAACAGCTCGAGTTTCGCGGCACCGGCGCGCGGCACGTCGAAACTCAGGCCGACGGTCGAACGCGCGTGCGCGGGGTTCGCTACGCGCAGCGCGAGCGCGATGGAGCCCTCACCGACAGCGCTGTGCGCGCTGGCGTGATGGTCCCCATCATCGTCCTCGTCGTCATCGTCCTCGTCGTCCTCGTTGCGACCGCCGCCGGCGACACGCATCACCCAGGAGTCGGGCGTACCCAGGCGGCCGTCGGCCCACAGCGCATAGATGTTGTCGCCATCCGAGGTCAGGGCGATGTAGTCGCCCATGTTCGGCGCCAAGCGGCTCGGGACGAGGCTCCAGTTGATCCCCGGCCCGTCGTTGACCTTCTCGTTCGGCTCGAACGTCCGTCCGCCATCGCGCGAACGCGCGTGATAGAGGTCGGTGAGGATACCGTTCTGCGCATCGTTGCGGTGGTCGTACCACACCAGATGCACGTCACCGCGGCGATCGGTCGCGACCTCGGCGAAAGCGTTGTCATAGCGCGGCGCGTCGTCATTCACCACGGTGCGCGGCGTCCAGTGCAACCCGTCGTGCGAGCGCGACAGCACCACGTCGCGAGCGTCCTTGGCCACATCGCGCGGGTTCGGCACGTGCGTGCCGCTGAACAGCACATAGGGCCCCTGCTTGGCATTCTGGTTCAGGATGCCGGGCCGGATGAAGTACGTGCCGTCCGAGGGCAGCGTGAACGTGATGAACGCCTGCCCACCACCGAACGAGCTGAACGCCTGCCGGTCGGCAACCGTGCCACCGGCGGCGAACAAGCGCAGGAAGCCCTCGCTCTGCGCCCCCTGCGGCGGCGTCAGGAAGAACAACACCGTCTCGCCGGCATGCCCCGTGAACGAGAAGAAATCGAGGTCGGTGGAGTTGTCGTAGCGGCCGGTCAGCGTCTGACCGAGCGTGAACGGCGTCGCGGTGGCGGCGGTGCTGTTGTTCTCCACCTCGTTCACGACCGTGCCCGCGGTACCGAGGAAGTCGTCGAAGTAGTCCACCGCTTCATTCCACGTCACGTACAACTCGCCCTTGCCGTGCGAGCCGCGGTTGACCGCGATCGACGGGAACTCGACGCCGCCCGCACGGTTGAAGCCCGGAGGGCCGGTCACGAAGTTCGGGTAGATGCTGACGTCGCCGGGAGCTTCGCCGATGTTCGCCTTGCGGCCGAAGCTGCGGCCGCGGTTCTCGGACTTGCGGATGCGCATGTGCGTGTTGAAGTCGGTCAGGTCGGTGACCGTGTAGACCACATACACCTCGTGGTCGGGACCGACGATCGGGCGCGAGCCCTGCACCGATTCGGTGTTCACATCGGTGATCACGAGCGGCGTGCTCCACGTACGGCCCTGGTCACGAGAACGCACGACTTCGATCTGGTCGCCGCCCGCATCGAAGAAGCGCGTGTAGCTCATGTAGAGCGTGCCGTCTTCGGGATCGCTGGCGATCCACTCCTTGTCGAGGCCGTCCGCAGCCCCGGCCGCCACGGCCAGCACGGCCGGCTCGAACATCATGACGTCGTTCACGAAACGGCCCCGGTTCACCGCCACGCTCAGATTGAGGGTCGGAGTAGCGTACAGGCTGGCGTAGTAGAAGTTGCCCTTGGCGTCCACCGTGATGCTGGGATCGCCCAGCACCTGGTCGTTCGGGCCGTGCGGCAGGATGCCGCCGTCCTTCCACGTGTGACCGCCGTCCACCGAGAATGCATAGCCCGAGAAGCTGCGCGGGCCGCCCGGATCGAACGAGTCGTTCCAGCCCGCGACCATGAAGCGGCCGAAGGCAGCGAGCGAGTTCTCGGAGTTCGTGGTCGACGCCGGGTCGCCGGTGACGTCGTTGGCGATGCGGTTGGGACCGAACGGCGAACCCGAGGCGTGTGTCGGTTCGAGGTCGAGTCCGCGCAGCACCGTGACCGGATCACCCTCGGGCTCGGTGATGCCCGCTTCGCGCTCGCCCATGAGCAGCGGCAGCAACTGGCGCGGGAAGCGCACCGGCTGGCCGAGCATCCAGCCCTTCGGCATGGCGATGGTGGGACGCGGGCGGGACGCGCGCTCGAGCTCTTCGTCCTCGAAGCGCGGCCGTGCGCCGCGGGCAGGTGCCGCCGCGGATGGCAGTGCGAACGCGAGAGCGCCCAGCAGCATGAGCGAAGCGGTCACACTCGCGGGGTTGAGCAACGGGATGCTTTGCGATCTGGACATGGTCGATCTCCGAGGATGCGTACGCGGCAGTCCCGATGGATGGATGGGACGAGTACGAACACACACGCACAGCCGCGAAGCCACCCGGAAGAGGTTCGCGGATGAGCGTGTCGGAAACGGCGGAGACGGATCGGGGAGAACCGTGCCGAGGCGAGAATCTAGTCTCGGCCCGAGGGCGACCGCCATGGAATTCGTCCGAACGCGGCGCCAGATCTGCTGCCAGGGTTGCCCGTGGCAAACGCATGCGAGCGGCAACGCTGGGCTCTCGGAGCGTGAACTCGAGCGGGCGGGGGAACCAGGGCGCTTCGGCTAGCCTTCGTCGTCCCCCGACTCGACCGTCTCGTCGATACCGATCGCACCTCTGCCACAGCTCGCACAGGGAATGCGAAAGCGCTTGAGGTCCTCGCGTGCGAACGCCTCGGCCAGTGAGTGGCGTGCATCGACGGGGTCGCCCATGTCCATGGCGGCGCGCGCGGCGGCGACCGCAGCGGTCACGCTCACGAGCGGCCGACCGTGTAGTGCCGGCTCGTCCAATAGCGCTGCGGACTGCTCGCGTGCGAGCGGAGAGGCGATGCGCGTCACTTCGTCCTGAGCGCCCAGACGCGCCCAGCCCACCAGCATCATGGCGCGGTCCCAGAACGTAGCATGCTCGAACTCGGTCTCGGCTGCACGCAGCGTGGCTCGCGACGCGACACTCAAGGGGACACCCGGGGCTGCCCCGCGTGCGAGTTCGCGTTCGATGAGCAGCGCCCACAGCAACCGCCCGATCGTGGGGTCACTCCAGTACGCAGACGCCTCGCCGGCCTCGGCGCGCGCACGGACCAGCACTCCGGCATCGGGCAGGCTGTCACCTGTCGCGAGCCCCGCGTGGACTTGCAGCGAGGCGCGATCCCAGCGCGCGGCAGCGCTGTTTCCGGCGCGTTCGAGATCGGCGCGCGCCGCGGCGAGTCGCCCCGCGCGAGCATGCAACGAGCCGCGGGCCAGATGCGCGCGGCTTGCCGCGGTCGGGGACAGCGGGTGCAGGGCCAGCACGGCGTCCCAATCGGCGAGCGCGGCCGCGACGTCGCCCAACCGTTCACGGGCGATGGCACGCGCGGTGTGCGCGCGAGGCGATGCTGCCGGCAGCGCGAGTGCGAGCGCACCGCGATAGTCGCCGCGTGCGACCGCGTCCACTAGCGCCACGAGCGCCGGGGGATCTCCAGCTGCGGGCGCGGGCGGGTCGAGGTCGGTGACGAAGCGCGGGCGTTCGGGCAGCAGAGTGGCGAGCGGCTGCGGATCACCGGCCCACGCCCCGAGCACCGCGTCCAGGTGCTGCAACTCCCCCCACAACTCGACGAAGCGCGGTAGCGCGAATATCGGTGCGCTGCAGCGCGGGCACAGCGAGCGAACGCCGGGCGCGGCGGTCAGCGCGTGCGGAGTCTGGCACGACTCGCACCACGCATCATATCCTGGCGCAGCGGCGCCATCGGCGGGGTGCGGTCCGACCCACGCGGCCACCCCGCATGTGTCACACGCGAGCCGCCAGCGCGTGCCGCTACTGGATGCCACCGAAACTCTGCACACGCGTACCGCGCTCCACGAAGACTTCCTTCTGGTCGCGGATACCCAAGCGGAAGTAGTACTCGGTCTCCCGTCCGCTGAACGTGCGCGAGAACGTCGCATCCCAGCAATGGATGCGGCGCGTGACGTTGTAGCGCTGGAACTGCACGGCGCGCAGCGTGAGGTCGTACCCGGCCTGGTAGTCGAAGATCCAGTTCTCTGTTAGCTGGTATCGCAGCGTGCCGCTTAGGTGCTCGCGTGAACTCCAGCGCGGCTTCTCGTAACCCCCGGAATGTGAGTAGGCAGCCTGAATCGACCAGCTCTCACGGAAGGACTCCTGCGCCTCATCGGCCGGCGTCGCGCGCGATCCCGCCACCTCGGTGGCCGAGCGCGTGGCCTGCGGCCGGCCGCCGCCGCGGCTGTTGAACGCCGTGCCGACATTGAAGACGAGGGAGCGCAGCGGGCGGCCTGCGTAGACATCGAGACCGGCGGTAGCATCGGCGTTGACATAGCCGGGAGGCTGAAGACGGACCTGGCTCGAAACCGGCCCGAGCGGGTGCTGCAAGCCGTTCTCGCGCCACAGGAAGTCGTACGAGGT
>JANNWR010000434.1:0-4191 GCA_031408715.1 bacterium
GCGCATGTTCGCCGAGGCGATTCGCTCACGGTTCCCCGGCAAGAAGCTGGCGTACAACTGCTCGCCGAGCTTCAACTGGTCCAAGAAACTGGACGCCGCGACGATCGCCAAGTTCCAGCGCGAGCTGGGCGCCATGGGCTACGCGTTCCAGTTCGTCACGCTGGCGGGCTTCCATGCGCTCAACTTGAGCATGTTCGAGCTGGCGAGCGGCTACCGGGACTCGGGCATGACCGCGTACTCAAAGCTCCAAGACCGTGAGTTCGAACTGGCGGCCTCGGACGGTTATGCGGCGGTGAAGCACCAGGGCTTCGTGGGCACGGGCTGGTTCGACGCGCTGCAGGAGGTCATCTCGGGCGGGGAATCGACCACACGAGCACTCACGGACTCGACCGAGCAACAGCAGTTCTAGGACGCTGCATGCAAAAGCACGAGCCCCCGTCGCGTTCACCGCGGCGGGGGCTCGTGCGTGAGCGCTAGTGCGCGATCGTCAGCCGCGTGACCACGGTACCGGCCGGCGTCTGCAGCCGCGCCACGTAGAGGCCGCCGCGCAGGGACATGCCGCCATCATCGCGGCCGTCGAACTTGACGCGATGCTCGCCGGCGGCGCGCGTCTCGTCGAGCAGCACGCGCACGCGCCGGCCCGTGACGTCGAACAGCTCGAGCCGTGCCGAGCCGGCCGTGGGCAGCGTGAACGCGATCACGCTCTGGTGCGTGGCGGGATTCGGCGACGCGCTCAGGAGGAGCCCGCTCGGCGTGCGCGGGCCGGGAGCGCCTGCGATACCCGGCCGCACGAAGTCCCAGATGCCGCGGCCGTAGGTCGCGAAGCGCATCGCGCCCATGGCCGGCACGGACTCCACGCTCCAGTAGTCGGTGACCGGCGCGCAGCACGTGGTGAGCAGCAGGCTCTCCCACGACAGACCATTCCAACGATACGGTCCGGACTGCGTGGCCACGTAGGGCGCGCCCAGATCGTCGAGCGCGATGGCGAACGCCAGCGTGCTCGGCAGGCCCGAGCCCATCGACAACCAGTTCACGCCGCCGTTCGTGGTCTTGTACACCGCGGGGCCGGAATAGCCCGCGCCGCATACCCACGCGGTCAGTGGGTCGGAGGGCGAAACGACGAGCCCGGAGCCCGAGAAGTAGTGCGACAGCGGTCCCGGCGTCGCCGACTCGGTGAACGTCGCGCCAGCGTCATTCGAAAAGTAGAGCCGGCCGTTATAGGTAGCTACGTACCACCGACTCGGGTTGCCCGGTGCGGTGGCGATGGCCCCGACCACGTCGCCATCGCCGTGATCGAAGTCCCGCGGCAGCGCGGTCCACGTGTAGTTGTTCACGGCGTTCCGATGCACGCGCCAGATCTGGCGCGCGCCGACGAGCGCGGAGTTCACGTCGGCGGGATCGGCGGCCAGTGCGGGCAGGAACTTGAAGCCCGGCGCGCCGGCCGGGAAGTTCGTGAGCTCGACGGCCGGAGCACTCGCGGGCCCGGTCTGCACCAGCACGAACGCCGGATAGACCGAGAACACCATGCGCGACCGGTCCGGCCACGACGACGCCAGGTGCGCGTAGTCCCCGCTGATCACTTGCGTGAAGTCCACCGCGAGTGTGGTCGCACTGGTCGACACCTGATAGCCCTGATCCTGCGAGCCCGCGAACACCTGCATGGGGTCCGAGCCCGAAGTGAGCGTGCCGTAGTACTGCGAGTTCCTGAACCCCACGCGCGTGATGTTGTCGGGTATCGCGCCGCCGGCCGTGGTGAGGAACGTCCCGCCGTCGGTATGGATGTAGATGCGCTCAGTGGGCGCGCCCAGCACGTCCCGCATGACACTGGTGAGTCCCATGATGTCGGCGTGCAGCTTGTGCTGCGGGTCACCGTAGTACTGGTCCCACGTGTTGAGCCGGACGAACAACTGCCCGGCGTTGAGGCTGCGGAAGCAGTCGACACCACCCACGAACACGAGATTTGGATTCGTGATGCTGGCGTTGATCGTCCCGTAGAAGTCCGCGAGCGTGCCGCGATTGGTCCAGTTCACGCCGCCATTGGCCGAGTGATACAGCGTCCACACGCCGGCGCTGCGCAACGCACAGTAGAACGACGGTGCGCCCGCTTCGGATGCCGCGAGCCGCGCGAAGTCGCCGCTGGCTGGGAGCGTGCCAGCCACGCTGAAGCTGCTGCCGTGGTCCAGCGACTTGAGCAACTGGCTACCCGCCGCCAGGTACATCGGCCCCGCCCCCGTTCGTCTGATCCAGATGTCCGCACGAGTCGCGAGCGGCACCGTGTACACCTTGGCGAACGACGCGCCGCCATCGGACGAGCGCAGCAGGTGCCAGTTGTGATCCCACGCCACGCCGGTCCAGATCCAGCCCTCGACCATGGCATACACGAAGTTCGTGTTGTCGGCTTCGCGCACGAGCCGAGCCACGTTCCAGATCGCTTCGGGCAGCCCCGTGGGCACCGACCACGTCGTGCCGCCGTCAGGTGACACGAACAGCCGCGAGTTGCTGGCCACCACGATGCGCGGCGGCGGACCGCCCAGCGTGACCACGTGCTCGACGCCATGGCCGACGTTGTCCATGAGCGGCGTCCAGTTGGTGCCGCCAGCCTCGGGTCCACGAAACAGGCCACCGTTGGCGCTTCCCACATACAACTGATTATCGCTGCCGATCGCACAGTCATATGTGCGGCCGGTGACGTTCTGCGCGCCGCGCTCGATCCACTCGCCCGGGAGCGGGACAGCTCCGAACGCCTGGCGCAGGAAGGTGGACTCCAGCCGATTGGCGGCTTCGATCTCGCGCCAGTCCGTGCCCGGCGCGGCGCGATGGATCTGCTCGATCCATTCGGCACGACGCGTGTTGAGGCTGGCTTCGTCCTGGTCCTGGGGGATCAGTGTCGCGGGCGAAGTGACGCTCTGCCCGTGCGCGTAGCCGGCAAACGTCGCGCAACAGGCCAGCACGCTAGCGGCGCGCTGAAAGTGGCGATCGAACATGATCGGGGACCTCGGTGCTGGTCATGCGACGAACTTGCGATGCGGCGATGCGGCAACCCTGAGCGCAGCGGGCTGTCGGACGCAGGGTGCCAGACCACCCCCGACGCCGCGCGCGGGAACGTGTCCTTTGAGGCAGCATCGACTGCGCTTCGAACCGAACAGGAGGCTAACACATGGTCCATTCCGGTCGTCTATCCTGCGTGCCATGACGACCCACTCCCGCTGGTTCATAGTTGCCGTCACGACGCTCATGGCGTTGCCTGCCCTCGCCCCCGTGTGCGCCGCCCAGACTTTCGCACGCCACGACGGCATCAAGGCTGTCGTCGCCGCCGACGGCTTCGACCATCCCGTGTTCTTGTGCGCCGCCCCTGGCGACGCCCGCCTGTTCGTGGTCGAGCAGCCAGGGCGTGTGCGCTGGATCGAGAAGGGCAGGCCTTCGGCCGCGCTGTTCGCCGATCTCACGCCGGTCGTGAAGTACGGCGGTGAACGCGGACTGCTCGGGCTGGCGTTTCATCCGGACTACGCGCGAAACGGCTGGGTGTTCGTGAATTTTACAGACAAGTCCGGCGACACGCAGGTGATGCGCTACACCGTGAAGCGCGACCGCAGCGCGCTGGACTTGGGCTCCGCGGTGCGCGTGCTGACCGTGAAGCAGCCATTCGCCAACCACAACGGCGGCCACATCGCGTTCGGCCCCGACGGCATGCTCTACATCGGTATGGGCGACGGCGGCGCGGGCGGCGACCCGCTGGGCAACGGCCAGAACCGACACGCGCTCTTGGGCAAGATGCTGCGCCTGGATGTCACGCATGGTTCGCCGTACACGATTCCCGCGGGCAACATGTTCAAGGACAAGCCGCGCGATGGCGCGCCCGAGATCTGGGCGTTGGGCATGCGCAACCCATGGCGCTGGTCGTTCGATTTCACGGCGAAGCGCCTGATCATCGCGGATGTAGGACAGAACAAGTTCGAGGAAGTGAACGTGGTCGACGCCTCCACGCCCGGCCTGAACTACGGCTGGAGCGTGCGCGAGGCCTTGCACGGCTTCGGCCTGCCCCGCCCCCGCCCCGCTAACCTGGTGGAGCCGATCGTGGAGTACGACCACGACGAAGGCTGCTCGGTGACCGGCGGCTACGCCTATCGCGGCAAGGCCATGCCTGCGCTCGCCGGCACGATCTTCTTCTCGGACTTCTGCCGCGGCTGGCTG
>JANNWR010000435.1:0-4689 GCA_031408715.1 bacterium
GTGGTTATCCGGGCGCGGACAGCACCAAGACCGCAGGGCTCTCCGGCGTGACCTGCGAGAACTGCCATGGTCCGGGTAGCGCGCACGTCGCCGCCGCCAAGGAAGCCAAGAAGGCCGCCATCAACGGCAAGGTCGGCGAGAACTTCTGCAAGCAGTGTCACACGCCGACGATGAGCCCGAAGTTCGATCACGCGATCTATGTCGCGAAAGGGCTGCACGCCAAGAAGGTCACGGAGTAGACCGCAGCACGCACTCCTGTCGAGTTGTCCGAGCCGCCCGATGGGTCTGTCCACCGGGCGGTTCCATTTATGACAACCTTGGGGCAGACTCGCAGGACGCCTCGCCGATTCGACGAGGTCGCGCCTGCGCCGGATGCCCGCCCCCCGCGGGCATGTCGTGCGCATTCGAACCGAGCCCGGGAGCGTTCCATGCCCAAGCACATCCCATTGCCCGCGCGTGTCACCGCTGCGGGCAGCAAGCCCAAGTCGATCGACGAGTACATCGGCCGGATCAATACCGGGACCACCCACTTGAGCATCGCGCAGATGCGGAGCCCGGGCGGCTGGGTCGAGCCCGGACAGCGCCCCGAGTTCGAGGAACACACACTGGTGCTCAAGGGCATGTTGCGTGTGGAACATGACGGCGGCGTGATCGATGTGCGCGCAGGCGAGTTCGTGTGCGTGGCGGCCGGGGAGCGCGTGCGCTACTCGACACCGGAGCCGGAAGGGGCCGAGTACGTGGCGGTGTGCCTGCCGGCGTTCTCGCCCGAGACCGTGCACCGCGAGAGCTGAGCGGCGGCGGCGCCAGTGGCGTCGGGGCGGGGTTCGTTTGCGAACGCCCGGGTGCTGTACGGCAGCCCTGCCGGTGCCACCCGGGCACTCATGACGTGCGTCGCGCTGGCCGATGACTCCCGAGAACCACCGGGCCATCACCTGGGCGGTCAGGGAGGACCACATGCTGCGCCGATTCATACTGAGCTGGGTCGTATCCGCCTGTCTGCTGCCGTGCTCCGCGTCTGCAAAGCCGAACGATGCGGCGCGCGCGATCATCGAACGCTATGTCGCTGCCACGGGCGGCCGAGCCGCACTCGTTGCGGACACCGTGCTGCATGTCCGGGGGCGGGTCGACGATGCCGGCGTGCAGGGGACGTACGAGTCGTGGCAAGTCGGCTCGCGGCACCTGCTGCAGGTGCAGAAACTCGGGCTGATCCGCACCAAGACGGGCTTCGATGGCGAACGGGCGTGGCGGACCGACTTCACGTCCCGCAAGGTGGGGCCCCTCGAAGGCAAGGACCTCGAAGCGTTCCGTGCCGAGGCCTGGTTCGCGATCGAGGACTGGGCCCGGGACACGACTGCCAAGGTCACACTCGGTGCAACCTCATTCCTGTCGGGCCGCACGCTGCAGGCCGTCGAGGTCATGCCACCGGCGGGTGGGGTGAACAAGACGCTGTGGTTCGACCAGAAGAGCGGCCTGTTGGCGCGCATCACCCACCGCCGCGACCAATACGACTGGAACGAAAACGTTTCGGTGTGGAAGACGCTCGCTGGTCGCAAGCGCGCGACCGTATGGACCACCGGGCTCAAGGAGTTCCCCTCGAGTTACAGCCGCACGGATGTCGACAGCGTGGGGCACGAGACGCCGCCCGGTGCGGACCCCATGGCCGCGTTCTCGCCCCCGTCCAGCACGGCGAAACCGGTGCTCTGGCTGGGCGCCAAGGGCAAGGTCGAGCTGCCCTTCGAGTATCGCTTCGGTTCTGTGTGGGTGAAGCTCTCCATCACCGGCAACACGCCGACAGACTTCGTCCTCGACACCGGGGCGTTCAATACCTGTCTGGACCGCAACTACGCGCACTCGATCGGTCTGCAGGAAGAGGGCGAGCACCTCGCCGAGGGTGTGGGCGGCTATGACACGTTCGGCTTCACGCGCATCGCGAAACTGCGCTGGGCCACGCCCTCCGGGAAGGGTGTCGAGCTGCCCGACCTGCGCGCCGGTGTGATCGAGCTGCAGGATGGATTGTCGTCGGTGGAGTGGGGCCGCACGGCCGGGTTGCTGGGCTACGACGTGTTGAGCCGGTTCACGCTCGAACTCGACTTCGACCGCCAGGTGCTGACGCTCCACGACCCCGCGACCTATCAGCACATCGGCGGCGGCACGGCGATCCCGATGACGTTGCACGGCAATGTGCCGACGGTCGAGGCCACGCTCAATGGTCGCTGCAAGGGCACGTACATCGTGGACGTGGGCAATGCCAGCGTGTTCTCGGTCGGCGCAGAGCAGGTCGCCAAGTGCGGGCTCATGGGGATCAAGCACAAGGAAGTGCAGCATTGGGTGGGCGGCATCGGTGGAGCGTTCCGGGAGACCGTGTGCCGGCTCGACTCGCTGCAGTTGGGGCCGTTCCGCTTCACGGAGCAGGTCGCCGGACTCACGACCCACCACCAGGGTGGCGCGGGCAGCAAGGAGATCCAGGGCAACATCGGCACCACGGTGCTCGAGCGCTTCAAGTGCACGTTCGACTATGCGCATGGCACGATGTGGCTCGAGCCCGGAGCGCGCTATGCACAGCGCGAGGCGTTCACGCGCAGCGGCCTGTGGTTCACACGCTGGGCGGGTGTCGTGGTCGTGTTCGGCGTGGTGAAGGATTCCCCCGCAGCCGACGCTGGCTTCAAGATCCGCGACGTGCTCCGGGCGGTCAACGGCAAGCCGATCGAGCGCTGGAAGCCGGAGCAACTGGACGAGTTGCTGCGTGACGGCCCCGTGGGGAGTGTCGTGAAGCTCACGTACGAGCGGGAGCTGAAGGAAGAGACCGTCGAGCTGACGCTGGCGGACGTGCTGTAGGCCTGGGAAAACGGGTCTGCGTGTTCGGTCCGGCAAGTGCTGACCGGATCAGTGCCCGGTTGCCGCGCCGTTGCCCGATACGATGTCGACCGCACGCTCGAGCACCTCATCCTGACCTCGCGAATGCCCGCGATCGAGAGATCGAGTCGACCTTCTCAGCCTTCGATGCGTTGGTCTGTATCGCGCGAACACGGGCTGCCTCCCGTTGCGCTTGGATGTGCGCGGACCCGAATACGCGCTCCGCTTCGTGCTGGTTATGCGGTCCGCACAGGAGTCTGATGTTGTCGACCGTCGTTCGACCGCCGCGTGCGAAGGGAATCCTGTGATCGAACTGCAGATCCGAGCGTTCGGTGCAGCGATGGCCGTCGGGACCGACGAATGTGCACTGGCAGCCATCGCGCTCGGAGACGGCGCGCACCACAGAGTGCGGTACATGGTGACCATTCGCGTTGACGGGCGCTTCGCGAGGCTTCGACGTGGCGGCGTATTTCGCCTTGCGCAAAGTGTCGACCAGCACTTGCAGGCCGCGTTTCAAGACCTCCGCCATGTCCTTGGGGCCAGCCCGGCCGATCAAGTCCTGCGCCTGCTCGAGCAAGTCCTGCATCTCCTGGTCCGCAGTCAGCTGCCACGCAAACCGCCCGGCCGAGCGCGGCGTGACTTTCGCTGGCGCTTCGCCGGGCAGTGCGGGGGCATGCGCGACCGATGCGGCGGCATTCACGATCGTCTGCGCGACGTCATTTGCGATGTCAGCCAGCATGGCCTGCGGCACGGCTCCGGCGCCGCACTTGGCCGCGGCCGCGGCGACCACCTGCGAGACAACCTGGTGAACCTTGCGCGACTCATCGCTCGCACGAAGTGGCCCCTCAGACTTCGCGGATTCAGTCGAATCCGCTGGGACAACTGTCACCGGTGACAATTGGGCCGCAATGTTGGCAACGACTTGCCCGGTTGCCGACGCAGCGGCGTTTGGGTTGCCCAGCGCGCGCACCGACTCGGGAACGTCTGGCCTGGGGAATCGGCACGCGAGGATCAGCTCGACCTCCGCCTTGCTCTTGTGCGTCGCTTCCGCCAGCAGCGAGGCGGCGTTGTCTGGTTTCAGATGTGCCGCCAGAAGTGAGACGGCCGACAGGTGCAACTTGCCTTCGGCCACCATCGGCAGGATGACTGGGAACTGTCGCGCTGCTCGTGCCGCACGGGTGCGCCGCGCCGCCGTGCTCTCCGACATGTGCAGCACGTCGGTGCAGTACGCGTACATGTCCGCGCACGCCTGCCCTCGGTACAGCTTGCGCGCCTCGATCTCGCCCATCTGGATGAGCAGCTCGACCGTGGTGCCGCGATCGCGCGCAAGAGTAGAGGCGAACTCGGTGAGTAACGCCGCGGCCGAGAGCTTGGACACGCGGCGGGACTTGAGCATGCAAGCCTGCAGGTCATGACCCTGTTCGGCACCCGGCGACAAAGCACCCGGCCGCGATACGTTCGACTTCATGTCAGACATACGGGACTCCGCAACGGGGGCTCAGTCGCGGGGGCAGGAGAGAAGCCTATCATGCCGTTTGAGCGCAGCCGTGGACGCGCGCACAGCGCGAAACGTCCGCCGAGACGAGAACTTTTCAATCGGAGCGCTCATTCGATGAACTGCCCCGACCCTCTGCGTCAATGGAGGCCATCCAGCAACGAGCAGTGCCTTCTGCGAACTCGTGCGTCAATCGCCGTCAAGCACAATCAGCCGATGGTTCGGACAAAAGTGCAATCGCTCCAAGCCGCACCCAGCACGCCGCGAACAATCCCGCGCCGCACGAAGCACGCCGCGCACAATCCCACGCCGCACGAAGCACGCCGCGAACAATCCCACGC
>JANNWR010000436.1:0-1592 GCA_031408715.1 bacterium
GCCCGAGCGGGCCGCCGCTGCGGCGCTTTCCGACTACGGTGGCTACGCCTTGGGGTTCACTCATGCCCAGGCGCGTCCATACTAGTTCATGGATATGAAGCGCCTCAACGGGGCGCCCCACGGCGGCGCTTCGCACTAGGCTTTTGCGACATCCATCGCATCGGGCGGCCGCAATCGTTGCTACCCGGCCCGACCGCGCTGGGAGCTCGACGTTTTCACGATGCCGGCGCACGCACATCCCCACGCACCTGAACCCACGACTGAAGGTCGCGCCGCTCAGGCCCTGCGGGCCGTTTGCTTCCGCTTGTCCGCCCCCCCAGCAGCCCGTTTCTTCGCGGCCGTCGCCTTGATGATCAGCTTCCCGCCACCGGTCTTGCCGAGCGGGGGCTTCGCCAGCTTGACCGCGGCAGCCACCAGCGACTCGATCTCGGGGCGCTTCAGCTCGCTCGCCTTCGCGAGCGCCACGTAGCGCGCTTGGCGGCCCCTGCCCTGCAGGATGCCGTGAGGGTCCGGCAGGCGTTCGGCGTGGGTGAGGTACAAGCGCACGCCCTCGGCGGTCGCGGAGATGGCGACCACGCCCTGGATGCCGTGCTCCGAGGGCGAGAAGCTGATCACGAGGCTGCTGGCGTACTCGTACACCAGCTCGTTCGCGGTCGGGAATTGCTTCCGGAGAGCGGCTCGCACGGCTTTGAACGCCTTCTGGATCGCTGGCTCGAATCTGGCGATCAGCGCAGCCAGCTCAGCTGCAGCAGATGCAGGCTTCGGTTGTGCGTTCGCAGACACTTGCATTGTTCGTCCTCTCTCCCGAACCAGCCGGGCGCTCGAAGCATTCCCACGAGCGCCCGCCCGACACGAGCCCTACCTCGGCCACCCCGCGCGCGTGAACTTGCCGTTCCGGCTGATCACCTTGCCGTCGGCTTCGATGGTGCCGCCCTGGCGCAGGTCGCACACCATGTCCCAGTGCAGGGCGCTCAGGTTCTTGCCGCCGCTCTCGGGGATCGATGCGCCGCAGGCGGCGTGGAACGTGCCGCCGATCTTCTCGTCGAACAGCGTGTTCTTGATGCCGCGCTGGATGCGGTAGTTGGTGCCGATGGCGATCTCGCCTAACACGCGGGCGCCCTTGTCCTGGTCCAGCATCTTGATCAAGAAGTCCTCGCCCTTGGTAGCCGAGGCGTCCACGACGCGGCCGCCCTTGAAGCGCAGGCGGATGCCCTCCACCTCGCGGCCCATGTACACGCTCGTGAAGCTGTAGCAGACCACGCCTTCCGTGGCGTCCTCGAGTGGCCCAGTGAACACTTCGCCGTCGGGGAAGTTCACGCGCCCATCGCAGTTCACCCACGTGCGGCCCTTGACGCGCACGGTCAGGTCGGTGCCCTGCGGGGTCTTGAATCGGACTTCGCTGACTTTGCTCAAATACTTCACGACCTTCTCTTGCTTGGCGCTCACCGCCTGCCACGCGGCGGCGGGGTCTTTCACGTCCAGCAGGCCGGCGCCATAGACAAAGTCCTCGTACTCACGCAGCGACATCTCGGCGTCCTGCGCCGAGGCCTGGTTGGGGTACATGGTCCCGATCCAGTGCAGGTGCCCCTTCT
>JANNWR010000437.1:0-6426 GCA_031408715.1 bacterium
CACGAAGCCGTGACCGAGCAGCACATACAACGGGTAGCCCGGTGGATGGGGGACTCCCGCGACCGCGAGCACGAGCGTGAACTCCGCGGCATCGCCTTCGCCCATCACCCGAGGGGCGAGCGACAGTACGAGCAGGAACTGGAGAAGCGCGAGCGCCGACAACACCTTCCATGACAGTCGCTCCCGCACATCACCGCCGGGGTTCATCTCCACCTCCACCCAAAGACCACCGCACTCCGGCAGCTTCGGGGTGCGGTGCTCCGGGGCGCAAGCGGTCCAATGGGCGAGGGGCGGGGCCGAGCCGCACGATCAGTCGCGTTCGAACTTCACCCACGGTGCGCGCACCAGCCATGCCGCCGCCAGACCCGCCACGAATCCCGCGCCGACGTTGTTGAGCGCCAGGCTCACGCCCGCTGTGAGCAGTCCGACGAACGCCTCGCCGCGCCCTTTCTGGTCGCGGAACCCCGAGCCCAACTCGAGCCCGCTGAACATGAGCATCACGCCCAGCACGCTGGCGGGGAAGGCGCGGCACACTCCCATGAGCGACGCACCCAACAGCACCGCGGCCACGATCTTGGCGCCGCCCAGCAACAGGATCGAACCACCGGTGCGCGCGCCGAAACGATATTGCCCGGCGAGCCCGCCCGCTCCGTGGCACATGGGCATGCCCCCGAACCAGCCTGCGACCAGGTTCATGAGCCCGACCGATACCGCGACCTTCCGTGTCGACGCCGGCCGGTCCGGGAACAGGGTGCTCGACAGCGCGCACACAGCGATCACCGAGTTGAGCGTGGTGAGCGGGATCTGCGGCAGCGCGGCCTTGGGGAATGCCACGCGGAAGTCGTCCCAGCTCGGCGGCGACCAGTGCGGCAGCGTGAAGCCGAGTTGGAGTTGGTGCGCCACGGCGGGGTCGCGCCCCAGCGCCATCGCGATGCCGGCGACGAACAACACCAATGCCGCGGGCACGAGGCGCGAGCTGGCCATGGTGAGGACGAGCAGGCCGGCAGCGACCGCGGTCGCATAGCTGTCCCAGCCGAACATCGCCTGCGTGCCCGTGATCATGGTCATGCCCTTGCCGACCAACGTGAGCCCGAGCGACAACTGCAGCCCACGCACGACGCTGCGCGGCACGACGCGATCGAGCACGCCGATCAGCCCGGTGAGCCCGAGCACCAGGATGACCACGCTCACGGTGATACCGGCGGCCATGATCTGCGGCGCGGTGAGTCCCTGCGACAGCGCGACCGCCGCGATCGCCTTCATGGGCTGGACCGCCATGGGGATCGCGAAGGTCAGTCCGGTGACGATGTTGAACGCCCCGGCGAAGAACAACGATGCGCCGAAATCGAGGCCGTTCTGACTCGCCATGCCCACCAGCAGCGGCAGGAATGTACCGAGGTCGCCCAGGGAACCAGCGAGCTCGTGGCGGTCGAAGCGGGGGCGGGCCGAAGGAGCCTCGGGCGACTCGGCGGGAGCGATGGACATGCGCGTGACTGTGTCGCAGGCGAAGCCGCCTTACAAGCCCGGTGCGCCCGCGCGCGGCAGCGCCCGAGGGCGGGCGGACCGGAGAAAAGCCGTGACCCCCGACCAGAAATCCGGTCAGGGGTCACGAGAAGTTCCTACGAAGGGAGGGTCGCTACTCGCCCTGAACCTTGCGCTGCAGCTGCAACTCACCTTGCACTTCGTGCTCGAGCGGCTCCACGCCATGCTGGATACGCGACGGCTTGCTGGCCTGAAGCTCGCGCTGGATCCGGGACTCGCGCTTGCGCGCCCACGCATCCATGGCCTGCACCCAGCCCCAGGGCGGCTTCACCGCGAAGTCCTTGGCGCTCGCGACCCGGCCCTGCAGCAGCAGTTCGCGCGGCTGGTGGTAGGTCTTGAACGCCCAATCCGCGATCGGCAGTCCGAAGAAGCCCGAGATGGCCTCGTTGACGTTGATGTTGGCGTGATGGAAGTGGTGGAAGCCGTAGATCTTGGTCCACAGCAGGCCGAAGGTCGGATGCTCGACCGCCTTCTTCCACCAGTCGAACGACAGGTGCTCGATGGCGTGGAAGATCTCGTAGAACCCCATCGAGAGCGTGATGGCGCAATAGCCGCCCAACATCATCGGCAGGGTCGGGAACGCCCATTGCAGCAACGCGAGCATGGGCGTGAAGAATGCCCAGAACGCGGCGAGCGCGTAGACCGGGAACGACGAATCCTCATACTGGTCTTCGTCCAGGATGGGATAGCGGTTCAGCACGTAGCGATCGGAACCTTCGCTCACCGCCTGCAATTTGATGGGGGTGAGGCCGTGGTGGTTGCGATGGCCGCGAGCGAAGAACTCGAGTTTCCGCGACACCATGGCGTGGAGCACGTAGCGGTGGAACGCCCACTCGAAGAAGCACATGAACATGTGCATCCCGAGGAACACCGCGACGAACGGCACGAGCCCGCCGGCGAACTGCGCGGCCCAGACGGTGGGGAACAGCAGCTTCATCCCGACCAGCAACAGAACGAACTGGACGACCAACTGGACGCTGAACCAGAAGATCGAGAACTTCTTAGCGGTTGCCGCCACGTCTACTCCTTAGGCCGGTACTGATGAAAGGCCCTTACTGGTGAGCGAATCCGTTCGATTGGCGGCCGAGTGTCTCGGCAGCCCTGCAGTCTAGCGGGAAGTGGCTCCGGAATCGAATGCTTCCTGCCTTCCTTGGATGGGACTACCTCGGGGCAGATGTCCGGAGGAGGTCCGGTTCACCCACCAGCCCCGTGCGGCTACAATATGCCGCATGAGCTCGAAAGTTGTCTATTCCACGGGAGTTGGCCGGATTTGCCCCGGTTGCGGCTGGCCGGCCATCGACTGCAAGTGCTCCAAACCGGGCACCCAGAACGCCGAAGTTCACAAGCACGTCACCGCCAAGCTGCGGCTGGAGAAGGCCGGGCGCGGCGGCAAGAGCGTCACCGTGGTCGACGGCCTCCCGCAGAACGCCGACTTCCTGGCCGAGCTGGCCGGGGCGCTCAAGATGGCGTGCGGTACGGGCGGGACCACGCGCATCGAAGCCATCGAGCTGAACGGAGATGTGCGTGAGCGTATCCGGCCCCTGCTGGCGGCACGAGGGTACATTGTGAAAGGTTAGGGCCCGACCTGTTCGGCCCAGCCCATCGACGAGCCCCATCGCTTCCCCCGGAGACAGCTGAAAATGAGCGAACGCGCCACCACGTTCGAGACCTTCACGGTCGAACGGATCTACGAGTTCACGCCCGACAAGGTGTTCGCAGCATGGGCCGGCCCCAAGACCAAGGCGCGCTGGTTCGCAGGTCCCAAGGAGAGCTGGAAGCTGGGCCTGCGCGAGATGGACTTCTCCGAGGGCGGCCACGAGCGCCTGGTGGGTGAGTGGGCGAACGGCGCGATCTCGGACTACCGCGCGGTCTACCACGACATCGTGCCCGACGAGCGCATCGTCTACAGCTACAGCATGCACATGGACCACCGCCGCATCTCGGTGTCGCTGGCCACGGTCGAGTTCCACCGCGTGCCCGAGGGCACCCGCCTCGTGATCACCGAGCAGGGCGTGTTCCTGGACGGCTACGACCATCCGGGTGAGCGCGCGACGGGCACGGTCAGCCTGCTCGATGCACTGGCCCGTTCGCTGCAGCGCGAGAGTTCGTAGCGGAGGCTCTGGCACGGTAGCTGTACGGCTGTCGCTGTGGCCTCGCCGCAGTGGCAGGACGCCGTGCCCAGTACGAACGGGGCCCGAGCGCGATGCGCTCAGACCCCGTCTCGCCTTCGAATTCCGGGCGCTGGCGCGCCCTGACTCAGACCGCGTCCTGCGTGACCTCGCCGGTATCGAGGTTCAGCGTGAAGTGCCAGCTACCGTTGATCACGAGCGGCACCAGGTTCGTGCCGTTGAACGTGACGACCGCGGTCGCCACGAAGTGCTCGTTCGCGCTGCCGTTCGGGCCCGAGACGTTCTTCGCCACATCGAGCGTCCACGACGCCGTACCGCTCAGCGGGTGATTGGTGCCCACCGGCTTGTTCTCGATGACGTCCTCGAAACCGCCCGTCGCGTAGACAAGCACCGACGCCGTGCCGTTGTCCCCAGAGTAGTTGTAGGACAGCGTGTCCGTTTCCGAGGCGTTCGTGTGCAACTGTTCCTGCAGCGCCGAGATACCGCTCACGTCCAGATGGCCGTGCGTGCCGACGGACATCATGGCGTTCGGGCCCGTGAACGTGCCCGAGCCACGCGAGTCGGCGACCATGCGCGTCGTGGTCGCCGGGTTGTAGAACTCCTGCTCGGTCCCGAGCGCGTTGAACCAGTGGATCGCGAACGTCCACGTGAAGTTCTCACCCGTGATGGTGGTCTCGGCCGCAGCCGCGTTCGGCATGGCGCCGCGGATGCGCGCGAAGCCGGCAGGGCCCTCGGCCATGAGCGCGGTGGGCACCGGGCTCGGCGAGCCGCCGGCCATCACGAGCGCCGACACCTGGATCGCGGCATCATTCGCCTGTGTCTGGTTGATCGGCGCGGGAGCGGTGGACTTGCTCGATTTGCCACAACCCGCAAGCAGGGACACCAATCCGAGGCCCAGGACGAGCCAGGGCGACGTCATCCGGCGAATCGGAGACATGAGACCTCCAGGAGTAGGTTTCAAACTTCACCCGGGGAGTAGCCCGGGATGGATCGCGGTGAGGGCCGAGCCAGATGGCCCGGACTCGTGGGCTCGGCAAGCTGCAAGTGGAATGCCATTCGCACCCGGCACGGTACGAGCCTTCAAGCTGTTGGGGGGCAACGGCTGACGGAGGACCGACGCGCGCGGCACGGATGTGGCGCGCTGAGCCCGTTCGCCCTGCGTGTCGCCGGATTGCATAACGCAGCCGTCACGCGCTGCGAGCCAGCGTAGGCACCTGTTCTAATTGTGCACGCCCGCCGCTTCGCTGCCGGTCCGCTCGACGTACTCGATGTACGACCCGGGATAGGCGTGCGGCTGTGGTTCGACGCCGCTCTCCCCGCCCAGTTCGAGCACACGATTACTGAGCCCGCGCAGGAACGCCCGATCGTGCGACACAAACAGCATCGTGCCGTCGAAGTCGCGCAGGGCCTCGAGCAGCATCTCCTTGGTCGCCAAATCGAGATGGTTTGTCGGCTCGTCGAGGACGAGAAAATTCGGCGGGTTGAGGAGCATCCGCGCCATCACCAGGCGCGTCTTCTCGCCGCCTGAGAGCGCCCGCACTTTCTTGTCGGTGTCGTCGCCCGAGAACTGGAAGGCGCCGGCCAGACTGCGCAGTGCCCCGATCGACTCGTGCGGGAAGTCTTTCTGCAGCTGCTCCTCGATGGTGAGATCGGGATCGAGCACGTCGAGCGCCTGCTGGGAGAAGTAGCCCATCTTCAGGCTGGCGCCGAGCTTCACTTCACCAGAATCTGGCAACACGGCCCCCGCCACATCTTGAGCAGCGTCGACTTGCCGGCGCCGTTCCTGCCCATCACGCACCAGCGCTCGCCGCGGCGAATCGTCAGGTTGACGTGGTCGTGAACGACGCGCTTGCCGTAGGACTTACTGACGTCCTCGAGGGTGGCGACCTGGTCGCCTGATCGCGGCGGGACACGGAAATCGAAGCTCACGATCTTCCGCCGCCGCGGCAGCTCGATCTTCTCGATCTTGTCGAGCGCCTTGACGCGGCTCTGCACCTGCGCCGCCTTGGCGGCGTGCGCGGCGAAGCGGTCGATGAAGCGCTGTTCTTTGGCCAGCATCGCCTGCTGGCGCGCATACGCCGCCTCGCGGTTGGTCTCGCGAATGGCGCGCTCGCGTTCGTAGAAATCGTAGTTGCCCGAGTAGGTGGTGATCTCGCCGCCGTCGATCTCGGCGATCTTGGTGACAATGCGGTTCATGAAGTCGCGGTCGTGCGAGGTCATGAAGAGCGCTCCCTGACGCGTCGTCAGGAACGACTCGAGCCAGATGATCGACTCGATGTCGAGGTGATTGGTCGGTTCGTCCATCAGCAGCACGTCAGGATTGCCCAGTAGCACGCGCGCCATCGCCACACGCATCTTCCAGCCGCCGGACAATTCGCCGACGTCGCCGTCGACGCGATCGTCTTCGAATCCGAGCCCGTGCAGGATCTCCCTGGTGCGAGCCTCGAGCGCATAGCCGCCGAGGTGCTCGTATTCCTCCTGCACCTCACCGAAACGGGCCAGCACACGGTCCATCTCGTCGGCGCGCTCCGGGTCTTCCAGTGCCTGCTGCAGTTGTTCCAGTTCGTGGTGCAGATCGCCCAGTCGTCCACTACCGGCAATGGCTTCGTCGAGCACCGAGCGACCCGACATCTCCCCCACGTCCTGCCGGAAGTAACCCAGGGTCATCTTCTTGGGCACCGAGACGTCGCCTTCGTCGGGCTGCTCCTCGCCCATGATCATGCGGAACAGCGTCGTCTTGCCGGCGCCGTTTGGG
>JANNWR010000438.1:0-15082 GCA_031408715.1 bacterium
CACCATGACCGAGTTGACCCCGAGCGTGGCCGAGCTTCCGATCTGCCACCACACATGGCTCGCCTGGACGCCGTTGACGAGGGTCACTGACGCGTTGACCGCCGTGGTCAGTGCACTGCCGACCTGAAAGATGAACACAGCCGCCGTGTCGCCCTGGGCGTCGAGCACGAGCGGACCGGACATGAGCGCCGCGGCCGCGAAGCAGTAGACACCCGGCACCAGCGTCTTGCCGCCGAGATCCACACCGCTCATCGTGGTCGTGCAGGTTGCGCCGGCGACCAGCCCGAAGACGACACCGAGGTCCGCCTTGGCGGTCGCTGCAGCCACATCACCGGCGTGGATCACTCCCGGCGAAGGCTGCCCCAGCGGCAGGCCCGCGATCGCGAGACCCGGGCTGACTCCGATGTTGCCCTGAATCACGCTCGCACCGGTGTTCGCGAGGGTCGTGCCGGCGAGGATCGCATAGTCCAGAGCCGAACCCATCGCCGGCTGGCTATTGACGCTTGCGTAAGTAATGTCCTAGTGTGTGGGCGGGAGGGATCCGATGCCACGCCCACATGGAAGTCCGGAACACTTGGAGCGCCGTCGTCTGCAAGCTTGGAAGCTGCTGCGTGAGGGATTCGGCCCGGTCGAAGTTGCCCGAAAGTTGGGTGTCGATAGGCGCTCGGTTCGTCGCTGGCGTGCGCTGGGTGAACACAAGCAGTTGGCGGCCCGCCCCGCCGCCGGTCGACCCGCGAAGTTGAGCGAGGCACAGCGCGAGCGGCTGGTCGGCCATTTGCTCGACGGTGCGCTCGCGTGCGGCTTTGCGACGCCGCTCTGGACCTGTCCCCGGATCGCAGAACTGATCCGACGGCGATTCAGGGTCGGCTATCACGCGTCGCATGTTGGCAGGCTCCTGCGCACATTGGGGTTCTCGCCGCAGAAGCCGGAGCGCCAGGCGCGCGAACGTGACGAGGAGGCGATCCAGGGCTGGGTGCGTGACACCTGGCCGCGGGTAAAAAAAACGCTGCGCGGCTGAAAGCGACCATTGCCTTCTTCGACGAAAGCGGCCTGTTGATGGCTCCGCTGGTTCGGCGGACCTGGGCGCCGGTGGGAGTGACTCCGATCCTTCGGCAGCGCACCCGATCGCACCAAAAGGTCTCCGCAGCGGGTCTTGTGACGATCTCGCCGAAGCGCCGCCGGCTCGGGCTGTACGTCGCCCTCTATCCGAACGCGAACATCACCGGTCCCGTTCTGATCACGTTCCTGCGTGCAATGCGTCGCCATGTGCGCGGCCCTCTGATCTTGATCTGGGATCGGCTCGCGACTCACCGATCGCGGTTGGTACGTGCGTTCCTCGGCCGTTGTCCGCAGATCCGCACCGTGCTGCTGCCGCCCTACGCGCCGGAGCTCAATGCGGTCGAATACGTCTGGAGCAACCTCAAGGGCGGCGCACTCGCGAACTTCGCCGCCGAGGATGCCGAACACCTCGCACTGACCGCACTTCGGCAGACGCGGGTCATCGCCGGGAAACAACGCCTCCTCCGCGGGTTCGTTCACGCAACGGGTCTTCCCTTACGCCTCACATAGGACATTAGTTATGCTTGCGTCAATAGTCCCGCACGCACGGGCACTGCCGGAAGTCGTCGCCCCGCACGAGCAGTCCAATGACGCCGGCTTCGGCATACACAGCGAGCGGGCCGGTCATGCGGACCTCGAGGCCCGCACCGGTCGAGAACGCGAACCCGGATCTCGGCGTGCCGCCCCCGACGTCGTTCGTCTGGGTGAGGGGGACGAAGTTGCCGTTCGGATCGATGTATCCGCCGGTGACGCTGTCATACGTGCGGCCGAAGCCACCCGTGCGACCCCAGCCGGCGCCAGCGCGAACAGAGGCGATGACTCGCGCGGCACGGTGCGACGTCCGTATGCCAGCGGTGACGGACGTGGTCGTGAGTGAGAGCAGGTCGTCACCGCTGTAGATGTTCACGAGGTTGCCGAACGCGTCTCGTTCCTGACGCAACACGATGCGCGTGCCGTTGTCGTGCTGCGTGCGCTCGCCGAGCAATGACAACGCGAAGCTCTCGCCCAACGGGATGTCGAGCTCGGCCGCGAGCGCCATGGCCTTGGCCGCGCCGTCGCGGAGTGCGTGCGGGGTGCGCAGCCACGAGGTTCCAGTGGCGAAGCGCACGCATGACACCGGCCATGCGGACTCCGTTGCGTGCGGTGGTGCCAACGGCTCGCTCGGCCAGGTGGCCCCGGCGCGGATCGGCAGGGTCGGGCCCGAGAGGTCGTGAGCGCCCGACCATTGGCTGCCCGCGGAGAGTTGCAGTCCGATGCGGGCCGGGCCGCGGATCTCGAGTCCGACGCCGAGCCCCAGGGCGGGCGAGAAGCTCCGCGTGGTGGCACTGGGCGAGCGCAGCCCCGGGTCCGGTCGCCGGTCATTCCAGATAGCGGTGGGCAGTTCCTTCTGAGTGACCGCACTGGCCCCGACCAGACCCTCGACAAATGGCCGCACGCCGAAGACCGTCCAGCCGCGGCGCAGCCCGAGTTCGATGTCCACACTTCGGAGGCGATCATCGTCGGCGAGTGCGGGCGCGGTGGGCAGGAAGAGCCGCCCGCCATTGAAAAACACGAGCGGGGCTTGTGCTTCCTTCCCGCCGAGGGAGTGCAGCCCGATGCTCAACAACCAGAAGCTCCCGGCGTCCCGCGTTCGCGTGAGGTCGAGACGGTACGACGGGCCGTCGACGAACTGTGCAGCACCATCACCCACTGGCCATGCTCGGCCCGAACTGAGGCTGGACGACCAGGTCGATCCGGTGGCGCACATCGGCGCGACGAGCAGCCCGAGCGCGCAGATGCAGCCGCCAAGGGCGCAGATCGAGGGACGTCGGGTGGGATCGGTCGCGGTGTCGCTCACGCGGGGATTCTAGCGAGGTTGGGCCGCAAGGCAACGTCGGTTCATCCGTGATACTCGTCAGGGATCTTCGCCCGATCTCCAGCAGGATGTCGGATCCCGACCAGGATGGAGGACCCATGAAGACCAACGCGCCGCATGACGGCGTCTACGCCCGGATCGGCACTTCGGATGTCCACGGCGTGGGCGTGCGCGCGATCCTCGAGATTCCGGCCGGTGCCCTTGTGTTCAGCGGCGAGAGTGAGCGCGTGGTGTGGAAGTCCCGCGCCGCGGTGCGCAAGCTGCCCAAGGCCATCCGCAGCCTGTACGAGGATTTCGGCATGGTGTCGGGCGACATGATCGGCGTGCCGCCGAACCTCAACATGTTGTCGGTCGGCTGGTACGTGAACCACTCCGAGCGTCCCAACATCGAAGCCGGGGACGACGGCCGCTTCCGCGCACTCCGCCGCATCCGGAAGGGCGAGGAGCTGACCGCCGACTACCGCACGTTCGTGGACGAAGCACTGCCGTTCACGCCGGCGCGAACGCGTGCCGCCCGCAAGCGGAAGCCCGCGCGCCGGTAGACGCCGAAACGACGCTCGGCGGGCCTCACTCCACGCGCACGCGCCCCTGCTGGAGCAGGCGATCGAGATCGGACGGCACGAAGCGATGCTCGGCCTTCTCGAAGTCCGAGATGTAGAACCCCAGGCCGCGCATGCCGCTGCGCAGGAGCTCCTGATCGGGTTTCGGGGCGCGACGCAGGTGCTCCACCAGAACATGGAGCGCCGTCCACTCGGCGGTCGTGAACGAGATGCGATGCTTGGGCACGGATTCCTCCAATCTCATGGCAGGCTTCCCGGCTCACTCTCGGCGAATCTGAGGAGGATGCGCGTGTGCGCATGTCCTCGGACTCGCATGGGCGCGACGCCGGCATGACGGGGCCCGCGCACTTCGGGGCCCTCTCGGAACTCATCGGCCGCTGCCCGGGTAAGGCATGACCGCGGGACCGCGGTGGGGAGCAGTTAACCGGGATCCGCTTGACCGCGGCATTGCGCGGATGAACTCTCGTGGCAAGTTGCACGAATCGGATCCAAGGGAGGTCACAACATGAGCGGTCTTTCTCAGGCAACCTGCGTTCCGTGCCGAGGTGGTGTTCCGACGCTCGCCGATGCCGAGGTGGCGAAGTTCCTGGCTCAGGTGCCCGAGTGGCGCGTCATCCGGGTCGGAGACGTGCCGCGGATCGAGCGCACGTACACGTTCGCGGACTTCCGTCAGGCGATGGAGTTCACGGCGCGCGTCGGGGAACTCGCCGAGCGCGAACAGCATCATCCCGACATCCACCTGTCGTGGGGCAAGGTGCGGGTCGAGACGTGGACGCACAAGATCTCGGGGCTGCACGACAACGACTTCATCCTGGCGGCCAAGACCGACGCGTTGTACGCGGAGTCATCGCAGGGCTGAGGCGTACGTCCTCTAATTGGCGGACGAGTCCTTCGTGGTCGGCGAGTGTGTTTGGGAGTAGGCTCCCCGGCATGCGGTCGTGGTCAAGTGGTGGTGACATCCCCCGACTGATGGGTTCGCCGGCTCGCGTGATCCCCGCGCAAGCGCGTGTCCTGACCGTGGGTGTGTTCGCGATCGGGCTGCTCTCGACGCTCGTTGCCAGCGCTGTGGCTCAGGGTCCGCGCCCCATCCTGCACTCGGACTCGGAGATCCGCCCCACGTTCTCGGTGTTCCATGATCCCGACGGGGACGTGTCGGTGAAGGAGTTCGCGTTCTTCCGCAATGTGATCGTGAGCCCGGATACGTTCATGACGCCCGATACGACGATCATCGGTGTGAAGCTGCGTGATTTGTACCATCTGATGTACCAACGCAGCGGCGGGCTGCACATCTACGAACGCACGTTCGGGCACGCGTGGTCCGCGGACCTGGTGCACTGGTCGGTCGACACGCTGGCGTTCGCGGCCGACACGACGTGGTGGAACCGCCGGCATGTCTGGTCGCCCTGCGTGTTCGAGGCTGCAGGCCGCACGTACATGTTCTACACGGGCGTGGACGATGCCAACGACCAGCGGATCGGTTATGTGTCGACGGCGGTGCTCGACACCACGAACACGGTGTGGGACACGACGCGCACCATGGTGTGGCAGGCTGCGGACACCCGCTGGGCGGTCCCGGACCCGCCGGTCTACAGCGGCCAGACGCAGTTCCGCGACGCGTTCGTCATACCCGACCCCGAGCAGGCGGGCTGCCTGCTCATGTACTACGAGGCGCACGACTCGCTGAACGCGAAGCTCAACCGCGGCGGGCTGACGGTGGGAGTGGCGCGCAGCGACTCCGGAAGCGTCGACGTGTGGCATGACCTCGGCTACTTCCCGAGCACTTTCCGGAGCGTGAGCAGGATCGGTCAGTTGGAAGGGCCGCACGTGTTTTCGGTCAACGGCACGGGGACCGGCTGGCGGATGATGTTCACGAACGCCGGCTCGCCGCCGGGCGAGAACGGGCACACCACGATCCGATTCCTGGATCTTGCGCCGGGTGAGAGCCCGGCCGATACGACCGCGAGCCACTGGAGCGCGCCCGTGATCCTCGAGCAGTACTTGAACGGCGCCCCCACGTCGTTCGGTTGGAGCGGCAGCGAGGAACTGCACCTGCCCGGCGCCGACCTGCTGGGCGGCTTCACGGCCTGGGCACCCGGTGCGTCGGGTATCGCGTTCACCCGTGTGCTCTGGAACGGCTCGAACTTCACGTTGGGAGCGCCCAACGCGACGAGCGTGGACGAGTACCGTTCGCCGGCCCGTGGCGTGGAGTTCGCGGTGGCCGAGTACCGGCCGGGTTCCGGGAGCATCACGTTCACGATCGACTCACCGATCGAGCTGGACGCAAGACTCGAGGTGTTCGACGCCCAGGGCAGACGTATCGCGGTGCCATTCGCGGATCGCCTGTCGCGCGGACAGACCCGCGTCACCTGGGCGTTTGCACGCCGAGACGGCGGGCGCGTGGCGAGCGGTGTGTACTTCGCCCGGCTGCGCTTCGCGGGCGGCAACCGCACGCTGCAGGTGACGGTGGCGAGGTGAGGGTGATCGGCCCGCGGCCGGCTGTCGCGCGGCCCGAGTCGACTTTCGTCTAGTCCGCGCGCGGCCAGCGCGGGTCGCAGCGCTTGACTCACTTGGTCGCCACGTCCAGCATGCGTAGGCTTGAGCAATCTGTGTGCGGGCCCGCGAGCGGCCGCGTCTCGTTGAGGCAGGAGACGCTGGGCCCTTCGCGCCGTCATGTCGAACAGCGTTCCAGCGTGCCGGATGTCCCATTCAGCAAGGGGCCGTGCGCGGGACTTCGGTGCCTCGGTAGGCCGCGAGGCGCTTACAGGGATGCGAATGGGACTCGTGATCGGAGTACCGGCCGAGGTGTACGCGGGCGAGCGCCGCGTGGCCTCCGTGCCCGAGGTCGTGGAGAAGCTGATCAAGCTGGGATTCTCGGTGATCGTCCAGACCGGCGCGGGTGCCGCGGCAAGCCTGGACGACGACAGCTACCGCGCCGCCGGCGCCACCATCGTGGGCTCGGCCGCCGAGTTGTGGGCGGGTGCCGACGTGGTGTTCAAGGTGCGTCCGCCGTCGCTGTCGGAAGTCACGCTCATGAAGCCGGGCAGCACGCTGGTGTCATTCGTGTGGCCGGCGCAGAACCCCGAGCTCATGCAGGCGCTGGCCGCGCGCAACGCCACCGTGCTCGCCATGGACAGCGTGCCGCGCATCTCGCGCGCGCAGAAGCTCGATGCCCTCTCCAGTATGGCCAACATCGCCGGCTATCGCGCCGTGATCGAGGCCGCGCATCACTTCGGCCGCTTCTTCACCGGTTCGATCACCGCCGCCGGCAAGGTGCCGCCCGCCAAGGTGTTCGTCATCGGCGCCGGTGTCGCGGGTCTGGCGGCGATCGGCACCGCCTCGAGTCTGGGCGCGATCGTGCGCGCCAATGACACGCGCCCGGAGGTCGGCGACCAGGTGGTGTCGATGGGTGGCGAGTTCGTGCCCGTGGACTACCAGGAAGAGGGCAGCGGCGTGGGCGGCTACGCCAAGGTGATGAGCGAAGGCTTCCAGAAGGCCCAGCGTGAGGTGTTCGCCAAGCAGGCCAAGGACGTCGACATCATCATCACCACCGCGCTCATTCCGGGTAAGCCCGCACCGCGCCTGATCACCGCCGACATGGTGCGTTCCATGAAGGCCGGCAGCGTGATCGTCGACATGGCCGCCGAGCAGGGCGGCAACTGCGAGCTCACCGTGCCGGGGCACGTGGTCGTGCAGCACGGCGTCACGATCATCGGCTACGCGGATCTGCCGAGCCGCTTGCCGCGCCAGGCCAGCACGCTGTACGGCAACAACCTCCTGCGCCTCACAGAGGACCTGTGTAAATCAAAAGACGGCCAGCTCGACGTCAACATGGACGACGAGGTGATCCGCGGCACCACCGTGGTGAAGGCGGGTGCGATCACCTGGCCACCGCCGGCGCCCAAGCTGTCGGCGGCCCCGGCCGGCGCGCCCAAGCCTGCTGCTGCGCCCGCCGCAGCGACGCCCAGGCCTAAGAGCCACGGCCACAACGAGCCGGCGGCACCACCGCCAGCCGGTCGCACGGCGATCATGTTCGCCGCGGCGGCCGCACTCTTCTATCTGATCGGCTCGGGAGCGCCGAGCGCGTTCCTGTCGCACTTCACGGTGTTCGTGCTGGCGTGTTTCGTGGGCTACATGGTGGTGTGGAACGTCACCGCGTCGCTGCACACGCCGCTCATGAGCGTCACGAACGCCATCTCCAGCATCATCGCGCTGGGCGCGCTGGTGCAGATCGCACCGCCGCTGGGTGGCGATGCCGCGGCGCTGGCGCGACCCACTGGTTGGATCATGGGTCTTGGCGTGGCGAGCATCGTGATGGTCACCATCAACATGTTCGGCGGCTTCGCGGTGACGCGGCGCATGCTCGACATGTTCAGGAAATAGGGGGGAGGACGACATGTTCCTGAGTCCGAGCCTCGCGACGGTGGCCTACATCGGCGCCACCATCCTGTTCATCATTAGCCTGGGCGGGCTGTCGCATCCCGTGACCTCCCGCCGGGGCAACGCCTACGGCATGATCGGCATGGCGCTGGCCGTGCTGGCCACCGTGTTCGGCCCGCGCGTCACGACGGCCGGCTATGCGTGGATCATCGGGGCGATCGCCGTGGGTGCGACGATCGGCCTGTACGCCGCGCGCGTCGTGAAGATGACGCAGATGCCCGAACTGGTGGCCCTCATGCACAGCCTCGTGGGTCTGGCGGCCGTGTTCGTGGGTTTCGCCAACTACATCGACCCGGCAGCGGGAGCGGCATTCGAGGGCGCCGAGCGCACCATCCACCACATCGAGATCTACCTGGGCGTCCTGATCGGTGCGGTGACGTTCTCGGGTTCGCTGGTCGCGTTCGGCAAACTGGCCGGCAGGATCAGCGGCAAGCCGGTGACCCTGCCCGGCCGGCACGCGTTCAACCTGTTGCTGCTGGGCGTGGTGATCTGGTACGGCGTGCAGTTCGCGGGTGCGCCGGGAATCGCGCAGGGCATGCTGCCGCTGTACGTGATGACCGGGGTCGCGCTGTTGTTCGGCGTGCACATGGTCATGGCCATCGGCGGTGCCGACATGCCGGTGGTGGTGTCGATGCTCAACAGTTACTCCGGCTGGGCGGCGGCAGCCACGGGCTTCATGCTCTCGAACGACCTGCTCATCGTGACGGGTGCGCTGGTGGGCTCGAGCGGTGCGATCCTGTCGTACATCATGTGCCGGGCGATGAACCGCCAGTTCTTCTCGGTCATCGCCGGGGGGTTCGGCACCGAGGGTGGAGTCACGCCGGCCACGGGATCCGCTCCAGCGGGCGAGGTGACCGCGATCAACGCGGTCGACACCGCCGAGCTGCTGCGTGAGGCCAGGAGCGTGATCATCGTGCCGGGTTACGGCATGGCCGTGGCCCAGGCGCAGCACACGGTGTACGAGATCACCAAGCTGCTGCGCGACAAGGGTGTCAACGTTCGCTTCGGCATCCACCCGGTGGCCGGCCGCATGCCCGGGCACATGAACGTGCTCCTGGCGGAGGCCAAGGTGCCGTACGACATCGTGCTCGAGATGGATGAACTGAACGCCGACTTCCCAGCGACAGACGTGGTCATGGTCATCGGTGCCAACGACATCGTGAACCCGGGAGCCCAGGACGACCCGTCGAGCCCCATCGCCGGCATGCCGGTGCTCGAGGTGTGGAAGGCGAAAGTGTCGATCGTCATGAAGCGCAGCATGGCCTCGGGCTATGCCGGCGTCGATAACCCGCTGTTCTATAAAGACAACAACCGCATGCTGTTCGGCGACGCCAAGAAGATGCTGGATGAAGTGTTGGTCGCCTTGAAGAGCTGAGTTCGGTACTCGACGAACAACACGAGGCCCCGGGAGCCGATGCTCCCGGGGCCTCGTCGTATCCCGCAAGACGGATCGCCATTGCGTTGGCATGGCCTCACTCCTCATGCATGCGAAGCCCGGACCGATCGCATGCGCATGGCACGGATGTTCATCGCATGCGATGCCCAACCCGATCGATCATGCGCATCATCTGCATGTCCATGACGATTACTGTTGGAATCCTCGTGCGCTTCGTGCACATTGGCGAACGTCGGACGCATGACACCTGCATGGTGTGCTGCATGTCACGATCGCTCGTGCAGTTCAGGGAGTCCCACCGTCACGGAGGGCAGGACACTTGGCCGCCGTATCCCCGCACACCCAGACGCTGTCTCAGTCGAAGCACGCCGCCGGTAGCCTATTGCGTTGCAGCTGCGACCTGGTCGCGGTCCTCGTCACCGACGAACACCGCCGGTTGGTCGCCGCCCGCCCGATCGCCAAGGGAACGCATGTATTCGCGGTCACCGGCCGCGAGACGACCGTACCGACGCGCTATTCGGTCCAGGTGGGCAAGGGGTTGCACGTGGACCAGGACGACGCGCAGGAGGAGTTCGACCTGATCCGGCGCTACTTCTGGCGGTTCCTGGACCACTCATGCGAGCCGACGGCCATGATCCGGAATCGCGAGGTGATCGCCGTCCGCGACATCGCCGAGGGCGAGGGCGTGACGTTCGACTACAACACCACCGAGTACGACATGGCGTCACCGTTCCAGTGCTACTGCGGCAGCCCGATCTGCGTGGGCACGGTGCGCGGGGCGAAGCACCTGACACAGGCACAGCGCGCTCGGCTGGAGAACCGGCTGCCCGACTACCTGCGGTAGGTGGCTGCCGCGGCGGCCTGAACGGCCGCCGTGGTTTGCTTCACTCACCGAGGCCGATGACGCCATTGAGCCAGCGTACCAACGGGAGCATGGTGCGGTAGTCCGCTTCGAGCAGGGCGGTGAGGCGATTGCTCGTGGCCTGCGCGTCCGTGATTGGCCGGCCCACGGTGAATGACTGGTAGCGCAGCCACTGGGCCGCGGGATGGTCCGCCGTGTAACCGCGAGGCACGCGCTTCAGCATCGTCTCGTCGCTCAGGCCCCCGAAGCGCTTGCGGAACGCGGGGGCCTGCACGATGCGCTCGAAGGATCTGGGATCGGCCGCGATGGCCGTCCGGAACTTCTTGAGTGCGGGTGCCGGCGGCATCCAGATGCCGCCGCCCATGAGGCACGCGCCGGGTTCCAGGTGGAAGTAGAAGCCCGCGCCGCCGCCATGCGCCTCGCGCCCCACCTTGGACGAGCCGCCGCCATGGAAGAGCCAGCATGCCGCGTGCGTCTTGTATGGGGACTTGTCGTGTGAAAAGCGCACGTCGCGGTGTATACGGAACATGGACCGCTTCGGATCACCCACGATCTCGGGCGCGAAGTCGCGCAGGCGGCGGTCCATCTCGACCACGAACGCCGCCATGGGCGCCTTCACGTGTTCTTCGTACTGTTCGCGGCGTGCTTCGAACCAGGGCTTGTGGTTGTTGCGCTTGAGGCCGCGCAGGAAGGCGAGCGATGCGGCGGTGAAGTAGGGCATGGCGGGACTCCCGGTGAGCAGGCGGGTGGGTGGCAGCCCATCCTTAGCATGGGCTGCGCCCTCGTGGGTAGTCCCGGGAGGTCTTAACCGGCCTGCTCACGGACGGCCGGGCCCGAGCCGGCTGCGGCGGTGCTTGTGGCATTGCAGTCACTCCCATCATGCGGCAGAGTCGCGCCTGCGCGCAGGGCGCATCCGGTCCGCGGACAGGGATCTCCCACCTGAGTCGGTGACGTCGGCATCCTACGAACCTTCTGCCCAAGTGTGCGGACACGGGCGACACGGAGGCTCGTAGCATGTCCGATTCCCATGGGGAGCCCGCGGCTCCCACCTTCGAGCGCGTCCGCAAGGCCGCCAAGCAGTTGCTTCGCAGTGCCCGGACGCTCGACGCCGCTGCACTGGCGCGAGTGCGAGCTTCACTGCCCCGGCTCGCGTCGCTCGATGACGCGACGATCGCCAGCCAGCTCAAGCTGGCCGATGTCCAGCACGCGCTCGCGCGTGAGGCCGGGCTCGAGAACTGGGCCGCGCTCAAGCGCCACGTGGAGGCCGCCGAGCCGTTCGTCCAGCAGGTCGCGCGCTTCCTGCGCGCGCTGGCCGAGCCCGACGGCGACACGATGCGGCACGTGCTCGAGCGCTTCCCGGATGTGGCGCGCAGCAGTCTGCACGCCGCGTGTGCGGCCTGCGACCTGGCGGCTGCCGAGGCGTGGATGGCGCGCGACCCCGCGCAGGTGACCACGGGGATCGGCCCCAACGGCGGCTGGACGCCGCTCGACTGCCTGGCGCAGTCACCGTTGTTCGCGCTCGATGGCCGCGCCGCGGCGAGCGTGGCGATCGGGGAACGGCTGCTGGCCCTGGGGGCCGACGCCAACACGTCGACGCTCCAACCCGGGAGCGCGGATGTGACGCTGAGTGTGCTCTACCGAGCCAGTGAGCGCGGCAACGCGGGTCTGGTGAGGCTGCTGCTGCAACATGGCGCCGACCCCAACGACGGCGAAGCGGCATACCACGCCGCCGAGCGCGACCACCGCGATGTGCTCGAACTCCTGCTGGCGCACGGGTTGAAGCTATCGGCCGTGCATCCGAGGTGGGACAACACCGTGCTCTACTACTTGGCCGGCTATCGCGACGAGCAACCACTGGCGGCCAAGGCGAACGACGGCATGCGCTGGCTGTTGGAACATGGCGCGGACCCGAACGTGCCGAGCTATGCGAGCCGGGAGACGCCACTGCATCGCGTCGCGGCGTCCGGACGAGCCGCGGTCGTGCAGATGCTGCTCGAGCATGGGGCGGATCCCGCGCAAGCGCGCGCCGACGGGCGCACCGCCTACGAACTGGCAGTGCGCTCAGGCCACACTGTCATCGCGGAATCCCTGCGCGCGCTTGGTGCGGCGGTTGTCGTGCGGCCGCTGGATGCGTTCCTCGGTGCGTTTGCGCTCGGGGACGAGCCCGGCGCACGTAGAGTCCTGGACGCGCACCCCGGCCTGCTCGAGACGCTGGACCCATCCGAGAGGGACGCTCTGGGCGACGCAGCCGCGGCCGGCCGCGCGGACGCAGTGCGCGCGCTGGCCGCATTCGGCTTCAGTCTCACCACCGAGAGCGCGCACGGTGGGACGCCGCTTCACTGGGCGGCATGGCATGGCCGGCCTGAAACGGTGCGCGCGCTACTGGAGCTCGATGCGCCCGTGAACGTACGCGATCGCACCTACGGCAGCTCACCACTCGCCTGGGCCGCGCATGGTTCACTGAACTGTCGCAGTGCAGACGACGACTACATGGCGGTGATCGATCTGTTGCTGGCGGCCGGAGTGGACCGCGCGCTCACTTACAACAAGTGGGGCGAGCCACCTGAGGAGCTGGCGAGCGAGGGCGTGGCCGAGCACCTGCGCGCACGGGGATTCGCGCCGGGGGAAAACTGAGGGCGCGGGAGTCGCCGATGGGTGGAGCGCCTGAGACTCCCGCGCTCGTTGCTCAGATGTCCGCGGCCTCGTACTTCCGCACCCATCTGGCGTAGAAGAAGATGCCGATCGCCGAGCCGATGCCCACCGCGAAGAACGGGTACCAGATCTGGTAGGGGTGGTACGCATCCCACAGCAGCCGGGTGGCCGCACTCGCATCGAGTCCGGTGACGCGCTGGAGGGATTCCATGGCCGTCGTGCGATCCACGCCCGTCGGCACGCCACCGTGCTCGCCCAGGTATTTGAGCGCCAGGCCGGCCTTCTCGCCCATGCGGCCATACAGGTCGCCGGCCAGGAACGAGCCGTACGCCCAGCCGATCGCCGTGGGCATGTTGGCGTAGCCCATGTACAGGCCCTTCTTGCCCTCGGGCGCGATGATGCCCAGATAGTCGTTCATCTTGGGGCTCGCGAGCATCTCGCCCACGGAGAACAGTGCGATGCCCAGGAGGCACGAAGTCCCCGACATGGTGAAGCCCGCGGCCAGCAGCCCCACGGATGAAACCACGATACCGAGGAAGATCGCATGCACGCGCCGCATGCGTGCGACCAGATGCGAGATCCAGACCACGAACCCCACGATCAGGAACGAGTCCAGGTTGATCATCCACTCCTGCGCCACCATGAGCCCGCGCGGCGTCTGGGTGGTGAACATGGCCGGCAGATGGAACGTGCGGACGAGTGCCGAGGAGTCCACCCAGTCGACGATGAAGTTGGGCAGCAGGTCGAACAGCTGCATGAACATGAGCCAGAAGCCGGACATGATCAGGATGAACGTGAGCAGGCGCAGGTTGAAGAGGTTCGTGAACGTGAGGACGGTCGTCTCCCAGAAACCCGCGGAGCGCTCGCCGCCGGCGTCGACGTTCGGGTAGGTGAACAGCATCACGAAGTTGAGCGACACGATCACCGCGCAGCCATAGAACACGGTCGGCCACGAGAAACCATAGAGGTAGTGGGCGAGCGGCGGTCCCAGGAACCCCCCGACGTTGACCAACATGTAGAACATGCCCCAGCCGACCGATGAGTTGCTCTTGTTCATGGTGCGCTGGAGCGAACCCCACACGCCGGGCTTGAAGATCGCGGTGCCGAACGCCAGCACCAGGCAGCCGATCGTGAACGGCCAGAATCCGCGCTGGGTGGCCATCAGCAGGTAGCCCACGATCTTGATGGCGATCGAGACCGCGATGGTCTTCTTGTAGCCGTAACGGTCCGCGAACCCGCCCGAGAAGATGGGCACGCCGGTCTGGACCAGCGCCCATAACGTGAAGATGTAGGCCTTCTGCGCCTGCGTGAAGTGCAGGCCGTGGATCTCGTCGGCCTGGGCGATGTAAATGGGGATGACCACGCGCACGCCGTAGTAGGCCAGGCGCTCGAGCATCTCCATGATGTTCAGCATCCAGAACGCGCGAGACAACTGCGCGAGCTGGGCGAACATCCCGGTGCGTTGCGGCGGGGCAGCCTGCGGCAGCGAACTCATGGGGTCTCCGGTGGCAGCGACGCTTGAGGAGCGAACGGCAGTGTTTGTCGCCAGCCTAGTCGCTGGACCGAATCTGGGAAAGCGCTGCGCTCGCCGGCGGAGTGGCGATCATCTGGGTCGACGAACGGGGGCCGCTGCCGGCAAGTCCTACGCTCAGTCCGTGGGTGAGTACGCGCTCCGTTGCCCGACTCCATCGAGACGCTCTAAGCTCGCACACGCCGACACAGCCATCTGCGAGGCCTGCGCTCCGACCCGTTCGAGGCTGTCCACGGAGCGCGGCTCTGGCTGCTGCACACCACCCTGGGAACTCCATGCGCCCTGTCACGGTTCGCGCCACGTGATTCAAACCAGACGCGCCCCGGCGGAGGGGCCTCGATGACACCTGACACCAGTCTGGCACCCGATGCCGCTCCGAGGGGCAGACCTTGGGCTTGGGTCCTCGCGGCACTGACGCTCATCACGTGGCAGCGTGCGTTCACGACCTACTTCGCCCAGGACGACTTCCGCTGGCTGCTCAAGGCGGCCGGCGACGACCCGGCACCGCTCTGGGCGCCTCGGTTCCTGAGCATGCACCTGTTCTTCCGGACGGTGACGGGGCTGGCCGGGCCCGACGCCGTGATCTTCCATGCCGTCGGTATCGCATTCTTCCTGGCCACGGGTCTGATCTTCTACTGGGTGCTCGCGCGGTATGTGCGTCCCGGCCCCGCTGCGGCCACCGCTGCGCTGTGGCTCAGTTCCCCGGCGGTATTCGCTGCCCTGCATTGGT
>JANNWR010000439.1:0-30390 GCA_031408715.1 bacterium
CGCGCCGCTCGCGTGCTACGTTCGGGCGCAGGCCGCCGGGCCCAGGCTCCCCGCCTCGAGGAGGAATCCGCATGCGCCACACGTTCGCCGCCGCCGTGCTCGTGATGTGCGTGTTCGCGCTGCCCGCGCACGCTGCGGGCGTGACGTGGTACCGCTGGAATGAAGGCCTGGCCGCGGCCGCACGCAGCAAGCGCCCGGTGATCGTCGACGTGTATACGGACTGGTGCGGCTGGTGTAAGCGCATGGACCGCGAGACCTATGCACGCGCCGAAGTGGGCGCCTACTTGAACGCGCACTTCGTGATGGTGCGCCTGAACGCCGAGAGCACCGAGCGCGCCAGCTATCAAGGCCGCGCCTTCGACGGGAAGTCGCTGGCGGGAGCGTTCGACGTGACGGGCTATCCGACCACGATCTTCCTGCGCCCGAACGGCGACCACATGGTCAACGTGCCGGGCTACATTCCGGCCGACAAGTTCATGAAGCTGGCGCGCTATATCGGCGATGGCGACATGGACCGCGGCGTGTCGTGGGAGACGTACTCGAAGAAAGCGGGCGGCAAGTGAGCATGCTCGCCGGCGTCACCGTGCTCGCGGTCGACACCGAGACCACCGGCATGAATCCCGCGCAGGGCGCGCGACTGGTCGAGGTCGCGCATGTGGCGATCGTGAATGGCGCGCTGGCCGCGGAGTGGTCCACGCTCATCGATCCGGGCTGTCCGATCCCACCCGATGCGACGCGCGTGCATGGCATTCGCGACGACATGGTCGCAGGCGGGCCACGCCCCGCAGACGTCGGGCTCGCGCTGCGCGCGGCGTGCGGCGAGCTGCCGCTCGTATTCCACAATGCGCCATTCGACCTGCCGTTCTTGATCCAGCTCTTCCGCGAGGCCGGCGCGCCGCCACTGATCAACCCCATCATCGACACGCTCGGGCTTGCGCGCGGGCTGTTCGGCACCGGCAGTAACGCGCTGGGCGTGCTGGCCAAGCGCCTCGAGCTGCCCGTCGAGAGCGCGCACCGCGCGCTCGGGGACACCCGCACCACGGCGCGGCTGTTCATCGAGCTGGCCGCTCGCTGGCAGCGCGACAAGGGGGTGCACTCGCTCATGGAGCTGGCGGCCGTCAGCCAGGACGTCATGCGGGCGACCGCCCGGCGCTGAACCTGGTCGGCGCACCGGCCGCATCCCGCAGTTTCAGTTGGGGCCACTGCGCGGTCGCCCCGCGTGCGCTCCCGTGCGACGGTCATATCTCGGTCAACCTGTTCAACGAGGCTGGACGCGCCCGGATTCACGGGAGATGATGAACTCATCGTACAGAGACGCGACCGCTGCGCGCGAGTTGGTATTCGCACGCACTCTCGACTGGAGTGGTGAGGCCATGATGACGCAGAGCGTTCCCGAGCTGGGCCAGATGGCGCCGGACTTCAAGCTGAGGGGGCCGGGTGGCGCGTTCTATACGCTGTCCGAGCATCAGGGCTCGGAGGCCGTGGTGCTGGTGTTCTACCCACTGGCGTTCTCGGCGATCTGCAGCCACCAACTGCCGGCATTCAACCAACACCTCGCGGCGTTCGAGCAGGCGGGTGCGGTCGTCTACGGCATCAGCGTCGATAGTTATCACGCGAACGCCGCGTTCGCGCGGTCTCTTCACCTGGGATTCCCACTGCTGTCCGATTGGAAGCGCGAGGCCAGCGCGGCCTATGGCGTGCTGTTGGCCGACGCCGGCTTCAGCGGGCGCGCGACGTTCGTGATCGGCAAGAACGGCAAGCTGCTGTGGCGCGAGGTCTCGGACAACATGGACGACATGGAAGACGTGCCGAGCCCTGAGCGCGCGCTGGCGGCTATCGCGCGCGGTTGACGCCGTGCGCACTGGTTCCGCCGTGTCCACCGCGCTGCGACCGCGCGTCGTCGTGGTCATGCGTCCGCCCGCGGCAGGGCGCTCGCTGGCAGCGTTCCTGGTCGAGCATGGTTACGACGCGCTGGCGGTGCACGGCACCGAAGACGCGGTCAACGCGCTGGCGCGGCCGACTGCTGCGCTGATTTGCGAAGTGAGCGCCACCGGCATCGACGGGCTCGCGGTGCTGGAAGAGGGCCTCGTGCGAGCGCGGCTGTGCGCGATCATGCTGGCCCGCGCCGAGACGCGCGCGCGTGCGGTCGAGGCACTCCAGCGCGGGGCCTGGGACTTTCAATACGAACCGCTCGATCGCGACCGCCTGCTGGCATCGCTGCAGCAGGGCATCGAGCATCAACGGCTGGCGCAGCGCGTCGCCGAGATGGAGCACCAGCTCGATCGCCAGTTCGGCGTGCGTGCGCTGGCCGGGAACTCGCGCGCCATCCAGCGCGTGCGCGAGGTCGTGCGCCGCGCCGCCGGGGTGCGTGTGGCGGTCATGCTCGAGGGCGAGCCCGGCACCGGCAAGAGCATGGTGGCGCGCGCGCTGCATCAGGCCAGCCCGCGACGCGAACGCCGGCTCGAGCGTGTGCGCTGCGGCACGATGAGCGAAGCGCTGCTCGAGGTCGAGCTGTTCGGCTCGACGCGCGGCACTCGCGGCACGCCCGGGGCGCTGGAACGCGCCGACGGCGGGACGCTGTTCCTGGATGAGATCGACCGCCTGCCGCGCGCGCTGCAGATCCGGTTCATGCGCTTTCTCACGCTCGGGCGCTTCGAGCGCGTCGGGGACACGCAGGAGCGTCGCGCCGACGTGCGCATCGTGTGCGCCAGCGACGTGCCGCTCGACGATCTGGTGGCTCGCGAGCGTTTTCATGTCGACCTGGACGCGTTCCTGACCGTGATCCGCATCGAGGTCCCGCCGCTGCGTGAGCGGCTCGAGGACCTGCCCGCGCTGGTGGAAGAGCTCGTGCGCGCCGCCAACGCCGAGCACAAACGCCGCGTGCCCGGCGTGACCGCGGGCGCGCTGGACCGGTTGGCGCAGTACCCATGGCCCGGCAACGTGCGCGAGTTGCGCAGCGTCATCGACGGCATGGTGGCCACGGCGCGCGGGCGCGAGCCGCTCGGCCTGGACAGCCTGCCCGACCCGCTGCGGGCGGAGTCCGCGCCCACGGCCCGCCTGGAGATGGCTGTCGGCATGACGCTGGCCGCCGCCGAGCGCCGGTTGATCGAGGCCACGTTGGCGCATACGCAGGGTGACAAGCCGCGCGCCGCCGCGATGCTGGGCATGGGGCTGCGGACGCTGTACCGGCGGCTGGACGACTGGGGACTGCGCTAGCCGCTTTTCGAGAACTCCACTGCCCGGGGAACCCTGCGATATGCGGCCACGGCGCGCGGAGTGCTCTGGCGGGAGCCGGGGGCCGGTCGCGGACCTCCAGTCGAAGGTCGCTCCGGCCGATAACACGGGGGACCTGAAGTACGGCGCATGGAGGCCCCGTGGGCGAACCCGACCAATCTCATGATGATGACGCGCTGGACCTGCCGGCCGCAAAGCCGGTGATCCAGCGTGCGGATTGGCTCGTGGGTACCGACGAGGGCATCGTCTCCGAGCGCACGCGCCAGGAGGCTGTAGCCAACCTGCCTCCCGAGGCCCCGCGCCTGGTGCGCCCGGTGGATCCCGATGCGGGGGCTCCGCGCGTGGCACCGTCTTTCCGCACGGCGGCACACGCTCCCAGCGTTCCGGTTGCGCCTGCCACGCCATCACCGACCATGCCGTCATGGAATCCCGGTGCCAGCAGCGTGCCGATGGTGCGCCGCTCGCCCGTGCCGTCCGCCGCCAACGTGGGCGGGCCGATTCCCGAGCTGTCGCGCGACTTCCCCATGGACGATGCCGAGGAACGCGCGCGTATCAGCGCACAGATGGCCGAGCAGCAGGAACGCGAAGCCGCGATCGCCGCGCGCCCGCATGAAGTCGTGGCGCCGCAGGAGTTCGAGATGCCCGCGGTGCCGCTGCCGTGGTGGTCCGAGCTGCCCGCCTTGATGAAGATGGACCGGCGCCTGCAGATCGTGGCGTTGCTCGCGATACTTGGGTTGGCGCTGGCAGCATTCTGGCCGAGGCCGGAGAAGACCATCAGCGTGGCGCACTTGAAGTCGGACCCCGCGCGCTACGCTGACCAGCAGGTGCGCGTGGGTGGGCGTGTGGCCGAGGTGTTTCCGGTCGGCGGCAGCGTCGCCTACACGCTGGTGCAGGGGCGCGACACGATCGTGGTGTTCTCGCGCTCGCGCACGCCGAAGCCGCGCGAGAAGGTCATCGTCATCGGCACGCTCAGCACGGGCTACCTGGGCGGCGAGACGCGCACGGCCATCTTCGAAGCGACTCGCTGAGAAGCGTGCGCATCCGGTTCACACCGAGCGGTCGACTGCTCGCAAGCGATTGTCATTATGGCAAAGCGTTGCATGATGTAACGCTGCGCAGTGTCTGCAAGTGACTGTGATGAATGCAGTTGTCAGACTTTGCAATTGGACGACTTGCACACCGGTCCGGGCGGCCTAGATTACGGAGGTCGTCGTTCATCGAACCGCGCCCGCTCACTGCCGAGCGAGTTGCGTGTGTGGGATGGCGGCACGCAGACCCCGATACCCCGTCACCCCGGACCGCATGCCGTGCTGGGCGCCGTCGCGTCCCACGAGCGGTCCTATATCAAGGAGAGAACGCATGAACTTCCAGCCTCTCGCCGATCGGCTGCTCGTTCGCCGCATCGAGGAGCAGGAGACAGTTCGGGGCGGCATCATCATCCCCGACACCGCCAAGGAGAAGCCGCAGGAGGGTGAGGTCGTCGCCATCGGCCCCGGCCGCATGACGGAAGAGGGCAAGCGCATGGCGCTCGAGCTCAAGAAGGGCGACCGCATCCTGCTCGGCAAGTACTCCGGCACGGACGTGAAGATCGACGGCACCGAGTACGTGATCCTGCGTGAAGAAGAAGTCCTCGGCGTGCTCCACAAGGGCAAGTGAACACGAGCGGCCGCGCCATCGGGCGCGCCGCCTGAATCTTTGAATTCCAACTGGAGGCCCAATGGCTGCCAAGATGCTGCTGTTCAGCGAGCAGGCCCGCGCCGAGATCCTGAAGGGCGTGGAGATCCTCGCCAAGGCTGTGAAGGTCACCCTCGGACCTCGCGGCCGTAACGTCGTCCTCGACAAGAAGTGGGGCTCGCCGACCGTCACGAAGGACGGTGTGAGCGTCGCCAAGGAGATCGAGCTCGACGATCCGTACCAGAACATGGGTGCGCAGATGGTGCGCGAAGTTGCATCGAAGACGTCGGACGTCGCCGGTGACGGCACGACGACCGCCACGGTGCTCGCCGAGGCCATCTTCAAGGAAGGCCTGAAGAGCGTCACCGCCGGCAGCTCGCCGATGTACATCAAGCGCGGCATCGACAAGGCTGTCGCCACCGTCGTCGACGAGCTGAAGAAGCTGTCGAAGCCGGTCAAGGACAACAAGGAGATCGAGCAGGTCGCGACCATCTCCGCTAATGGTGATGTCGAGATCGGCAAGATCATCGCCGAGTGCATGGACAAGGTCGGCAAGGACGGCACGATCACGGTCGAAGAGGCGCGCTCCATCGAGACGACGAAGGAGATCGTCGAGGGCATGGAGTTCGACAAGGGCTATGTGTCGCCCTACTTCGTGACCGAGAAGGACAGCATGGAGGCCGTGATCGAAGACGGCTTCATCCTGCTCTACGACAAGAAGCTGTCGAACATGAAGGACCTGCTTCCGATCCTCGAGAAGGTCGCACAGCGCGGCAAGCCGCTGCTGATCATCGCCGAGGAGATCGAGGGCGAGGCCCTGGCCACGCTGGTGGTCAACAAGCTGCGCGGCACGCTGAACGTGTGCGCGGTGAAGGCCCCCGGGTTCGGGGATCGTCGCAAGGCCATGATGGAGGACATCGCCATCCTGACCGGCGGCAAGGTCATCACCGAGGACATCGGCCTGAAGCTCGATGCCGCGAAGATCGAGGACCTGGGCCGTGCCAAGCGCCTGGTCGTCGACAAGGACAAGACCACGATCATCGAAGGCTACGGCAAGAAGGGCGACCTGACGGGTCGCATCGGCCAGCTGAAGCGCGAGATCGAGGAGACGACGTCGGACTACGACCGCGAGAAGCTGCAGGAGCGCCTGGCGAAGCTGGCTGGCGGTGTTGCGGTGATCAACGTCGGTGCGGCGACCGAGACCGAGATGAAGGAGAAGAAGGCTCGCGTCGAGGACGCCCTGCACGCGACGCGTGCGGCCGTCGAGGAAGGCATCGTTCCGGGCGGCGGCGTGGCTTACATCCGCTGCCAGAAGGCTCTCGATGCGCTCGCGGCGACGCTGGAAGGTGACATCAAGATCGGCGTCATGATCATCAAGCGCGCCATCGAGCAGCCGTTGCGCACGTTGTGCGACAACGCCGGCGTCGAAGGCTCGGTCGTGGTCGAGGCGGTGAAGAAGGAGAAGAAGAACATGGGCTACAACGTGGACACCGAAGAGATGGTGGACATGTTCGACGCCGGTGTCATCGACCCGACGAAGGTGGCGCGGTCGGCCCTGCAGAACGCGGCCTCGGTGGCGAGCCTGTTGCTCACGACCGAAGCGCTGATCACGGAGATCCCGGACAAGAAGCGTCCGGCGGCACCGGGTCAGCAGGGATTCGATCAGGGCGACTACTAGTCGGTCGCTTCACAGCGGTAGCAATGCGAACGCCCCCTCGGGAGAAGTGCCGGGGGGGCGTTTCGTTGGCGCTGTACCTCGTGTCAGCTCCAGTCGCAGGCGCGCACGCTGTGCGACAACGCCGGCGTTGAAGGCTCGGCCGTGGTCGGGGCGACGAGTTTGTCCCTGGCGGGGCTTGAAAGGGGGTAGTAAGTGGTGCTTGATACCCCAATGGGCGGTAAGATTACCCCCTTCACCAGCAGGCCCCCGGGGAGGAATGAATGCGCTCGCTCACGTCTGACTATCTGACCCGGCTTGCCTTCACGATGGAGGATATGGCCGCGATCCGACGACTCGGAGAGAGCGCCGGGCGACAGAAGCTGTTCGCAAGCCAGCGCCCCGATGACCTCGAAGCGCTCAGGACCAGCGCCATCATCGAGTCGAGTGAATCCTCAAATCGCATCGAAGGTGTGGTCGCGGCTCCGGGCCGGGTCGAAGCAATCGTGACGCGTGATGAGACGCCCCGCGATCGGTCAGAGCAGGAGATCGCGGGGTACCGCGACGTGCTCAGGCTCATCCATGAGTCACACGAGGAGATGCCGCTCACGGCCAATCTGTTGCTCCAACTCCACCAGCGCCTGTTTGCCTACCAAGGGTACGCCGGAGGCAAGTGGAAGACCGTCGACAACGACATCGTCGAACGAGATTCCTCTGGACTGACGCTGCGCGTGCGATTCAAGCCGACCCCGGCGTTCATGACCGCCGAAGCCATGCGCGAGTTCGAGCAGTCTTGCCGGCGCCTCCGCACCGAGAATGTCGACCCCCTCGTGCTCACCCCGCTCGCGGTGCTCGACTTCCTCTGCATTCATCCCTTCCTCGACGGCAACGGGCGCATCGGCCGGCTGCTCACTCTGCTCATGTTGTATCAGGGCGGCCATGGCGTGGGCCGCTACATCAGCCTGGAGCGCATCATCGAAGAGTCGCGTGAGACCTACTACGAGGCCCTCGAACGCAGCTCGGGCGGATGGCATGACGGCAAGCACGACGCACTGCCATGGCTCCGCTACTTCTGGGGCGTAATGACCCGGGCGTACGGCCAATTCGAAGAGCGGGCCGGGACTTGGGGTGGGCGCGGCTCGAAGCGTGAACGCATACGAGCCGCCGTCGAGCGCCGGCTGTTGCCGTTCGGGATCGCCGACATCGAGGCCGACTGCCCAGGCTGCAGCCGCGAGATGGTCCGGCTCGTGCTGCGTGAGATGCGCGACGAGGGCGTGTTGCGGGCGGAGAGCTCGGGTCGCGGCGCGCGCTGGGTCAAAGTCGAGGCTGGCCGCTAGGCGGACATGTCGCCTGATTCGCGAAACGGCGAGAGATGGCGCCGCGAAGGGCGCGACCATGGGCGGAGTGTCGGCCGTTGGCCCTCACTCTGAGTGCGAGAAGAACGATTCATCGGCGGCAAAAGCAGTGGCCTCGGGCAACGGGCACGGGTCTGCAATCAGTGCTCGCGAGAAACCAGCTCCAGTGCTCTCTCGAGCGCTTCATCCCGGCCAGCGCGTATCCCGGAGAGCGTGCGGTGAACGGGGACGGCGGGGTGGATGCCGACACCGTGATGTTGGCTGCCATCGTTCCTGAGTACCTTCATCCCGGTGAATGACATGGAGTAACCGCCTGCGAGCGGGATCGTCGTAATGCTCCCGTTGGTGCCCGCGGTGGGCTCGCCGACGATTGGTCCGAGCTGAGCGGCCTCGGCCAGAGCCAGCCAGGTCTCCGCGTAGCTGATCGCGCGGCCGTCCGTGATGAAGGCAACGCGTGCATCAAGATGGGAGGCTGAGGCGCGTACGGACCAGCGTGCGGTGCTGTCCCACTCCACCGTCTCGTAGTACGGGCGCTTGAGAATCGGGATGTTCCAGCGCGGAGAAAGCACGGAATCGCGAACCATCGCCTCGAGGGGGCGGACGCTGCCGCGAGGGTAGCCGCGCAGGTCGTAAACAATACCCTTGGCGGTCACCAGACTGTCGAGAGCCGCGATCCAGTCCGGATCCGTGATCCGGTCGATGTCGACATACCACACGCCCGGGCGAAGCTTGGCGATTCGAGCTGGCTTGTCGAGCTGCGGAGCAGGGCCCGCCATCGGCTGCAGCGTGCGTGAGTACTCGGTTCCATCCGCCGCCCGGAAGCCCATGGTGATCGCCGTGTCCGAGAGGCCAAGGCGTGTCGCGACCCTGGAGCGCAAGTAGCCCGGAGTGGCGGCAGAGACCCGGCGACTCATCTCGGCGATCGCCTCGGCCACTGGCGCAATCCCGACCCTTGTCACCACATCGCCCACACGGATCGATCCCGCGGTCGAGTCCACCGCCACGACGGCCAGCTCGTCCTCGACGAATTCGAGCTGGATCGGCAGGGCTGTACTGGCCCTGCCCGCGATCGCAGTGACCCAGCCGTGGCCATCTCGCAACGTCGAGGACAGGTGTTCCAGCACCGGCGTGAATGCCGCGCTGTTCTGCGCAATAGCAGCCTCACGCAATGCGACTTCGGTGGCGGTACCCAGATCGAGATTCACCACCTCTGCGTACGGGAAGAAGTGGTTCAACACGCCAACCGCATAGAGCACATCGGCCAGTCGCGTCGACCGATCATCACCCGACGGAAACCATCCCACGGGCCGATGGTCAGCCGGAGACAGAACGCTCATGTCCGCCACGGGAAGCGTTCTGGTGGAGTCTGCTGTCAGCACAAGCGGAACGCGCACTCGAATTCCACCCGCGAGCCTGCCCTCCCAAGCCGTGCCGAGTGGGGCCACGCCACCGGTGGAGTCCACCGGTACCCGCACGCGGCGATTCCAATACGTCCCGGCTGCCGCCGCGCTCGCGGAATAACCGTGGTGCTCCCAGGCGATCCTGAAGCGGGCCCCCGATGGAGGCACCGGAGGTGCGGACTTCGGGAGTCTGCGACGGTCCGTGAGATTCACACCGGCAGCGACTCCGGCAAAGCGGCGGGTAAGCCGAGCCGCCAATTCCTTTGGGTTCGGAGCGGATTCGACGTCATCCACCGAGTCGATCAAGAACCGGAGCCAATCCGTTCCCGCCGCAGTGTCGCTGGGGTGGAAGAAATGCACCAAGGCGGCCAGCTCGCCAAGCGCCCGCAAGTTGGTGGCGCCCTGCGTCGTGAGTGGCCGGGGCGGAAGATCGCCTGCGCCGGCGCGACCCAGGGACTCGACCACGAAGTCGTCCACCAGGAATCGCCCGCGCCCGGTGATCTGGGCGCCGAACGACAGAGAATCGGTATCGTCGGGGACGTTCATCGAAGCAATGGTGTGGACCCAGGCCGAACGCGCGATCGGAGTGCCGGAGTCGATCATCGGTCCCGGCAAGCCATTGTTACGCCTGCTCTGAAGCCAGATCAGGCCCTCACCATCATTGATACCCTCCAGTTGTTCGAATCGTCCCCACGCCGAGATGCGGATGCGCTGGCCACGCAGCGCGCCGGCGGGGATCCGGAAGGTGGCGTATCCGTACTGGATGCCGGAGCCGATCCAGCGGTCCAACGAGAGCTCTAGACCGAGTCCGCCAGCATGAGCCGCTTGTGGACTTGCCACAATCCGGTAGCCGACGCTCAGTGACCGGCCCGAGCGACATTCGACAGGCAGGCGGCCTGCAGTATCCATCTCGAAGTCCATCCGATGCACCTGAACCGGGGCCGCGAATAAGGGTGTGGCAAGCACGATCGCACTCAACAAGACAATCGAGAGCATCAAGTAGCAGCCAAGGCGTCGCATGAATCGGCTAGACATGTTCACACTCCCTCCTTCGCCAGCGCTCACCCTAACCTGCGCAAGCCCGGCCTTGCCAGCCGCAGTCGGACGACCGAGAGAAGGAGCAGCAGCATATCGCCGCGGTCAACGGCGGCGCAGTCACCAACGCGGTGCCGCGACCGAGTCAAAGGGCGAGCAGAACATGGGCTACAACGTGGACACCGAGGAGATGGTGGACATGTTCGACGCCGGTGTCATCGACCCGACGAAGGTGTCGCGGTCGGCTCTGCAGAACGCGGCGTCGGTGGCGAGCCTGTTGCTCACCACGGAAGCGCTGATCACGGAGATCCCGGACAAGAAGCGTCCGCCGGCACGGGGTCAGCAGGGATTCGATCAGGGCGACTACTAGGTCGAAGCACGCTGCACGGAAGCAACGCGACTCCTCTCGGGAGAAGTCCCAGGGGGGGGCGTTTCGTGCTTTGGCACGCCGTGTCAGCATCAGAAGCCGCCGCCCGTATCGGCGTCATCAGCGACGACGGCGAGGCCGCCGCGCACGAGCGGCGTAGCCATTCACAAGGCAATGCAGTAGCGTCTTGGGGAGGGCGCGAAGAGGTCGGGGCCGCAGAGCGCTGGCCACGGACATGCATACCGCTTGCGCTCAGTTGAGTTGGGCTGTGAAAGGCACACACGGCTCCGAGGCCGCGGGAACGAAAGAGGGGGGGACGATGAATCCGACAGCACGCTTGAACGTCTCCGACTCGGCACTTGCAGCCGTATGCTCGAGATTCAGCGTCCGCGAGTTAGCGCTGTTTGGCTCGGCGGCAAGACGCGAGGCCCGGCCGGACAGCGACATCGACCTTCTCGTGAGTTTCGAGGACGGCATGCCGGTGACTCTGTTCACCCTGGTCGAGTTGCAAGCCGAGCTCTCGGCTCTCTTTGCGCGACCTGTCGATCTGGTTCCTAAGAACGGACTGAAGGCCGCGCTGCGAGAGGAAGTGCTCTCGGAGGCCCAGGTTCTCTATGCGGCCTGAGCGGCTCTATCTGTTGGACATCGTCGAGGCGGCGGATCGTGTCGTCATTCACGTCAGCGGCCGAAAACGCTCGCGGGGTGCGCGGAAGGAAATTTCTATCCTTTGTTCGTGAACAAGGTCACGAAGCAGCCGTCGCGTTCACGTGAACTGCTCGATCCGTTCGCGCCACACCTGTGCAAGGAACTCTGTCAGTGCATGGCCAACGTCGCCAAGCACCTCGAGGGTGTGACGATCCGCAAGGTCATCCACGTGAAGGACAAGCGGCTGAACCTCGTGGTCGGTTAGAGCGAGGGCGCGTGCATGAGCATGACCGACGGCATCCAACGCCGGCTGGCGAAGCAGTTCATCGCGCGTGCCCAGGACTTGCCGGCGTACCGCCGTCGCGTCGCCGTGGAGTGCGATGGGTTCCCCGAGGGCGACCTGTTCCCGTTCGCGTTCCCCGCGCTCGCGCTGTGCGCCGATCTGGAGCGCGGCAGGGGGGCACGCGGTGCGCGTGAGGCCGCGAGCGCACTGGTCGAGGCCAGCCGCGCCGCGGTCTCGGCCCGCTTGGGCGACGTGCGAGTGCTGGGGCCGGGCGCACGCGAGGCCGTGTACCTGGGCTGGCTCGCGCTGGTGTTGGCGCGCTGGGAGCAGGTGAGCGGCGAGACGACGCATGCGGATGAGCGACGGCACCTGTGCGCGATTCTGCGGACCGAACTCGATGCACTGCCCGAGGGCGGCCCCTTGGACTCGTTCCCGGGCATGTGTTGGCCATTCGACACCATTCCACCGCTCCTGGCGTTGAAGCTGTCAGACGCGCTCGATGGGGAATCGCGCTCGGCTGCGGCGATCGAGCGGCATCTGGTGTGGATCGAGACGTGCGGAAGCGATGCCGCGACCGGCCTGCCCGCAAGTCATGTCGGCCGGCATCGCGAACCCGATGGTGCGCCACCGCGTGGCTGCGACCTATCACTACGGGTCGGGCTCATGAAGCTGCTCGACGAGTCACGCGCGCGGACTATTTACCGGCAGTACACCCGGCACTTCTGGAGCGAGTTGTTCCTGATCGCGGGGTTCCGCGAATACCCGAGCGGCCATGCGGGTCACATGGACGCCGACTCCGGTCCCATCGTGCTCGGACTCGGCATGGCCGCGACCGGCTTCGGGCTCAACGCCACGCGCGCGGCGGGCGACTCGCCGCGTGGACTACGGCTGGGCGTGTTTCTTTTCAAGTTCGACGTGCTCTGGCGGCTAGCGAGCGCGCTCTTCAAGCGGCAGCTGCACGGACGCGTGATGCCCGGGCTCGGCGCGCCCATCGCCACGGACTGCGTCACCGGCTTCCTGTTCGGCGATGTCTCGCTGGTGCTCACGCTGACCTGGCCACGCTGATCGCCTGAAGCGAAGCGCAGGAGGGGAGGCCCGCAAATGCGAACGCCCCCAACTGGAGGTTCGGGGGCGCTGAGAGACCGGATCCAGCGCGGCCGTGCCCTTGCGGACGTCGAAGTGCAGGATCGGGCCCTTCAACGAGCCCTCCTCACCCGTGCGGCCGATCACCGCGCGGGCCTTCACTTTGCTGCCCGAGGCCAGGTTCAAAGATCGTCGCGTTTCGGAACTTCGTGGTTCACGAGTACTTCGGGCTGGACTGGGCGATCGTCTGGTAGACCGCAACGGACTCGGTCCCGGAGCTCAGGCGTCAGGTGTCGGGAATCCTCGCGGCAGAGTTCCCGGACTTGTAGGGCCTTTCCCGCCAGCAAGCCTGACCTCTCTCGGCCGCGCGCAGATGGTCCCGTCCACACACATGCGGCCTTAGGCGAAGCACGTGGACTGGAGTGTGCTGGTGCCGAGTGCCTGCCGCTTCATGGGGACCCATGCCAGGTCAGCATCGGCACTCGCCGCATGTCACGGCAGCAGCACGACACGGCGGGACGCGCTCCCGCCCGCGTGCAACACCTTCACGAAGTAGACTCCCGCGGCCAGGCGCGATGCCTGCGCGTCGAACACGGATGTGTGCGGCCCCGCGGGCATTTCGCCCAGCGAGCGCTCGAGCACCCTTCGCCCGGTGACGTCCACCACTTCCAATGTCACGCGGCCGGCGCTCGGCGTCGTGAACGCGACCGACCAGCGCCTACGGGCGGGGTTGGGCCACGGTGCCGACAACGACAGCTGCGCGTGCGCTACCGGCGGAGCCGCGAGCAACGGCAGCGTGTTGGCGTCGAACGCGGTCTGGATGACCGCATCGGAGCTGCGCAGCACGCTCACGCTGTTGAGCCGGTCGGTACCCTGCGCCAGCAGGATGGCGAACGTCGCCTCCTTCGCCTCGCCAGGCGCCATGGTGAACGGCCCGCAGGTCAGCAGGAGCCGCCGGTCCCCGGGCGTGGTGTCGAGCCAGCCCGAACTGGTCACCGGATCGCCGGACACCGAATAGCGCGTCGGCCCCAGCGTGACGGGATTGAACTTGGCCGAACCATCGGCGTTCAACCCACGCATGAGAAACCAGGTTTGGAGGGGATCCGAGGGGTCGGTGCCGTTCGCGTACTTGTTGAACGCGCGCAGCCCCAGCGTCACCGGCCCCACGCTCGGGCCGCGCAAGAGGTCGAAGCCCACGGCCGGTGGCGTCGAGCCGTACTGCAGGTCGGCGTTCGTGGCGTTGTAGCAGTACCCCAGTGCGGTGGTGGTATCGCAGCCGACGAGGTCGTCCGAGGCGCCGCCGAGGTCGGGGTCGACCCACAAGCCAAGGTACGTGCTATCGAGCGGTGATGCGCCACGGTTCAGGACGCGGTAGGTCGTGAACACCGTGCCGCCGGCGGGTCCGGGCCGGTCGTACGCCCATGTGGTCTGCTGTACTTCGATCCCGAGGGGCAGCGCCGTGCCGGCGGAGTTGTGCAGGCCCGCGATCTTGGCCGCGTCGTTGTAGACGCTCCACAGCATCTGGTCGCCGGCGATGCCCAGCGTGCCGTCGCCGAGCAGGCTCACCGGCGGCGCGCCATTGGGAACGGCCCCCGCCGTCCAGTCCGCCAGTGCCAGGTCGCGCACCACCGGCTCCGGATAGACGCGCTGCAGCTTGTAGACCATGGCGGTGGGGTCCCCGACCGGCACGGCGACGCCACCGGGGGCGCCCCCCGGGCGGAAGTCGTCGCTGTACTCGGACACCGAGACGCGCAGGTCGCCCGTGCGCTTGGCCGCGGCCCACACACCGGCCGCATACACCGCGGTCTTCGCGGAGCCTTTCGGGAACTCGAGCCCGGCGGTGAACAGCACATGATCGAGCGCGATCGAGCCGGTGTTCTGCACGACCATCGAGACCTGGTTGGCATCGATGCGCTTGGCATCGGAGTCGAGCGGGCTGCCGTCGAAGCTGGCCTGGATCACCGCGTCGGTCTCGCGCAGCACGCTGACGCTGTTCAGGCGGTCCATGCCCTGCCCCACCATGATCGCGAACGTCACCTCGCTCGCGGCTCCGGGCGCGATCGTGAACGGCCCGCACGCGAGCATCAGGCGCCGGTCCGACGGCGAGGAGTCCAGCCAGCCCTGGTTCGTGACCGGGTCGCCCGAGACCGAGAACCGGGTGCGCCCAAGGGTCACTGGGTTGATCTTGGGCGATCCGTCCGCATTCAGCCCCTGCATGAGCGAGTAGGTCTCGAGCGAGTCTCTCGGGTCCGTGCCGTTCGTGTACTTGCTGAACGACAGCTGTTCGGGCGGCACCGGCGCGCCAGCGGGACCGCGCAGCAGGTCGAATCCCACCGCCGGCGGGGCCGTGCCGTACTGCTGGTCGGCGTTGCTGGCGTTGTAGCAATAACCCAGCGCTGCAGCCGAATCGCAGCCGACCAGGTCGTCGTTGAATCCACCCAGGTCCGGATCGGCCCACAGGCCGACGTGCGTGCCCACCAGAGGGGTGCCGCCGCGATTGATGAGGCGGTACTTCTTGAACACGGTGCGCCCGTAGGGCCCGGGCCGGTCGTACGCCCAGGTCGTCTGCTGCACCTCGATCCCCAGCGGCAGCGCCGTGCCGGCGCCGTTCTGCGCGCCCGGGACCTTGGCCACGTCGTTGTACACGCTCCACAGCATCTGGTCGCCGGTGATGTTCAGCGTGCCGTCGCCCAGCACGCTCACCGAAGGCGCGCCGTAGGGCAGCGCGCCGCTGTTCCAGGCGGCCAGCGCGAGCGTGCGCGAGCCGGCATCGGGGTAGACGCGCAGCAGCTTGTACACCTTGAATGCCGGGTCTGACGGTGACGCCGCCACGCCGCCCGGAGCGTTGCCGGGCCGGAAGTCGTCGCTGTATTCCGACACTGAAACGCGCAGCGAGCTGCTGCGCGTCGCGGCCACCCAGAGTCCGGCGGCGAACACCGCGGTCTTCCCGGAGCCCTTCGGGAACTCGAGCCCCGCTCCGCCCACCGGCGTGTCGAACGCGAACGAACCCGTGTTCTTGACCACCATCGAGACATGGTTGGCGTCGATGCGATTCAAGTCATCGAGCGTGGTCGCCCGGGCGGGCCGCAGCGAGCGAGTCGCGGAGGCCGCCGGCAGGGCGGCGAGCCCGCTCGTGGCCACAGCGAGCAGCATGAGCAGGCGGACGGTGCGTGGCGGCATGAGCGCTCCTCGGGGACGGAATCCGGATGCGCAGCGGTCACGGCCGTGCCGCCGCTCGAACTCCGTTCCGAGCGTAGGACGCCGGTTTGCTCCGGGCAACGGTAAATCAGCCGCGAGAATCCCACCCCGGCTGAGCGATCGCGGGGTGCGCGAAAGGAACTCCCATCCTCATGCATGCGTGCACTCCCGAGCAGGCGGTCACCGGACCGCACGAAGCGGCGTTCACAGGGGCCAGTGTCGAATGGCCCGAGCCGACTTCGATGTTCCCGAGTGAGGGGTTCGCCCGTGAAGTCCGGGATCCACACGGGCGATGACAACTCCGGAACGTTCGCGGCCGGTCATGCAAAGAGCGAAACCACTGGTGGCGCACCCGCCGAGGATTCCGGTATCCTCACGTCCATGCGTCGATTCCTCCACATCCTGCTGCTGGCACTCGTGCTCGGTCCCTCGATCGGTCCGGTCTTCCGGCCCGCTCAGGATGCCTGTGCCGATGAGCAGCCAGGTTGCTGCAAGCCCGATGGCTTGTGTGACCATACCTGTCCGGATTGTGAGTGCTGCACGCCCAGCGCGATCTCGCTCTCGAGGCCGGCGTCGATCGAGCTGCTCGACGGCCCGCCGGCACTTCGGGTGTCCGCGCGAGTGGATGCCCCGCCGTCCACACCACCCGCCGACATCCTGCACGTCCCCAAGTCCGTCTAGCGAACCCGCTAGCCCACCACCTCGTCCCCCCGGGATGAGGCCACTCACGGACTTTCTCCGCTCTCCTCGCACGCTGGCGAGAGCGAGTACGGGATCCATGTCGCGAACGATCCTGCTGTGGACTGCGCTCGGCCTGCTGCTGGCCGGCAGCGCATCCGCTCAGATGCCACCGATGCCGCCCACATCCGACACGCTGACCGCCGAGCGAGTCGTCGCGCTGGCGCGCGCCCGTGCTCCTCTCGTACGTATTGCCACAAGCGCCGTACGGGAGGCCCGCGGACGACTCGCCGGGGCTCGCTCGCTGGGACGTGAGAACCCCACGATCCAGGGCGTGGCATCCACCGACGACCGGTTCGAGCGGCGAACCCAGTGGGAGTTGAACATCCCGCTCGGGATCGGCATCGGGTTCGCTGGGAGAGTCGGTGTGGCCCGAGCCGAGTACGAGCGCGAGCAGCAGTTGCTGGCCGATGCCAGGCGTGGCGCGGTGGGTGCCGCGCTGGCGGCCTACTACCGTGTGCAACATGCCTCTCGGCGAGTCGAGCTCGCGCGCGAGCGGCTGGCGGTCGCGGCCGACCTGCGCGCAACCGCGCTCGACCGGCACCGAGCCGGCCAGGTGCCGAGACTCGAGGTCCTGCTGACCGAGACCGAAGAGGTTCGCGCCGAGAGCGAGCTGCTGGCGGAAGAGGAACTGCTGGCGCGAGAACGCATCCCACTGGCGGCCGCATTGGGCCAACCATCCGGAGAGCGTCTACTGCTGGCCGGTGATCCGTCCGAGTGGTCGTTCATCCAACGCACGCTCGCTGGGAGCGCCCCGGTTCGACGGGCCGATGTGCTGGCTGCTGAACACGAATTGAAGGCCGCGAACGCGGCACGGACTCTTGCACGCGGCGACCTCCTGCCGGGTCTGGCCTTCCGGCTCGACTACGGCCATGAGAACGGCGAGCCGCTCGTGCGGCCGGGCCTTGCCGTCACGCTGCCGATCTTCCAGTACGGTCAGGAGAGCCGGGCGGCCGCCCGCGCCCGCGGCGAAAGGGCAAGGGGGGAGCTGGAGCGCACCCAGAACGCGGCGGCATCTGAAGTGCAGGGACTATCGAAAGCGTACGAGCTGGCCGGCCGGGCCGTCGACGGTCTCGTCGAGCGCGCCTTGCCCCGTGTGGCCGAGGCCGAAGGCATGGTCCGCGAAAGCTATCGCGCGGGGAAGCTCGACTTGCCGGCGCTCCTCGTGGTCCGGCGCGACCTGCTGGACACCCGGCGTGAGTACTTGGACCGGCTGCTCGCTGCAGCCCTTACCGGAATCGACCTGGCCGTGGCCAGGGGACACTTCCAACAATGAGGAAACCGATGACGATGATGATGAGATCGACGATCGCGCTGACGGCCCTGATCGGGTTGCTGGCACTGACCAGCGGTTGCGGAGCGAAGGCATCGAATCCCGGCACCGCACAAGCCACACCCGGCTCCACGACGGAAACCGTGAGTCCGCCCCAGGGTGCAGGTCATGCCGATGCCGCGGTCGTTCCCGGCTCGCACGAGGATTGGTGTGATGAGCACTTGGTGGCGGAGACCCAGTGCACGCGCTGCGACCCGTCGCTGGTCCCGGCCTTCCAGGCCGCGAATGACTGGTGCCCCGATCACGGCCTCCCGATGTCGCAATGCACGATCCACGATCCGAACCTCAAGATCGTCCGGCCGCCCAAGCCGGTGGGCAACTGATGCGACTCCGAGCCTTCCCGTTCGTCTTGCTGCTCGCGCCCCTTCTCATGAGTGGGTGCGGGCAGAAGGCGGACGACGAGACGCAGGCGGCCTCGACCAGCGCGGTCGCGACTGCAGCCGTGGCCGAAGGCATGTGCGCGGAGCACGGCGTGCTCGAGGCCATCTGCACGAAGTGCAACCCGAAGCTCATTCCCGTCTTCCAGGCCAAGGGCGACTGGTGTGCCGAGCACGGCTTCCCGATGTCGGTGTGTCCCACGCACCATCCCGAGCGTGGCGGCCGGCCCGAGGCATCGGTCGCGATCGACGAGGCCCCGGCCAGCGGCACGCTGGTTCGCTTCCGGACGATGCAGGCTGCGAAGGATGCCGGGATCGAGACGGTAGCGGCCGCGAAAGGCATGGAAGGCGCCGGCGTGCTCGCGACCGCCACGCTGGTCGCAGACGCCGCACACATGGCGGTCATCAACTCGCGAGTGGTCGGAGTCGTGCGAGAGATCCGCGCCGATCTGGGCAGTCGTGTCGCTCGCGGGGCGCTGCTCGCGATCCTCGAGAGCTCGGCGGTCGGGGAGGACCGCTCGCGGCTGCAGACCGCGAACGCCCGTGCCTCGGTGGCCGAAGCGAATCACCGCCGCGAGCAGGAGCTCTACGAGAAGGGCGTCTCCGCGCTGCGCGAGGTGCAGGAGGCGGAGCGCGAGTGGACGGCGGCCCGGGCCGAAGTGGCGGCCGCCACCGGGGCGCTCGGCATGATCGGAACCACGGCGGGACCTGCCGGCACTTACGAACTTCGGACTCCGATCGCCGGGACGGTCATCAAGCGAACCGCCACGGTCGGAACGCTCGTCAACACGGACAACGCACTGTTCGAGATCGTCGACACCGCGAAGTTGTGGGCGGAGATCGACGTGCCGGAAGCACACGTGTCCCGCGTCCGGACCGGCCAGCGAGTCGTGGTGCAGGTCGATGGTCTTGCGGGCCGGGAGTTCACGGGAATCATCCAGTTCGTCTCGCCGTCGATCGATCCGCAGACGCGCACGGCCAAGGCTCGTGCCGCGATCGCCAACCGCGATGGGGCACTGCGGGCGAACATGTTCGCCAGAGCGCGCATCATCGACGATGCCAACCGCACCGCTGTCCTCGTCCCCAAGTCGGCGGTGCAGGACGCGAAGGGGGTCCAGCTCGTGTTCGTCCAGTTGGCACCCGATTCGTACGAAGCGCGCCGCGTCCGCACGACTCCCGCGGATCACAACATGGTCGCGATCGCCGCCGACATCCGGCCCGGCGAGCGCATCGTCACGACCGGCAGCTTCCTGCTCAAGACCGAGACGCTCAAGGAGAGCATCGGTGCAGGTTGCTGCGAAATCGAAGCGCCCAAGAAATAACCCGCATGCTCAACCACGTCATTCACTGGTCGATTCGCCACCGCGTGGGCGTCCTGTTCGGCGGTGCCGTGCTGGCGGCGCTGGGGGTTCATGCGTTCCTGCGGCTGCCGCTGGATGCGTTCCCCGACACCACCCCGGTGCAGGTGCAGATCAACACCGTGGCGCCGGCCCTGTCGCCACTCGAGATCGAGCGCCAGATCACCGCGCCCGTCGAGCAGGCGATCTCGGGACTGCCGCGACTCGCGGAAGTACGTTCGATCTCGAAGTTCGGCCTGTCGCAGGTCACCGTCATCTTCGAGGAGGGCGCCGACCTCTACCTCGGCCGGCAGGTGGTGGCCGAGCGGATCGGCGGCGTGGCGCTGCCGCCCGGGATCGAACGACCACAACTCGGCCCGGTCGCGACCGGGCTGGGCGAGGTCTTCCACTACCTGATCACCGGGGCCGGAAAGTCGCTCGCGGAGTTGCGGACCGTGCAGGACTGGGTGATCAAGCCCCAGATGCGATCGGTCCCCGGCGTAGCCGAAGTGAACACGTGGGGAGGGGACGAGCGCCAGATCCAGGTCGTCGTGGATCCGGCCCGGCTCGAATCGCGCGGACTGACGCTCGGCCAGCTCATCGACGCGCTGGAGGCCAATAACGCCAATGCCGGCGGCGGCACCATCGACCAGGCCGGACAGTCGTATCTCGTCCAGGGCATCGGCATCGTCACGAAGCCGGAAGACGTCGGCAACATCGTCGTGGCTTCGCACGGCGGCGTCCCCACGCGCGTGGCCGATGTCGCCCGCGTCGTGGAAGGGCGCGAGATCCGCCGCGGTGCCGTCACCGCGGACGGCAAGGGCGAAGTCGTGCTCGGCCTGGGCTTCATGCTCATGGGCGAGAACAGCCACGCGGTGACCAAGCGGCTGAAGGCCAGGCTCACCGAGGTCCGCAAGAGCCTTCCGGCCGGCATCGAGGTCGAAACGGTGTATGACCGGACGAGCCTCGTGGATCGCGTCCTTCACACGGTGGAGAAGAACCTGTTCGAGGGCGCACTGCTCGTCATCGCGGTGTTGTTCATCTTCCTCGGCAACGTGCGCGCCGGCCTGATCGTGGCGGCCGCGATCCCACTCTCGATGCTGTTCGCATTCGACCTCATGCTGCGCGCCGGAATCACCGGCAGCCTGATGAGTCTCGGTGCCATCGACTTCGGGCTCATCGTCGACAGTTCGGTCATCATGGTCGAGAACACCGTACGGCGCCTGGGGGAGGACCGGAGCGACAAGTCGCGGGAACAGGTCGTCGAGGAGGCCGCGATCGAGGTGCGCCGCCCGACGATGTTCGGCGAGCTGATCATCCTCATCGTGTACCTGCCGATCCTGGCACTGGAGGGCATCGAGGGGAAGCTGTTCCGGCCGATGGCCCTGACCGTCATCTTCGCGCTCATCGGATCACTCGTCCTGTCGCTGACGCTCATGCCCGCCCTGTGCGCCACGTTCCTGCCGCGGCGCATGGCCGAGAAGGACAATCGCTTCGTCTCGGCGCTGCAGCGGCGATACAGCCAAAGTCTGCGCTGGTCCATGGCCCGGCCCAGGCAGGTGCTGATCATCGCCGGATCACTGCTCATCGCCACGGCGCTGCTGGCGACCCGGCTCGGCTCCGAGTTCGTGCCCCGTCTGCGCGAAGGCGCGCTGGTCATCAACACGGTCCGGCTCGCCGGCGTCTCGGTCGATGAATCGGCGCGCTACGGACTGCAGATCGAGCGCACGCTCCTGACGGCGTTCCCCGACGAGATCGAGAGGGTATGGACCCGCACGGGGACCGCCGAGGTCGCGACCGATCCGATGGGCACCGAGCTCTCGGACGTGTTCATCACGCTGCGGGACCGCAAGCACTGGAAGAAGGCCCATTCGCAGGACGACCTCGTTCGCGTCATGGAGCGCAGGCTCTCGGCCCTGCCGGGGATGCGCATGATCTTCACACAGCCGATCGAGATGCGGGTCAACGAGATGATCGCCGGTGTGCGGTCCGACGTGGGGGTGAAGCTGTTCGGTGACGACTTCGCGACACTCAAAGCAAAGTCCCGCGAGATCGAACGGGTCATGCGCAACACGCGCGGCGCGGCCGATGTCTTCGCCGAGCAGGTGACCGGCCAGCCGATGGTGGAGATCGTGGTCGATCGCGAGGCGATCGCGCGCCATGGCATCACCGCCCGCGAGGTGCTGGACGTCGTCGAGGCCCTCGGCACGCGCGAGGTCGGCGAGATGCAGGAGGGCGAGCGCCGCTTCCCGATCACCGTGCGGCTCGACGATCAGTATCGCACCGACGTCGCGGCCGTCGCCCGCATCCAGGTGACGGCGGCAAGCGGCGCGCGCGTGCCGCTCGATCGTGTGGCGCGCATCCGCGTCGTCGAGGGGCCATCGACCATCAATCGCGAGTGGGCCAAGCGTCGCGTGGTCGTCCAGGCCAACGTCCGCGGCCGCGACGTCGGGAGCTACGTGGCCGAGGTGCACCGGACGATCGATCGCGAAGTGCACCTGCCGCCCGGCTACTACGTTCGTTTCGGCGGCCAGTTCGAGCACCTCGCACGCGCGCAACAACGGCTCATGCTCGTCGTGCCTCTGGCGCTCGGGCTCATCTTCGGCCTGCTCTATCTGACGTTCCGCAACCTCCCTGACGCCGCACGGGTGTTCGTGGCCGTGCCCCTCGCCGTCATCGGCGGCGTGGTGGCGCTGTGGCTGCGAGGGCTGCCGTTCAGCATCTCCGCCGCCGTTGGGTTCATCGCCCTGTCGGGCGTCTCGGTCCTCAATGCCCTGGTGCTCGTCTCGACCATGCGTCAGATGCTCGACTCGGGGGGCTCCGTCGAAGCGGCGATCCCCGCCGCCGCCGAACGACGGCTCCGTCCGGTCCTCATGACCGCGCTGGTCGCAAGTCTGGGGTTCATTCCGATGGCGCTCAACACCGGGATCGGCGCCGAAGTGCAGCGCCCGCTCGCCACCGTGGTCATCGGTGGGGTCGCGTCCTCGACCGTGCTCACGTTGTTCGTCCTGCCCGTCCTCTACCTGCTGACCGAGCGGCGGCGCGGCCGGAAGACCGCCACGACGGAACCGCTCGCCTGATGGATGTCACGCGCGACTGGAATTCGGTGCCGTGGTCCACCGTGATCGCGCGCGGCATCACGCCGTCCGTGAGCACGCGCTCGATGGCCTCGGCGACCCTGCGGCCGGTCAGGCTCGAACCCGCCTCCAGGATCGGGCTGCGGCGACTCCACTGATCAACCACTGTGAGGATGCGGAACGGTCGTCCGTCGGCCAGCGCGTCGTGGACGAAGTCCATGCTCCAGCGCTCCACCGGACCGGCCGCGAGCGGCGCCGGACCGCGATGCAGCGCCCGGTGCTTGCGACGACGCACGCGCATCCGCACCAATAGGCCTTCCAGTCGATACAGCCGACGGACACGCTTGTGGTTCACGACCCAGCCCTCGCGTCGGAGCAGGACGCAGATGCGCAGGTAACCGAACCGCGGGCGGGCGTGCGCGATCTCGCGGATCCGCATGCGCAGCGCGGACTGGTCCTTCGCCCGGCTCGGTCGATACCAGGCGGCGCGACTGAACCCGGCCAATCGGCAGGCCCGAACGCAGTTGACGTGGAGCGCCGCTTGGAACCATGCGGCCAGTTCACGGCGGCGGACGGGCCTCAGTTTTTTTCTCGGAGCGCCTCCGACCGCATGTGCTTGTCGAACGCGAGGTCGGCGGCGATCTGCTCCTCGGAGAGTCCCGAGCGCTTCATCGGTCCCATCCCTTCCGTCACGGAACCCCGAAGCCGCCATTTTACTCCAGCTGGGAGCTGCCGTCGTTTAGAGGGGGAACGTCAGCCGCACGCGCATCTGCACGCGCCGGACCGAAGGTTCAGTCCTGCGTGAGCGGCTTGGTCCGGAGGCGGGGTTCCCCGTGACGCAGGAACAGCACCGGGACCAGCACCATGTTGAGGAAGGTCGAGGTCACCAGGCCGCCGAGGATGACTTGCCCCATGGGACTCTGGATCTCGTTGCCGGGCTTCCCGCCCGCGAGCACCAATGGGATCAAGGCAAGGCCTGCAGCCAGCGCGGTCATGAGGACGGGCGCCAACCGCTCCTGTGAGCCGCGGCGCACGGCTTCCTCGATCGGCAAGCCCTCCACGCGCATCAGGTGCTGGTAGTGCGACACCAACAGGACGCCATTGCGGGTGGCGATCCCGAACAGCGTGATGAACCCGACGAGCGAGGCGATGCTCAGCCCGCTGCCTCCGAGCAGGATCGCGAACACCCCGCCGATCACCGCGAGGGGCAGGTTGACCAGCACGATCGTGGCGTGCCGGTGGCGGCGGAACGCCACGAACAACAGCCCGTACATGGCCACTAGGATGAATGCCGAGACCAGCCCGAGGTTGCGCGCGCTTGAGGCCGCCTCCTCGAACTGGCCGCCGTAGACGATGCGATAGCCCGTGGGCAGCGCCACCTGCGAGTCGAGCCGACGTGCCGCCTCCGCCACCGTGCCAGCGAGATCCGTTCCGGCGACGTTGGCGGTGAGCATGGCCACCCGTTGGACGTCCTCGCGCCGGATCAGGCTCGGCCCCAGGTCGAAGCGGACGCGTGCGACCTCGGCGAGCGGGAGGATGTGCCCGCTCGGCGTGGTGACCGGTAGACTTCCGATCTGGTCGCGGTCACGCCGGAGGACCTCCGGATAGCGCACGACCACCCGTGAGACCAAGCCAGCCCCGGAGATCTGTCCGACTTCGGAGCCCTGGAACAGCGCCTCGACCGTGCGGGCCAGCGAGGCCGCGGTGACGCCGTGTCGCGCCATTGCGGCGCGATCGAACTCGATCAGGAGCTGCGGCACGCTGGCCTGTTCCTGGTTCCCGAGATCGACGATACCGGGGACACCGGCGAGCACCCGCTGGGCCGATCCCGCGAGGCCGCGAAGCACGGACAGATCGGGGCCGAAGATCTTGACCGCGAGATTCGACTTGCTGCCGGAGATCATGTGGTCGATCCGGTGGCTGATGGGCTGGCCGAAGCTCACCTGCGCTCCGGGGATGGTGGCGACCGAGCGGCGCATGTCCCCGAGCAGACGGTCCTTGGGCCGGCCGCTGCGGAGGACGACCTCCATCTCGGAGGCGTTGACGCCCTGGACGTGCTCGTCCTTCTCGGCGCGGCCGGTGCGCCGGCTGGTGGACACGACCTCGGGGAATGCGAGCAGGGCTTTCTCGACTTCCCGACCGATTGCATCACTCTCGTCGAGCGTGATGCCGGGGGCGCTGACGACGGACACCGTGAGCGACCCCTCGTTGAACGGCGGCAGGAAGCTGCGTCCGAGGAACGGCAGGGTCGCCAGTGCTCCCGCCAGCAGGATCGCCGTGACCGCGTAGACGCGCCGCGGATGGGCGATGGCGTTGTCGAGATCGCGGACGTAACGAGCCTTGATGACTCGCAACAGCCAGGGTTCGCCGGACTCGACCACCCGGGAACGGGCCAGCATGAGGTAGCAGAGCACGGGAGTGACCGTGAGCGAGACGAGGAAGGACGCGGCCAGCGCCGTGATGTAGGCGAGCCCAAGCGGACGCAACAGACGTCCCTCCATTCCCGGCAGCAGGAACAGGGGGACGAACACCAGCGCGATGATGAGCGTGGCGTAGAAGATGGCGCCACGCACTTCTGACGACGCCCCGAACACCACGTCGAGCGCCTGGCGCCGGCGGTCCGGGGGCTTCTGGTGCTCGAGTCGCAAGCGGCGCAGCACGTTCTCGATGTCGATGATGGCATCGTCGACGAGGACTCCGATGGCGATCGTCAGCCCCCCGAGCGTCATGGTATTGAGGCTGACGCCGAAGGCCGAGAACACCAAGATGCCGGCGACCAACGAGAGCGGGATCGCTAGCGCCATGATGAACGTGGTACGCACGTTGCCGAGGAACAGGAACAGGATCAACACGACGAGAATCGCGCCGTCGCGCAATGCCGCGGTGACGTTGTGGATCGCCACCTCGATGAAATCGGCCTGCCGGAAGTTCTCCTTCTCGAGTGTGACACCGGCGGGCAGCGTGCGGCCCAGTCGTTCGAGCGCGCCGTCGAGCTGGCGCGTCAGGGCCAGGGTGTTGGCCCCCGGCTGTTTCTGCACACTCAGGATGACGGCGGGCCGCATGCGATACGACGCCGTGCCGCGCTTGGGCTCGGGACCGGCATGCACGTTCGCGATGCTACCCACGGTGATCGGGGTACCACCGCGCGACTCGATGACCGCCGCGGCGAGGTCCGCCGCGTCGCGCGCGCGGCCCAGCCCGCGCACGAGGTACTCCTGGCCGCGATCGACGTGAAAGCCCGCGGCCGGGTCGCGGGTGGCGTCGTTCAGCGCCCCAGCCACTTGGTCGAGCGTCACGCCGACCTGTGCGAGGCGCTGGGGATCGACCTCGACATGGAACTCCCGCAGGTCCCCACCGATGGCCTTGACCTGTGAGATCCCGGGGATCGCCAGCAGCGCGCGGCGCATCGTGGTCTCGGCGGTGAGCCGCAGCTCCAGCGGCCCGACCTCGGGACGGGACGAGGTCAGTGCGATGAACGTGATCTCGCCCATGATCGAACTGACTGGTCCGAGCTCAGGGGCATCCACCGTGGCCGGCAGCTCGACCCCCTGGACGCGCTCGGCGACCACCTGCCGGGCGCGATAGACGTCCTGACCCCACTGGAACTCGACCCAGATCACCGAGATGCCGGCCGCCGACACCGAACGGACGCGGCGGACACCCGCAGCACCGTTCAAGGCGGACTCGAGCGGGAACGTCACCAGTAGTTCGACTTCCTCGGGCGCCATCCCACGGGTCTCCGTGATCACGGTGACACTGGGCGCGGTCAGGTCCGGGAAGATGTCGACGGGAAGACCCGGGATGATGACCATCCCGGTGACGAGCAGGACCGCGGACGCCGCGAGCACCAGGACGCGGTGCTTGAGCGAGCCGGCGATGATGGCATTGAGCATGGTTCCTCCGCCGGCTAGTGGACGTGGCCTTCGACTTCACCCGATGACATCTGCGCGGCACGACGGATTGCAGGCGCGCCGCGCGTGACGACACGCTCGCCCGCGAGCACTCCCTCGATCAGCACGTGCGCGCCCTGCCGTCCGAGGGTGCGGACTTCGCGCCGCACGAAGCTCTCGCCTTCGGCCTGCACGTAGACCACGGGCACTCCCGCATCGTCCACGATCGACTCGGCGGGCACGACGATTCCCGCGCGCGTCCCGGGCAGCAGCAGTTCCGCCTGCGCCGCCGTGCCGACGCGCAGTCCGTCGGCGCCGCGCACCTCGATGATGGTCTGCACCAACCCCGTCGTGCGATCGACCTCCGGTGCACGGGAGACCAACCGCACGGACCTCGCGTCGAACACGGCGGGGGGCTGCCCCGGTCCGCGTTGGATCACGAGTCCCGCCGGCGTGCCGCTCCAGGTGGCCGCGAGTTCGGGGCGCAGGCCGACCTCGACCCAGAGCGGATCGGGTTGAACGAGTCGCGCCAGGCTGGCGCCGGCGGCCACGGCCGCTCCCGCGCTCACCATGACCTCGGCGATGCGCCCTGCGAACGGTGCCGTGACCGCCACGGTGCGTCCGGTGCCGCGCACGGCGTCGAGTTCGGCGCGGAGCGTGGCGGCGCGTTCACGCGCCCGATCCAGTTCGGCTCGGCTCACCGCATCGGCGGCGAACAGGTCCTGTAGCCGGGCGAGCCGCTCGGTCGCGAGCCTCGACTCGGACTCGATCTCCGCGTAGCTGCGGCCCGACGCGGCACGAGGGCGGAGCAGGACCACGGTGCCGCCACGTGACACCGCGAGTCCCACGTAGAGTCGGCTCGAGGGGACGACCACGCCGTCAAGCGGTGCGGTGAGCACCGCCTCGCCGCCCGCCGCCGCACGGATGCGGGCCGGACCGCTGACCGACGGCTTGAGCGAACCCTCGCTCGCCCACGCGGTGGCGAACGGGACGCGCCACTGCTGTTCTTTGAGGAAGCTGGTGGGCTCGCCCCCTGTAGCAGAGGCACCTGCAGCCGTCCCCTGCGCCGCGGGAGCGGTCAGGAGTCCTCCCGGTTCGGCGTGCGAACCCACTTGCACGCGACCCGAGGGAATCGACTCGGTGCCCGCGGCACTCTCGACGCGGAAGACGAGATCGAACATGCCGGAGCGTTCCGGCTTGATCTCGATCGAGAAGATCCCGGCGCGCAGCGCCTCGGGCTGTCGGAACTCGGAGGTCGCACCGGTCGAGTCGATGAGCACTGCCGTGACGACGCCCTCCGAGAGTGCGGCGAAGCCGTCGAGGATCGTGACGTGCGTGTGCGACTTGGAGACCTCTCCGACCGCCAGCGGCTCGGCCTCGGCGAAGATCTCGTAACGCTCGCCCCACGAGGTCACTGCCCAGGGTTCGTGCGCCTCGGCCACCTTGTCGCGGGTCGTGCAGCCTGTCGCCACCAGCGCGAGCGCCGCGACGGCCCCCAGCATCGGTCGGATCCGGCTCATCTATCGTCTCCTTCGGTCAGGGGCAGCGGCCGTCCAGCCGCGAGTTCGAGTTCGCGATGCGCACGCAGGGCGGCAGCGTAGGACTCCAGTGCCGCCAACTGTCCGCTGAGTACGCCGCGCAGGGTCTCGAGTAGATCGGTGACGTCGCTCTCTCCCGCTTCGAACATGGCCGCTGCACTCGTGATCACTCGTGTCCCAGCAGGCCCTGCGCCCGAGGAGAGTTCCGCCGACTCGCGCAACGCCGAATACGCCGTGAGCGCCGCCGCGAACTCCTCACGGATGCGGGATCGCGCCAACTCGCGGCGGGCGCGGACCGCGCCCAGTCGTGCGCGCGCCTCGATCCGGTCACCCTGGCCACGGTCGAAGAGCGGGAGCTGCCAGCGGATCCCGAACACGGGGCCGCCGAGATCTGTTCGCTCGTTCCGCACGATCTGCCGTCCGACCGACAGCTCGGGCAAGGCCCAGAACCGGCCCGCCAGGCGGGCGGACGCCTCGGCCTGCCGCTGCGCGTGTCCGATCGCGGCAAGGTGCGGCGAACTCGACCACAGCGAAGTATCTGCAGGGACCGGGGGTAGTGTCGGTCGCGTGGGAGTGGCATCTGCGGCGAGTTCCGGCAGCCATGCGCGCGCTCGGCCTCGAGCGTGCGCGAGTTGCGCCATCCAGCGGGCCGCTTCGGCCCGGACCTCGACACGCGCCAGGAACAGCCGCCGCGCCGAGAGCGCGGACGCCTCGCCGCTCGCTGCCTGCGCGGCGGCCCGGCGCTCCAGTCGGTCGATCATCTCCGCGAGTTGCCCGGTGACCATCGCACCGTCGAGCGCCAGCGCCCAGGTCGCGAAGGCCTCACGCAGATCGGCGCGTTGTGCGAGACGCGACCCTTCGTGGCTGCTCTCGGCCGCGCTCAGGGCTGCGCGTGCCGTGCGATCCTGCAGCCAGTAGCGCCCGTCCAATGGCACCGCCCATGACAGGCTCCAGGTGTCCTGTCGCGGTTGGCCGTTCAGGGCCTCACGATCGAAGGCGGCTTCGGGGCCCCGCAGGGCCGTGGCGCGGGCGCGCTCTGCTCGAGCGATCTCCAGTGGCTCGTCAAGGATGGCGCGGAGCCGGACGTCGCGTGAGGCGACGTCGAGGAACGCGGATTCCGAGAGCGGCGTGGCAGCACGGGATTCGCCGGCAACGAGCAACGCCGACAGCATGAAGACTCCAAAGCGCATGGATCCTCCGGAAGGAGCGGGCAGGGCAGCACGACGTGGCGCTGCGAGGCAGCGACAGCCCGATCGATCAGAGGCGCAATATGGAGTGGCGTTTCTGGCGGGGCGGCCCGGCGCGGGACACGGCGGCAGGCGGTACGGGCAGTGGAAGCGCGTTCACGCGGGTGGTGAACGCCTGAACGACCGCAGCGGCTGCCGGGGTGTGAGGGGCCGCCGCTGCGACGCGTGCGGCCCATGCGGGCGTGGCACACAACTCGTGCGAGTGATCGTCGCGGTGGTCCGAGTCCGGCTGCGCCTGACCCGCTCGAGGCCCATGCCGATGGTGATCCGCCAATGAGTCATGCGCCGTGACGACGTGCAGCTGCATGACTGCGTTCGCCCCCTGTCCGAGCAGGGTGGCCATCAGTAGTGCAAGGGTCGTGAACGTGCGAAGGGCGGCGTACATGGGGCAACAAGGTTCCATGGCGGTGGAGTGTGTGTCAACGCCGATCTCGGCGGGGGACCCGTGCGCCGGCTACGGCTCGGGGCCGGGATGGCGCGCCCGAGCGAAGTCGGCAGGACGGTCCGTGCCATCACGCTGAGTTCAGCGCATCAACGATCACTGCTCACGGTCGGCAGGCCGACATCCACCCAGTCTTTCTGCAGGTTCTGCGCGATGTAGAGGATCTTGACCTTCCGGCCGGTGGAGGCGACCGCTGCGTAGGCTGGTCGCATGTTCGGACAATCGCCCCACGGGCAGCAGCCGCAATACAGCACGACCGGCTTCGCCAGCGGCAGCTTCCGGGTCGCCGTGCGCAACGCCTGCAGGCCCTCGGGCCTCGAGGCGGTGCCGACGAAGCTCGATCCGGGGATGTGCCCGCCCCGATAAAGGACCTCGAAACCGACATGGAGCAGGACCGGGCGAGCGGTCGCCGGGCCGGCGAGCCGCCTGAATATCGCCCAACCTGCGCTCAGCCAGCAAATTCGCCAGATGGAAGATGAATTG
>JANNWR010000440.1:0-45806 GCA_031408715.1 bacterium
ACTCGTGAACGGCCGATTGGGCTCCGGCACGATGAACACGTCGAAGTTCGACAGGTCGAGCGGGTTGCCACGGACGCCGAACGTGATGGCGCGGTCGTTCGTGCTGACGCTGAAGCCCTGCTTCACCAGTTCGACGCCCCATGTGCTGATGCCGCCGGTCCAGAACTGCCCGTCGGTGCGCCGGTCGATGAGGGACTCGCTCGGGCGTGGCGTGGGCTGCTGGTCGTCGATGACCCAGTCGGCATTGCCGGCCTGCTCGCCATGCGCGTTGTCGAACAGTGCGCGGCGCGGGGCTGCATGCGCGGTCGTGGCGACGGCGACGAGCAACGCCAGCATGACGGATGCAATCGACGGGATGCGGCGCACGGGCTCACTCCTCGCTCGGCGCGCAGTCGAGCCGCGCGCGGACGACCTCTGCTTCACTATTTCTGCTTCACTATTTCTTCTTGGCTGGCTTGGGTACCGGCATGACGACCTGGAACGCCAGTCGCCACGTCGCCGCGGCACCGCGGTGCCAGACGTGCACATAATAGGCCGAGTCCGGAGCGGCCATCGTGCCGGTGACGTAAGAGCCGTACGTGTAACCCAGGTCGCCCGAGTCGGCGATGTACTGGGCGTTCGACATCATCTTGGCGACGGATTCCCGCCGGGCGCGTGTCGAATCCTGTGCGAGAGTCCGGCCGGTGAAACGCTGCGAGCCCTCGCGCAGTACGATGACGTCGTCCGCGCCGTAGCGAGCGATCGCGCCGGGGATGCCCTCCGCCGCCGCGAACTTCGCGAAGTTGGCGTCGGCCAGATAGAGCGACTGCCTCGCGGCGAGGGGACGCGAACCCAGCCCGGTGCCTGGCACCGGCGTCGAGTACACCACATCTCGTTCCTCGCGAGCTGGGTCGCCATGGCCAATGCCGCAGTCCAGCACGGCCTTGTAAGTGCCGTCGCGCTGCTTGCGCCAGACACTCATGTACTCGCCGAAGGCATCGACCTTCTTCTGGGTGCTGTCGCGTTTCCAGGTCCACGGCCCGGTGCTCCAGCCGAGTGAGCCATCGGCACTGATCGCCGCGCGCACCGGGCGCCACGCCAAGAGCCCGTTCCAGCCGGACGGTTGCTTCTCGTAGCTGGTGCGTCCGATCACTGGTCCGGGGCGGAACACCACACCGGTGGGAGCGAGCCAGGCCAGGAACCCCGCCCGCACGCCCTGCGAGCGGACCTGAGAGGCGAAGCCGCGCTCGGCCTTTACGATCACGGCGGGGTCGGCGCCCGGAGCGGTGAATGCGGGCGTGGCGGTGAGCAGCAGGACGGCGAGGCCAGCTTTGGTGAGCAGGGAACGGTTCACGGACGATCCTCCGATCGGACTCGGTCACGGGAACACTTAGCAGAAGGAGCGCCCGGGCACGAATGCGACGGGCCCGGCAGGGTCCCGGTGCGGCCCCGAATCGGCCGAGCGCGCGCGGTCGTGCAACCTGCACGCTCCACGCAGTTTGGGCGGTATGCGGCTCAAGCTGCGTGGGCTGGGTTCCGAAAACGCTCCTGTTGGAGTCCCTCGCATCGGAGCCCGGTCTGTACCCTTCCATCGCCCGACTTGTCGCGGAACATCGAGCCACGACCGAAGGCGCGCTTCTGCGCGCGCTTTCGGCCGCGCTCGGTGCGGAGCGTGCGCAACTCGAGGCCTCCGAGCTGACGACCGAGCTGCAGGGTGCGTTCGAATCCGGGACGCTCGCCACCTGGGTGCGCGGCTTGGCCACCCGGGTCGTGACGTGGGAAGCGGCGGGAGTACCGTCGGTGGCGATCGAGGAAGTCCTGGTCGCGCTCGCGCGCTGGCCATGGTTGCGCGCCCCGGGCGAGGAGATCCCTGAGGTGCCGCTCGAGGAACTGCTCAAGCACGAGGTCGACCAGCGCCAGAAGTTCGGGGCGTTGTTGACCGTGAGCCGGGCGGTCGTCAACTCGCTCGACCTGAACACCATCCTGAGCACGATCGCCAAGCAGATCCGGCAGGTGATCCACACCGATGAGTGCTCGGTGTTCCTCTATGATGAGCAGCAGAAGGTGCTGGTGCCCCAGGTGTGCGACGCGCAGAGCTACGTCGAGGAGATGATGGCCGTCCGCCTGAAGCTGGGGGAGGGCATCACCGGCACGGTGGCGCTGACCGGGCGGGGCGAGATCGTGAACGATGCCGAGGCGGACCCGCGATCGCTCACGGTGCCGGGCACGCCGCCCGAGCAGTCGAGCCTGCTGTGCGCGCCACTCATCTCGCGCGACCACGTGCTCGGTGTGATCACGCTGTCACGCCTCGGTGTGCACGGCTTCCAGCAGGAAGATCTCGAACTCGCCACGCTGTTCGCCGGTCAGTGCAGCGCGGCGATCGCGAACGCGCGGCTTTACGAGAGCATGAAGCTGGCCTATGACGAGTTGCGCGCCACGCAGTCGCAGCTGGTGCAGTCCGCGAAGCTCAACGCGCTCGGCGAGATGGCGGGTGGGGTGGCGCACGACTTCAACAACATCCTGGCCGCGATCCTCGGACGCACGCAGTTGCTGCTGCAATCCGTGGACGATCCCGGCATCCGCCTGCAGCTCGGGGTGATCGAGCAGGCCGCGCTCGATGGTGCCCAGACCGTGCGGCGCGTGCAGGAGTTCACGCGCGTGCGTCATGACGAGCGCTTCGAGACGATCGATGTGAATCGCGTGCTGTACGGCGTCGTCGAGTTGACGCGGCCGGCGTGGGAGGCGGGAGCCAAGCGCCGTGGCGTCGTCGTGAACGTGCACCTGGACCTGAAGGCCACGCTCACCATCGCGGGTGCGGCGTCCGAACTGCGCGAGGTGTTCACGAACCTGGTGCTCAACTCGATCGATGCCATGCCGGTGGGTGGCGACCTGTGGATCACCAGTCACGACGAGCCCGAGACCGTCCGGGTACAGGTGCGCGACACCGGCATCGGCATGGATTCCGATACGCGCGCGCGTGTGTTCGATCCGTTCTTCACGACCAAGGAAGTCAAGGGCACGGGGCTCGGGCTGTCGGTGGCCTACGGCATCGTGAACCGCCATCGCGGCCAGATCGATGTGCAGAGCGCTCCCAGCAGCGGCACGGTGTTCACGCTGACGTTCCCGGTCGGTGCGGTTCCGGTGCAACTGGGCCCGTCCGCCGAGGGCCCGCCACCGACGTCGTTGCGCGCGCTCGTGGTGGACGACGAGGAGACGGTGATGTTGGTGCTCTCCGAGATGCTGCGCGCCATGGGACATCACGTCACAGCCGCGCTCGGTGGGTCGGCGGCGATCGAGATCCTGCGCAGTGAGCAGTTCGACGTGGTCTTCACCGATCTCGGCATGCCCGAGGTCAACGGCTGGGACCTGGCGTCGGTGGTGAAGTCCCGGCGTGCGGAGTGCGCGGTCGTGCTCGTGTCGGGCTGGGGGTTCCAGCTCGAAGAGGACGCCGCCGCCACACGCGGTGTCGACCGCGTCATGGCGAAGCCGTTCTCGTTCGGCGACGTCGAGGCCGCAACCCGCGCGCTGTTCGAGCCAAACGGCGGCCGCCGCGCGGCGTAGTCCGGCGCGTTCTTCGCGATCCTCCCACCGCCTGCCGCTCTCGACCTTCGCGCCGGGTTCAGTCCTCGCCGCGCACCGCCAGTTGCACGAGCCTCGACGTGTCCTCGCTCGGCAGTTCGCGGCCGAGTAATGCCAGCCGCACGATGCCGCGCGGGTCGATGAGCACGAATCCCGGTTGCGCCGCCTCGGTGCCATCATGTGCGAGCAGGCCGTACAGCGACATGATGTCGCCGGTCGGGTCGGCCAGCGGCAGGTAGTCCGGTGTGCGCCCCGCGAACTGGCGTGCCAGCGCCTGCGACTTGCCCCAGCACAGCGCCGCCGTGCGCACGCCGGTCCCGCGCAGAGCCTTCGCCACGGGCGCGGCCACATCGAGCGACTCGCGGCGTTCGACGAACATCAGCATCAGCCACTCGCCGCGCAGCGAACTCAGCTTGATTGTGTGACCGTCGATGCCGTCCGCCAGGAAGTCGGGAGCGCGCTCACCCACGGCGACGCGCGTGCTCACCCGGCGGGCTCCGGGGCCCGTGAAACCAGGTGTGGGCTGCGATGAGACGGAGGGGTTCGGAACGGCGCGGTGCTTCACTTCGCCCTGGCCGTGTGCCGTGCCGGTCCACAACACGAGCAGGAGCCCAGCTGCGAATGCGGGGACGAACGCAGTGCGGGACATGCGTGCACCTCCTTCGAACCGCCGCTCCCGGTCAGGTGGCGGCGGAACCGGACGCCTTGCGGGCGATGGTGCCTGCTAGGAACGCCCTCCAGCCGCCGGCGCTCGCTCGACCTCGTTCCGCAACGCCGTGAGTGTGGCTTCCGGCGTCTGTGGGGGCATCGAGCAGCCCGGCGCGAACATCCACCGCCGACCGCCCGTGCTCTCCAGAGCCTGGCGATAGGCAGCAACTGCTGCCTCGGGCCCGCGCTGAAGCTCGCGATCGTGGCCGATACCGCCCACGACCGCACCTTTCAGGCGCGCGAGTCCCTCGGCGAGAGTGGGATTCCCCGGGGCGGTCGCGTCCCACGACCATGCACCCACGGGATAGTCAGCGAACTCGAACAGCAGCGCGTCGCTCTTGCAGACGTGCAGCGTGTGGTAGGGCGACACGCCCGCGGCCTCGAGCAGACGCAGGTCATAGGGCCGCGACCAGCGCCGCAGCAGTTCGGGTGTGATGAACGAGCGCGCGCCCCAGTCGACGGTGGCCAGATAGATGCCGTCGGCGCCGGCGCGCATGACTGCCTGGACATAGCGCTCGAACGTGCGCGTCACCGCTTCCAGCGCACGCTGGACGCGCGCCGGCTCACGCCCGAGCAGGTCGCGCAGCGCGGCAGGCGGCTCGGTCATCTCGGCCATGATCGCGATCGGGGTGAACACCGTCTGCAGCAGCGGTACCTCGGCCGGCAGCTGCGCACGCAGGCTGCGCACGGCTTCCAACTGCTCGCCGAGTGCGCCCGCGTCGTGTGCGACCTCCTCGATGCGATCCCAGTCGGCCGGCACATGCACCGGGTGGGCCGCAGGCACGGGCTTGGCGTCCGGCACATCGGAGTAGTCGTAGCGCACGCCCCATGGTTCGACGTGATAGTGCTTGCGCGGGTTGAGCTTGACCCAGTCCCAGCGATGGTGCTGCCAGCGCTCCATCGTCTGCGCCACGAGATCCGCGGCGGACGACTCGCGGTGATAGACGTGCCCCCAGAACGACAGGGGCGGTCGGTCGGTGGGCTCACCCCGCAGGGTGGCCAGTACCCGGTCACGGCTGGTCATGACCCAAGGCTAGACCTGCACGAGCCCGGTCACAACATCGTAACGCTGGCCTGCTCCCGTGGGACCATGCCCGCGCGAGCGCAGTCTGCAACGCCGCGAGTTCTGCGGGGCGAACGCACCCGCGCGCAGTGCCAACGGCGACGGCCGGGACGCGAGGTCCCGGCCGTGAGGTGCGGTTTGGGGGGGCGATGTCGCCTCGGGCGAACCCGGGGCGACATCGGTGGGTGCAGTGCGGTGTTACGGCCGGGCCCGTTCCGCCTCGGTCGGCGGCAGTGTCGTGCCAGTCCCGGGCAGGCCGGACGTCGTGCCTTGCGAGCGCTGGAACAGCATGTCGGCCACAGTGGAGACCTTGGCGTGGAACGCGTCGACCTTCCAGTTGGGCTGCGGGGCAGCCGACGGGGCCGGAGCGGGTGGCGTCGTGGCCGGCTTGGCCTTCGCCTTGGGCTTGGCTGGAGCAGCCGGGGCCGCGGGCGCGGCCTGCGGCAGCGTCTGGATCGTGCCTTTGCCCGGCACCGAGTTCACCGCCGGCGTCGCGGTCGGCGGCGGCGCATCAGGCAGCCGGACGACGTGGATCTTCGTCACCTCGAGCGTGCGCTCGACGTGCAGGTCGAAGCTCGACAGCGAACCCAGGTTCGACGTGTCGATACGCTGCAGCGACATGTTCCCCGCCCGCGCGTCGTCCCCATGGTCGCCGTCATGACTGCGCTCGCCGAAGCCGAGCTGGTTCAGCTCCGAGCCCAGGCGGCTGACGAGCTTCTTGATGTCGTCGAGTTCCTGCTCGGACAGCTCGCCCTGCACGGACAGCGTGACATTCTGGTCGAGCTTGATCTCGCGCAGCTTTGCCGTCGTCACGCCCTGATTGTCGTCTTCGTCGCCATCGTGATCGCGACCTTCGACCTTGGGCGGCGTCGTGGCCGTGCCGGTCGCTGTACCAGCCGGCGCGTCGTTCGGGCCGTAGGTGAGCTTGGCTTTCATCGACTCGACCTGCGTGTCCGACGTGAGCGTGACCGTGTCGCCTTCGGCCGTCTTGATGGTGAGCGAGGTGTCTTCGGTGGCCTTGACGAGCGAGGCGCGCAGGTCGATGAGATTGCCGAGATTGGCGGTGAGCGGGTTGTTGTTCGCACCGGCCGTCGTGCCGCTCGGCAGGTTGCCACCGGACAGCGCCGCCGCATTGGCGAGGAGTGACCGGGTGAGGTCGCTGGCCGTGGCGCCGCGTGCATCGCCGCGGGCGCGCTTCATGCTCGACTGGGTCTGGCTCTGGAACACGCCGTTGTCGAGGCCGTTCTTGAGCAGACCATTGATCCATGAGATTGAGGACATCGCTGCCTCCTTCCGTGGAAGACGGTGAACACGTTGGAGTGTCGGGTGGCGCGTGCCACGCTGAAGGTCCCACCGCCCCTCGCGCAGCGAGTTCGTGTCCGCGGAGCGCCGACGGTCGTGCAGAGTGCACGGTGGATGGAGCGCCGTGGTGCGGGCCGGCCCGGCCGTCTACCATCGCCGACATGAACGCGAGACCACAGACGCCACGCCGGCGGACATCGCCCCGGAGGTCCTGCCGGGCAGGGAACGCGCTCCTGTGCGTGATCCTTCTGGCCGCGGGCTGTGCCCGGCGCGAGCCCGCGGCCTCGGGCATCGCCCCGGACAGCTCGACCGCGCATGCGATCGCACGCGACCGCGGTGAGCGGCTGGTGATGCCGCTGGAACCTGCCGGCTCCGGGCGCGTGATGTTGCAGGGGGTGGCGGAAGCGCGCACTGACTTGCCCGCCGGTCCATCGCTCGCCGCTCCGACCGTCGAGCCCGCGACGCCGACCGCCGAGTGGGTCCTGCCGGCGGGCGAGCCGGCCGAGGTTCCCGAACTCAGCCCCCCGAGCGAGGCGGGATCCGATTCACATGACCTCAAGCCGCCCATCCCGCGCGGAGCTCCGGTCGTGCCAAGCGGTGGTCGCGGTGGCGAGGTCACGCTGGATGTCCGCGTCGACGAGAACGGCGAGGTCACCGACGTCGAGCGGGTCGAAAGCGATGCCGACTCCGCCACGGTGCACGCGGCAATTGTCGCGGCGTTCACGACGCGTTACCACCCGGCCCTGCTCGGCGTGCGACCGGTGGCGGTGTGGACGCGCCAGACGTTCGTGGTGCGTCGCGGGAGATGAGTGCGTGATGCGCGCCGCAGTGCGCCAGCCGGATCATGCACGGGATCCGGGAGATCCGGGCTCAAGCGACCTCCGGTGCCCCGGCGGGCTTGCGCGCCCAGGTGCGGCGTGAGCGCGTCACCACGAAGCCCTCCGAGCGATACAGTCCGAGCGCGCTCTCGTTCTCGCCATCCACCAGCAGGGTCACCGGTAGGACGTTGTCCCGCTGCAGCCAGTCGATGCCCCAGCGCAGCAGTTGCCGGCCGAGCCCGATGCCGCGCGCGGCGTGCACCGTGCCGAGCGTGCCCACCTCGCCGCGGCCGTCGAACACTTCGTCGCGGCAGAAGCCGGCGACCCTGCCGTCCCGATAGGCGAGCAGGACTCCGTCCGGGCGGAAGCCCGGCTTCTGCACGAGTTCGCGCGTGTGCTCGATCGGTGCGGCGACGTAACGGTAGTGTTCCGCGAACGAGTCATTATAGGCGTCGGTCCAGTCCTGCAGCATCGCCTCACCGCCATCGAGCGTCCGCACGCTCACGCCCGACGGCCAGACCGGCTCGGGGACCCGCCCGCGCGGCCGCTCCATGAGCCACATCCAGCGCTCACCCACGTATCCGAGCGCGGTCGCGAGTGCTTCGGCGCCCGGATCGGGCTGCCACGCCGAGATCACACTTTCGGACAGCGGCCCCGTTGCGAGCAGGTGAGCGCTGACCGCGTCGTGCAACGCACGGCCGATGCCGTGCCGCCGGAATCGCGGCAGCACGGCGCCACGCAACACCGCCCAGCGCGCGGGCGAACCGGGCAGCACGATCGCGTAGCCGAAGCCCGCGGGTTCGCCGCTGACGAACGCCAAGCGCACGCCATCCCGGGGCGTGTACGGGTCGGCGAGCAGCAGTTCGACGCCGCCTGCACCGGCGAACATGTCGTACTGCTCGCACACGCCGGGGGCGGCGAGCAGCGCGGCGAGCACGTCGCGATCGGCGGGCAGGTAGGTTCGGATCGACAGGTCAGGCAGGACGGCCATGCCGGGAAAATAGTGGAGCAGTGGTACGAATGCACCGTCATGGCGGGCGCGCCGGTACGGACGGGGCCGTGTACGGGCCGGGCGTCGAGCCGGGCCGGGGCCCGCTCATCGAGTGTGGTGCGGGGCTTTGACCCTCGTGCGCCTGCCGCCTAACCTGCGCCGCATGTCCGCCACCGCGTTCGCGCTCGATCACCTGCAGGCCCTTGTCGGCCGCTTCGCCGGCCGCCGGTTGCTGGTGCTCGGCGACCTCATGCTCGATCACTACCTCTGGGGCCGGTGCGAGCGCATCTCGCCCGAGGCCCCCGTGCCCGTGGTCGAGATCAGCCGGGAGACCAGTTCTCTGGGCGGCGCCGGCAACGTTGCCGCCAACCTGGCCGCACTCGGCGCGGAGCCGGTCCTGATCGGGCTCGTGGGCGACGACTCGCGTGCGCAGCAACTGTTCGACGTGTTCACGGCTCGCGGCGTCGCGACCCGCACCGTCGTGCGTGACGCGACGCGGCCGACCACCATGAAGACGCGCATCATCGCCCATTCGCAGCAGGTCGTGCGTGCGGACTGGGAGTCGCGCGCCGACGTCACCGGTACCGCGCTCGAAGCGCTACTCGCCACGCTCGAGCGCGAGATGCCGAAGTGCGACGGGATGATCGTGAGCGACTATGGCAAGGGCGTGATCACGCTGCCGGTGCTCGAACGCGCCATCGGCCTCGCACGCGCGCGCCGGATCCCCATCAGTGTCGATCCCAAGGAGAGCCACCTCGACGCTTATCGCGGCGTCAGCATCGTGACGCCGAACCAGCTCGAGGCCGGCTACATGATGGCGCAGCGCATCACCGACGACGCCAGCCTGATGAGCGTGGGTTGGGGGCTGCAGAAGCGGCTCGACGCCGAGTGCGCGCTGGTGACGCGCGGTGCGGATGGCATGAGCTTGTTCGAGAAGTCGGGGCGCTACACGCACCTGCCGACCGTGGCACGCGAGGTGTTCGATGTCACCGGTGCGGGCGACACGGTCGTGAGTGTGGTGGCGGTCGCTCTGGCCGCGGGCGCGGATTACCCCGAGGCGTGCTATCTGGCGAATCACGCCGCGGGCGTGGTCATCCGCGAGGTCGGCACCGCCACGTGTTCGCCCGCCCAACTCATGGCGTCGTTGACGGGCGTGCTGCCCCGTGAGTGAACCGTTCGTGTTACCAGCCGAGGCCATCGCCAAGTTGCGGTTGTGGCGCGCGGTCAACGCCAGGATCGTGTTCACGAACGGCGTCTATGACCTGCTCCACCGCGGGCACGTCGAGTACCTGGAAGAGGCGCACGACCTCGGTGACCGGCTGGTGGTGGGGATGAACACCGATGCGTCGGTGCGCCGCCTGAAGGGCCCGTCGCGGCCGATCATGTCGGAGGACGACCGGGCCGCGGTGGTCCGCGCGCTGGCGTGCATCGACCTGGTGATCCTGTTCGACGACGACACGCCGCTGCGCCTGATCGAGGCGGTGCAGCCCGACGTGCTCGTGAAGGGCGCGGACTACGCAACGACGGACATCGTCGGCCGCGAGGTGGTCGAAGCCAAGGGCGGCCTGGTGACCACGATCGCGCTGCGCGAGGGCTTGTCCAGCAGCGAGATCGTGCGCCGCATCCGCGAGGGCAAGGGCGTCTGAGTCCGCGGCCCGTGGCTGGCTCGGGGTGGATCCCGGGCGCGCCGGAGCGTCCGCGACATCGAGGGGAAGTTTTCTGCTTCCCCGGTGTGCTTGCGCCGCCTGAAACGCCCGTCTAGTCTACTTCGTCCTTTTCCCATCCGGGTGTCTGCAGTCCCCGCTGGTGGCTTGCGCGAACCTCGCGCGACCCCCCGACACCCGGGAGCCGGAGCGGCCGACATGTCGCAGCACCACCTCAACTACATCGCTGGACAGTGGGTGCCCGCGCGTTCGGGCAGCATGTTCAGGAACATCAACCCAGCCACCGGCGAAGTGCTGGGCGAGTTCCCCGACTCGGGCGCCGAGGATGTCGCGGCTGCGACCGCGGCCGCCCGCGCCGCGATGCGGGCCTGGCAGCTGACGCCCGCGCCCAAGCGCGGCGATCTGCTGTATCGCCTGGGTGCCCTGATCGCCAGCAAGAAGGAAGCGCTGGCACAGGCGGCGACGCGCGAGATGGGCAAGATCTTGATCGAGACGCGCGGCGACGTGCAGGAAGGCATCGACATGGCCTACCTGGCCGCCGGCGAGGGCCGCCGCATGTACGGTGTGACGACGCCGAGCGAGATGCCCGACAAGTGGGCCATGAGCGTGCGCGTGCCGGTCGGCGTCGTGGGCGTGATCACGGCCTGGAACTTCCCATTCGCGGTGCCGACCTGGAAGATCTTCCCGGCACTGGTCGCGGGCAACACCGTGGTGTTCAAGCCCTCGGAAGAGACGCCCGAGATGGGCTGGCACCTGGCCCAGCTGTTCGAGGAGGTCGGGCTGCCGGCGGGCGTGTTCAACGTGGTGCACGGCACCGGTGCCAACGTCGGTTGGCCGATCGTGCAGCAGCCCGGGATCGACGTGGTGTCGTTCACAGGCAGCAACGCGGTGGGCCAGCAGATCGCCACCGAGTGCGCGCGAACGGGCAAACGCGTGTCGCTCGAGATGGGCGGCAAGAACGGCGTCATCGTCATGGACGACGCCGACCTGACGCTGGCCGCCGATGCCGTGGCGTGGGGCGCTTTCGGGACGACCGGTCAGCGCTGCACGGCGACCAGCCGCGTCATCGTGCACGAGCGAGTGCACGACGAACTCGTGCAGCTCGTGGTCCAGCGCGCGCAGGCGCTCAAGGTCGGCGACGGCCTCGACGAAGCCAGCGAGATGGGCCCGCTCGTCAACGCCAAGCAGCTCGAGCGTGTCGGCGGTTACATGAAGGTGGCAGCCGAAGAGGGCGCCAGGGTGGCGGCAGGAGGGGCCCGAGCCAGCGGCGAGGGCTTGCAAGGCGGTTTCTTCTTCCAGCCCACCGTGCTCACTGGCGTGAACCGCGGCATGCGCGTGGCGCAGGAGGAGATCTTCGGGCCGGTCGTGAGTTTCCTCAAGGCCAAGTCGCTTGAAGACGCCATCGCCATCAACAACGACACGCCGTTCGGGCTGTCGTCCAGCATCTTCACGAGCAACGTCAACGCGGCATTCACCGCCATGCGCGACCTGAGCACCGGCATCGTGTACGTGAACCACGGCACCACCGGCGCCGAGACGCACCTGCCGTTCGGCGGCACGCGCGGCACCGGTAACGGCCATCGCGAAGCCGGCCACACCATGCTCGACGCGTTCACCGAGTGGAAGAGCATCTACGTCGACTACAGCGGCAAAGTGCAGCGCGCGCAGATCGACAACAACTAGGACCTCGAGGTCACCATGAACTTGCACGAATACCAGGGGAAGGAACTCTTCGCCCGCTTCGGCATGCCGGTTTTGCCGGGCCAGGTCGCGGGCACGCCCGAGGAGGCGCGCGACATCGCCGCTTCGCTGGGCGGCACGGTGGTGATCAAGGCGCAGGTCCAGGCCGGCGGGCGCGGCAAGGCCGGCGGCGTGAAGCTGGCGCACTCGCCCGACGAGGCGTTCGAGAAGGCACGCGACATCCTCGCGCTCACCATCAAGGGCCTGCCGGTGCGCAAGGTGCTCGTGGCGCAGGCCGCGGACATCGCCAAGGAGTACTACTGCGCGATCGTCATGGACCGCGAGAAGAAGGCGCCGCTGGTCATGCTCTCGGCCGAAGGCGGCGTCGAGATCGAAGAGGTCGCGCGCGTGGCACCCGAGAAGATCGTGCGCTTCCACATTCCGCTCGAGGGTCTGCGCCCTTACATGGCGCGCAACCTCATGGCACCGCTGTTCCCGGACTTCAAGCAGGCGGCCCAGGCCGCCGACATGCTGATGCGCCTGTACCGCGTCTACATGGAAGGCGACTGCTCGCTGGCCGAGATCAACCCGCTCGCGGTCACTCCCGAGGGCAAGGTCATCGCGCTGGATGCCAAAGTCATCCTCGATGACAACGCCGACTTCCGGCACAAGGACTGGGAGAACTGGCGGGACCCGGCCGAAGAGACTCCGGGGGCGCGGTTGGCGCGCGACAAGGGACTGTCGTACGTCAAGCTCGAGGGCGACATCGGCTGCATCGTCAACGGTGCCGGTCTCGCCATGGCGACCATGGACCTGATCAAGCACTACGGTGGCGAGCCGGCCAACTTCCTCGACATCGGCGGCTCGTCGAATCCCGAGAAGGTCACGGCGGCGCTCAAGATCATCACCACCGAGTCGCACGTGCGCGGCATCCTGTTCAACATCTTCGGCGGCATCACGCGCTGCGACGACGTCGCCAATGGCATCGTGGCGTCGCTCACCGCCGCACCGCTGTCGGTGCCGCTCGTCATCCGCCTCACGGGCACCAATGAGGCCTTGGCCCGGCAGATCCTCAAGGACTTCGGGCTGTCCGCCACCACGAGCATGGATGAAGCCGTGCGTATGGTGATCGAGAAGGCTCAGGAGGTGACCGCGTGAGCATCCTGATCGACCGCAACACCCGTCTGATCGTGCAGGGCATCACCGGCCGTGACGGCGCGTTCCACACCCAGCAGATGATCGCCTACGGCACCAAGGTCGTTGGCGGTGTCACGCCCGGCAAGGGCGGCACCGAGATGCACGGCGTACCGGTGTTCAACTCCGTGGCCGAGGCCGTGGCCGCCACCAAGGCGAACGCCTCGGTCATCTATGTTCCGGCCCCGTTCGCGGCCGATGCCATCCACGAGGCGGCGGATGCCGGCGTGCCTCTCATCGTCTGCATCACCGAGGGCGTGCCGGTGCGCGACACGCTTGCGGCGTGGCACAAGGTCCATGACCTGCGTGGCCCGAATGCCCTCGGCCGCCCGCGCCTGATCGGCCCGAACTGCCCGGGTCTGATCACGCCCGGCCAGGCCAAGGTCGGCATCCTGCCGGGGCACATCTGCACCCCGGGTCCGGTCGGCGTCGTGAGCAAGAGCGGCACGCTCACGTACGAAGTCGTGAAACAGCTCACCGATGCGGGCCTCGGCCAGACCACGTGCCTCGGTATCGGCGGCGACCCCGTGATCGGCACCGATTTCATCGACGCGCTGACGTTGTTCGAGGCCGATCCCAAGACCGAGGCCATCGTGCTCATGGGCGAGATCGGTGGCAACGCCGAGGAACTGGCCGCCCACTTCATCAAGCGCCACGTCACCAAGCCGGTCGTGGCGTTCGTGGCGGGTCAGACCGCCCCGCCGGGCAAGCGGATGGGGCATGCGGGGGCGATCATCTCGGGAGGCACGGGTACTGCGGCCGAGAAGATGGCGGCGTTCGAGGCGGCGGGGGTGCCGGTGGCGCGCATCCCGTCCGAGATCCCCGGGCTGGTATCCGAACTGCTGCAGCGACGACGCGTCCGCAAGCGGAACGTGGCCGCCAAGGCCGCGGCCAGACCGGCCGCGAAACCAGCGAAGAAGGCTGCCAAGCCGGCGGCCAAGCCGGCCGCCAAGCCGGCCAAGCAGGCCCAGAGGAAGCCCGTCCAGCCGGTGAAGTCCGGCAAGTCGAAATCGACCGCCAAAGCACCGGCACGCAAGAAGAAGTAGACTCGCGGCTCGGGCCGTCTCTCCGGACGGTTGCCGGCCCGCCCACTACCCCACGCACCACAGCGCGGCGCCCCTGGAGGCTGCCGCAAGGAGGCTCACCGTGGCCGTCGAACGCACGCTCTTCATCGTCAAGCCGGATGCCACCAGCCGGAATCTCGTCGGCAAGATCCTGGCCCATGTGGAAGACAAGGGTTTCAAGCTGGTCGAAGGCCGCTTCGGCCGCATGACGCGCGAACAGTGCAACGAGTTCTACGCCGAGCACCTCGGCAAGCCGTTCTTCCCGGAACTGGTGGATTTCATGACGTCGGGACCGGTCATGCTGTGCTGTCTCGAGCGCGAGGCGGCCGTCACCACACTGCGTGAGACGATCGGCGCAACCGACCCCTCCCAGGCGGCAGATGGCACCATCCGCAAGCTGTTCGCTGAGTCCAAGGGGCGCAACTCCGTGCATGCCTCGGACAGCCTGCCGTCGGCGGAGCGCGAGGTGAAGTTGTTCTTCGGCGTCGCCGCCCTGTCCCACTGAACCGTCGTTAACTCGTTGGAGAACAAGGGGTGCAAGTCCGGACGCCCACCCTTGATTCCCGGCTGGGTGGACGGTACCGAAGGCCCTATGCTATTTTCCGCGCGTTTCAGGGGGGCGGCTTCCGGCCGTCCCGCGTCCGTATGACTGGTTTCGTCATTGACCTAGGTACTCTCCGTCCGGGCATCGACCGAGAGCAAGTCGAGGCGGCTCCTGCCGATCTCGGTCTCCCGCAAAGCGAATGGCGCGAACAGGTTCGCGGCTCGTTCGTGGTCGAGAGGTCCGGGGAGCGGGCGACGGTCCGGGGTTCGATCCAGACCCAGGCCCACCTCGAGTGCGTGCGCTGCCTTCGCGAGTTCGATCTCGCGATGGACGTGCCGCTCGTGTTGTATGCGGAACGCACCGGTTCGACGTCGCGCGAAGAGCAAGAACAGCTCGAGCGCGACGATTTCATGTTGTTCCACGATGGCCGGCGGCTGGACCTGCGTGAATCCGTGCGCGAGGCCCTGTTGCTGGAGTTGCCGCTCACTCCCCGCTGTCGGGAGGATTGTCCGGGCCTGTGCCCGAAGTGTGGTGCGGAGTTGTCGTCGGGGACCTGCGGATGTTCGCGGGATGCCGAAGGCGCCTGATCACACGCGGGGCACGGTTCCGGCACCAGGAGGTTCAGCGTCATGGCGGTTCCCAAGCGACGTCACTCGCATACGCGCGGCAAGAAGCGGCGCACGCACTGGAAGCTTCGCGCACCAGGGCTGTCGAAGTGCGACCACTGCGGTTCGCCCCAGCTTCCGCACCGGATCTGCGGTAGCTGTGGATTCTACAAGGGCGAACAGGTCGGCCCGTCGCGCGAAGTCTAGCGGCGGACGAACTTCATGACCTCCATCCCGCGCATCGGGATTGATGCGATGGGAGGCGACTTCGGCCCGGATCCCGTGGCCGAGGGCGCCGCGCTCGCGCTCCGCGAGTGGCCCGGCCGTTTTCGCCTCACGTTCGTGGGCGACGAGACCGAGATCCGTGCGGCGCTGAAGCGTGCCCGGGTGGACGCGTCGCTCGTCGACGTGGTCCACGCCGCCGAGAAGGTGGACATGTCGGCGAAGGCGGTGGCCTCGGCACGCAAGGCGGGCACATCGCTTCACGTCCTGACCCAACTTCACAAGGACCAGCAACTGGACGCCATCTTCAGCGCCGGCAACACCGGCGCGGTGGTGGCGAGCGCGTTGCTGGGGCTGGGCCGCCTGGAAGGCGTCTCTCGCCCCGCGCTGGCGGCGTTCTTCCCGAACAGCGCTCGCGGCACGGTCGTGCTCGATGTCGGTGCGAACTCCGAAGTCAAGGCGCCGTGGCTCGTCCAGTTCGCGCACATGGGGGCGTGCTACGCGCGCTTCCTGCTTGAGCGCGAAGACGTGCGTGTCGGCCTGCTGTCGATCGGCGAAGAGGAGAACAAGGGCAACCAGTTGGTGCAGGAGGCCCTGCCGCTGCTGAAGGCGGCCAGGAACATGAACTTCATCGGCCCGGTCGAGGGCCGCGACCTGTTCAAGGGCAGCTGCGACGTGATCGTGACCGACGGGTTCACGGGCAATGTGCTCCTGAAGACCGCGGAGAGTGCGGCGACGTTCCTCGGCCGCTCCGTTCGCGAGGAAGTGAAGCGCGACCCGCTGGCGATGTTCGGCTCGCTGTTCATGAAGGGCGCGCTCGACAAGCTGCGCGCACGCATCGACTGGCAGGAATATGGTGCCGCGCCGCTGCTCGGTGTGAACGGCGTGTGTTTCGTCGGTCATGGTTCGAGTGGTCCGCGCGCGTTCCGCAGCGCGATCCGCACGCTGACCACGTTCGTGGAACAGCGCGTCAACGAACACATCCGTGAGGAGATCCAGTCCGATCATGACACAGCGGCCTGACGGCATCCGCGGCACCGCGATCACCGGCACCGGCATGTACGTGCCGGATCGCATCATGACGAATCACGACCTGGCCAAGCTCGTCGACACGAACGACGACTGGATCGTCGAACGCACCGGCATCCGTGAGCGCCGCATCGCCGCGCCCGACCAGGCGTCGAGCGACCTGGCGCTCATCGCCGTGCGCCATGCGCTGGCCATGGCGGACGTCGATCCGGCCGCGGTCGACCACATCATCCTCGCGACCACCACGCCGGATCGTATCCTGCCGTCGTGCGCCTGCACCCTGCAGCAGAAGCTCGGCGCCAAGCGCGCCGCGGCCTACGACATGTTCGCCGCCTGCACCGGATTCGTGTTCGGCATGGGACTGGCGCGCGGGCTCATCGGCTCGGGCGTGGCCAACACCGTGGTCGTCGTCGGCGTCGAGACGCTGTCGCGCATCGTGGACTACACCGACCGCAACACGTGCGTGCTGTTCGGCGACGGCGCGGGTGCCGCCGTGCTGCAGTCGTGCGCTGCCGAGGCCGGCATGCACGCCATCGACATGCACTCCGATGGCGAGTTGGGCGAAGTGCTCGAGGTGCCGAGCGGCATCTCGCGCAATCCCGCCAGCGCCGCCACGGTGACGGCGCGCGAGCACTTCATCCGCATGCAGGGCAAGAAGCTCTACCCGTTCGCGGTGCGCAGCATGGAGGAGTCCACGCGGCGCTGTCTCGAAGCCTCGGGGTGGGCCGCTTCCGACCTCGACCTGTTCATCCCGCACCAGGCCAACCTGCGCATCATCGAGGCGGTCCGGGATCGCTTGGGCTTGAGCGCAGACAAGTGCTACGTCAACATCGACAGGTACGGCAATACCTCCTCGGCGAGCATCCCGATCGCGCTCGATGAATGCGTGCGCAGTGGCCGGCTGAAGCTGGGTGACAAGCTCGGTATCGCGGCGTTCGGCGGCGGCGCCACCTGGGGCGCATCGGCCATGACCTGGGCGATTCCGGCCGAGCGCGCGCTTCGTGCCGCGGCCACGTATGGCGCGGTCAAGGAAGCGGTGTCGTGAAGCTGGCGTTCCTGTTCCCCGGCCAGGGCGCCCAGGCCGTGGGTATGGGCAGGGCGCTCGCTGAAGCGTTCCCCGAGGCGCGTGAGACGTTCGCGACCGCGGACCGCGTGCTGGGCTTCGCTTTGTCGGACCTGTGCTGGAACGGGCCCGCCGAGGAACTCAAGAAGAGTGTGAACACGCAGCCGGCACTGCTCACGCACAGTGTGGCGGCCTGGCGACTGCTGGAAGCCGCGGGCGTCGCGCCCGAGTTCTGTGCCGGGCACAGTCTGGGTGAGTACTCGGCCTGTGTCGCGGCGGGAGCCCTGTCGTTCGAAGACGCGCTCGTGCTGACGCGCCGCCGTGGCGAGCTCATGTACGAGGCGGGCCTCGCGCGGCCCGGAGCGATGGCGGCATTGCTGGGCCTGAGCGCGGCCGACGCCGAGGCGGCGTGTGCCGAAGCGGCCAGCGCCGGCATCGTGTGTGCCGCGAACCTGAATGCGCCCGGACAGGTCGTGATCTCGGGCGAGCCGGCCGCAGTCGAACTGGCGTGCGAGAAGGCGAAAGCACGCGGAGCCAAGCGGGCGATCCGGCTCGATGTCAGCGGGGCGTTCCATTCGCCGCTCATGGCGCCGGCCGCCGCTGGACTGCAAGAAGCGCTCGCGAACGTCACGCTCCGCGATGCGCGCTGTCCGGTGATCAGCAACGCCTGGGCGAGGCCGGTGCAGAAGGCCGACGACATCCGCCGCGCCCTCGGTGAACAGGTGCTCTCCAGCGTGCGCTGGGAGGAGTCCATGCGTCTGCTGCGCGCCGAGCACGTCGAGGGCTTTGTCGAACTGGGCCCCGGCAAGGTGCTGCGCGGGCTGCTGCGCACCATCGATCCCACAGCCGCGAGTTGGAACGTCGAAGACCCCGACAGCCTCGCAGCGACGCGCAGCGCGCTCGCCGGGGCAGGGAGGACGGCATGACCGAGACGCATGCGCAGCCGGCCGTGCCGGTGAGCCGCAACCTCGAACAGCAGGTCGCATTCGTCACGGGCGGTGCCACCGGCATCGGCCTCGCGGTGTCGCGTGCCCTGGCCGCGCGCGGAGCGACGGTGGCGATCTTCGCGCGCAATGCGGCGCGCGCCGAGGAGGCCGCCGCCGCGTTGCGCGCTTCGGGCGGTGCGGCGCAGGCCTTCGCGGCGGACATCTCGAAGACCGATTCGGTCGACGCGGCATTCGCCCAGGCGCTCGAGCAGTTGGGTCGTGTCGACATCCTCGTGAACAATGCCGGGCTGACGCGCGACGGCCTGTTCGTGCGCATGAGCGACGCGCAATGGGACGAGGTGCTGACCACGAACCTCGGCGGTGCGTTCCGTTGCTGCCGGGCAGTGGCGCGCTTCATGATGAAGGCGCGCTACGGCCGCATCATCAACATCTCGAGCGTCGTCGGGCTGATGGGCAACGCCGGCCAGGCGAACTACTGTGCCAGCAAGGCCGGGTTGCTCGGGCTCACCAAGTCGCTGGCGCGCGAACTGGCGTCGCGCTCGGTGACGGTCAACGCGGTCTGTCCGGGCTTCATCGCCACGGAGATGACGGCGGCGCTGCCCGAGGCCGCGCAGACCGATCTCAAGGCGCGCATTCCGCTCGGCCGTCTCGGCACACCCGAAGACGTCGCCGAGGTCATCGCGTTCCTGGCGTCGCCGCGTGCAGGTTACGTCACCGGCCAGACCTGGACGGTCGACGGTGGCATGGTCATGGAGTGAAAGCAGCAGCAGTGAATCCCCTACACAGGAGGTGAACCGAACATGGCAAACTTCGACGAGAACAAGGTCAAGGAGATCATCGCCAAGGAGCTCGAGGTCGACATCAAGCAGCTCCAGCCCGAGGCGAAGTTCATCGAGGACCTGGGCGCCGATTCACTCGACATCGTCGAGTTGGTGATGGCGCTCGAGGAGGAGTTCGGGCTCGACATCCCGGACGAGGACGCCGACAAGCTCAAGACCGTCGGTGATGCGCTGAACTATCTGCAGCAGCACGCGGCCAAGTAAGCAACGGCCGCAGCGGAGTGCTGGGATCCCGCGCCGCCGCCGCCGTATGGCGGACGAGACGGCGCGGGGAATCGGCCCCACTCCGAAACCCCACAGGGAGAGAAGCAACGCATGAACGGCAATAGCCCCCGGGTGTTCGTGACTGGTGCAGGAGTCGTTTCACCGGTCGGGAACAACGTCGAGGACTGCTGGCGGAATCTGGTCGATGGGAAGTCCGGCGCTGGCCCCATCACGCGCTTCGACGCGTCCGATTACGAGACGCGATTCGCGTGCGAGGTCAAGGACTTCACGTTCGAGGGCATCATCGACCGGAAGGACGCCAAGCGGATGGACCGCTTCGTCCAATTCGCGGTCGTGGCCTCGCACGAGGCGCTGCGATCAGCTGGGCTCGGGGACCACATTCCCGACCCCGAGCGGATCGGCGTCATCGTGGGCAGCGGCATCGGTGGCATGGAGACGTTCGAGGAGCAGCACACGAACCTCATCCAGAAGGGCCACCGCCGCGTCAGCCCGTTCTTCATCCCCATGATGATCTCGGATATGGCGGCCGGGCAGGTGTCGATCACGTTCGGCCTGAAGGGCCCGAACTTCGGCACGGTCTCGGCGTGCGCTTCGGGCGCGAATGCCATCGGCGAGGCGCTGCGAATGCTGCGCGCCGGCGATGCCGACATCATGTTGTGCGGAGGAGCCGAAGCGACCATCACGCCCATGGCGGTGGCTGGCTTCGGCAACATGCGTGCACTTTCCACACGAAATGACGATCCCCAGCATGCGAGCCGTCCGTTCGACATTGGACGCGACGGGTTCGTGATCGGCGAGGGAGCCGGGATGCTCGTGCTCGAGACGGAGGCCCACGCCAAGGCGCGTGGTGCGAACCTGATCTGTGAGCTCGCGGGCTACGGCGCCTCGGGCGATGCCTACCATATGACGTCCCCGTGTGTGGACGGCGACGGCGCAGCGCGTGCCATGAAGCGCGCGCTCGCCGACGCCGGCCAGCCCCTGGACGAGGTGGGTTACATCAACGCCCATGGCACTTCCACGCCGGCCGGGGACCCCATCGAGATCACCGCGGTCAAGTCGGTCTTCGCAGACCACGCCCGCAGACTCTGGATGGGTTCCACCAAGTCCATGACCGGACACCTGCTCGGTGCCGCCGGCGGTCTCGAGGCCGTCGTGTGCGCGCTCGCCCTGCAGCGGGGGGTCGTCCCACCCACCATCAATCTCGAATCACCGGATCCCCAATGCGACCTCGATCTGGTTCCGAACACGGCCCGGAACGCGAAGCTGAAGGCCGTGCTGTCGAACTCCTTTGGGTTCGGCGGTCACAACGTGTCACTTTTGATGAAGGCCGTATCGTAAAGGCGCGCAGCCGCCGTCGTGGCGGCCGCGGCCGCCGCCGTGGCACGCGTCCTGCCGCCGAGGTCGCCGCGCCGAGGAAGTCGTTCTGGAGCTGGCTGTCCGGCCTGTTCGGCGGTGGGCCCAAGCGCGAGCCGTCGAAGGAACAGTCGCTGGGCGCACAGGAAGTCCGCGTCATGGCGGAGTTCTGCAAGCACTATTCCGTGCCATTCCGTGACCTGGGACTGCTCAAACTGGCGCTCACTCACCGCTCGTACCTGAGCGTCACGGGCCAGGGGCCGCGTGAATCGAACGAGCGGCTGGAGTTCCTGGGCGACTCCGTCCTGGGCCTCATCACGAGCGAGTTCCTCTATCGCCGGCACCCGGACGAACACGAAGGGCAGCTCACCAAGACCAAGTCACTCCTGGTGTCGAAGGCCATTCTGTCTCGCCGGGCGCTGCGTATGGGGCTCGGGCGTTTCGTGCTCATGAGTCACTCCGAGGTGGAGTCGGGTGGGCGGCAGCGCCTGTCGATCCTCGCCGATGCGTTCGAGTCGGTGCTCGGGGCGATCTACCTGGATCAAGGTTTCGAGGCCGCGCGGACGTTCATCACCCAGCACCTGCTGTCCGAATCAGACGCCATCTCGTCGGACAAGCGCCACACCAACTACAAGAGCCATCTCCAGGAGTACGTGCAGAACTCGTTTCGCACGCACCCGGTCTACCGCATCCGCAGCGAATACGGGCCCGATCACTCGAAGCACTTCATGGTCGAGGTCATGGTCGGCAAGCGCACGCTGGGCGAGGGGCGCGGGCACAACAAGAAGGAAGCTGAGCAGGCGGCGGCTCGCGACGCGCTCGAGAAGGTCGAGAAGGTGCGCCGTCAGGTGCGTGAGGACGTCGATCATGAAGATGTCGCGCCCGAACTGGCGGAGCGCGCCAGTGAGCGCGACCGTGAAGAAGAGCCTGAGCGCGACAGCAGGCGCGGCCGCGATCGCGGCCGTGAGCGCACGCGCGAGCCGCGAGCAGAGCGTGGCGCACGCCCGGAGCCGGGAGGCCGGGGGCGGGGCGAGTTCGTCGCTGCAGCACCGGTGGCACGCCCGGAGCCGGCGGCACGCGACGACGAGGACGACGAGGCCAGTGATGATTCGCCGGGCGGCCGTCGTCGCCGTCGCAGCCGGCGCGGGGGACGCAGTCGCCACGCTGGCGAGCGCGACACCGAGAGCCTGCGGCCGGTCTCGGAGGGCGATGGTGGGGATGCAGGACGCGACGAAGACACCGATCGCGAGCCGTCGCGCCGGGAAGAAGAACGCTTCACACCTCGGCTGGAGCCCGTCCGTCACTTGCCGAAGGCCGGCGAGGATGACGACGAGGATGACGACGAGCGTGACGATGTGCGAGCGGTGCCCACGATGGCGGACGACGACGATCTCCGGCCGCCGTCCGACTCGGACGTCCGTTCGCGTGCACGTGGCTCCGTCTCCGAGCCGCTCGAACTCGAGCCGCTCAGTACGGATGCGTTCAGCCCGGGCGCGTCCGTGGGACGTCCCGATCCCGAGCCAGCGGAGGCGGAGATCGCGCCGGTCCCCCGGCGTCCCACTGCCGTTGTCCCGCCGAGCTCACCGGCGCCGGTCAGTTATGGTCGCGGCAAGCGTCGCGGCCCCGCTTCAGGACCTGTCGCGCCACCGGCCGCCAAGCCGGTGGCAGCGCCTGGACCGCTGCCGGATGAAGCGACCGTCGCCCGTCGCGCCGAGGTGTTCGAGTCCGAGGAGGATGCGTTGCCGCCAGTGGTCGACGTGCCACCCGCGGAGCCGGACGATGCGGTGGAGAGCGAGGCCGAACGGGATGCGCGTATCGAGGAGATGGAACGTGCGCTCGACAACTTCGGGCGCCGCCGCTCGGTCGAGCCAGGCCGTCGCCGGCGCCGCTGATCGATGAGGCCGCAGTGGTCGTGCTCGAACGGGCGATCGCCGGATATCGCTGAACCGCCGCGCCGCTGGACGCCACGCGTCCACGGCGCGGCGTGTTATTCTAGGGCACTCATGTGGCCCATCCTCCTGTCGTTCACACTCGCCCTGGCCGCCGGTGCTGCGAGCGCAGCCTCGGCCGCCCGAGCCGCTGCGCCGACACCCGCCGTCCCCTCGCCCGCAGCCGTGGCGTCGGATACGTCCTCTGGCCGCTATGCGAATGAAGAGGCGCTGTCGCGCTATCTCGCCGCGCGTCTGCTCGAACAGGGTGGCAAGCTGACCGAAGCACTCGGGGAGTACTACCGGGCGCTCAGTCTGGATCCGCGTTCGGTCGATCTGCTCGTACGCATCAGCCAGTTGTGCGCGCATCTCGGTGACCCCGGACGTTCACTGGAGTTCGCCGAGCGCGCCCTGGCGCGAGATCCCGACGACTGGCGCGCGTTGTGGCTGCAGGGTGCGGCGCGCTTCAGCACCGGACGGGTGCGCGACGCGCTCGAGCCGCTGGAGCGTGCGTGCGAACTCGATTCGACGCAGGCGGAAGTACTGCGCACCACGGCGCGCGTCGCGGAGACCTTGAAGCGGATGGACGTGGCCGAACGCGCCTGGCGCCGGTTGGTGTGGGTCGACGATGACGATGGCGAGGCGTGGTTCCAGATCGCCGCGACCGAAGCACGCCGCGGTAACTTCCGCGACGCGGACGCCTCGTTGGCGCGCGCGATGGACCTGAACCCGACGCGCCCCGGACTGCTGTTCCTGCAGGCGTGGGTGAAGGAGAACCTCGGCGACCTGCCCGCCGCGATCGAACTCTACCAGCATCACCTCGAGGTGCACGCCGACGATGTCGGCACGCGCCGCCGGCTCATCGCCCTGTATTCTCGCACCGATCACATCGCCGAGGCTTACGCCGAGGCCCGGCTCGTGGCGGAGGCCGATCCGAACGACGGCGAATCGCTCCAGGTGCTGGCCGACCTTGCCCTGAAAGCCAAACGCACCGCCGAGGCCGACAAAGTGCTGGCTCGACTTCGCGAACTGGCACCGGCCGATCCCGAGAACACCGCGCGCGTCGTGGTCGTCCTGTCGCGCAACGGCCGCGGCCGCGAAGGCGCGCGTCTGGCCGATGCCTGGGCTGCGAAGCATGCCGACAACCTCGCGGGTCCGATGCTCGCGGTGCGCGCGTGGTCGGCGGCGGGACAACCCGACTCGGCGGTGGCACGGGCACGCCGCGCCGTGGCGATGGCGCCCGATTCGACCGAACCCCGGCGGCTGCTCGCGCGCACGCTGCAGGACGCGTCGCGCTACGCCGAAGCCGAACGCGAGTGGCTGGTCCTGCGCGAGCGCATGCCGGATGAACCCGGGATCCTGCTCGACCTGGGCGGCTGCCGGGAACGCGCCGGCGACATCGATGGTGCAGTGGCGGCAGGTCGTGACGCGCTCAAGCTGGCTCCGGACTGGCCGCAGGCGCTCAACTATCTGGGCTATGTGCTGGCGGACCACCAACGTGAGTTGGGCGAGGCACGCACGCTGATCGAGCGTGCCATCGCTCGCGATCCCGACAACGGCGCATTCGTGGATTCCTTCGGCTGGGTGCTGTTCCGTCAGGGCCACCACGCCGAAGCGCGCGTTCAGCTCGAGCGCGCTGTTCAGCTCACGAACGGTGACCCGGTGGTGCGCGAGCACCTCGGTGACGTTTACCGCGCCCTCCAGTTGCCCGACCTCGCCCGTCAGCAGTACAAGCTCGGGCAGGCTGCGAATGGCGATAACGTGCGCCGCGTCTCCGACAAGCTGCGCGCGCTCCGGTAGGCCGCCGGCAGCGATCGGGCGCGGTGCGACCCCACGCCGCCTGACGCTCAGCCCGCACGACGCAGCACGCTCGACCGGGTGGACCTGAACGCCTCACGACTCTTTGTCTTGCCGCTTCACTCGCGGGCACTCACAATCATCGGATCGCAGTGGTCCCGCCGGATTCGCCGGGTCCAGGACGCTGGTCAGGCCCGTAAGTCCTTGTCCCGCATTGGATGACTCGTTCTCCCGTCACCGGTCCTTCCCGGCCACACGCGCCCTTGACGTTCTTGGAACCCGAGGGCCGGGCCGGGGGTAATAACCGGTAAGTGAGGTCCCGCTTGGCCCCAGATCGAGACCCTCTGCCACCCCACATCGTGAGCCTGTCCGACGAGGACCTCATGGGCCGGGTCGCGGAGGATGACGAACGAGCATTCACCGAACTCGTACGCCGGTTCCAGGGGCGAGTGGGCAACCTCATCAGTCGAGTGCTGAACGATCGCGAGAACACCGACGATCTCGCGCAGGAAGTTTTCGTGCGTGTCTTCGTCCACCGGCGAAACTACCGGCGGGGGGCCAAGTTCTCGACCTGGGTGTTCACCATCGCCGCGAATCTCGCGAAGAACGAGATCCGGCGCCGGGTGAGGCGCAGGAACTGGTTCTCGCTCGACGCGCTCACCGAGGTGCTGTCGGACAGCTTGCCGCAGCTCGCAGACCCCACCGAGGGTCGCGAGGCGGGTATGGAACGCGAACAGTTGCAAGGGGAAGTCGGGCGCGCCATCGCCAGCATCCCCGAGAAGTACCGATTGGCGCTGGTACTCCGTGACATCGAAGGACTCGCATACGAGGAGATCGCCGAAGTGCTCGGCTTGCCGGGCGGGACGGTCCGATCACGCATCAACCGGGCCCGCAGCATGCTGCAGCGCAAGCTCCAACCGCTACTTCGAAAGCAGGATGCTCCATGAATCGATGTGACCAGGGTCGGCGGTTGTTCGGGGCCTACTGGGATGATGAGGTGACACAGGCCGAGCGTGAGTGGCTCGAGTCGCACTTCACCGGTTGTTCCGGCTGCCGTCTGCAGTACGAACAGTTCGCCCGCACGCTCGAGGCTGTGGGTTCGCTGTCCCGCACCAACCCCGCCAGTGACCTGCCCGAGCGCGCGCTCGTGGCGGCCCGTCGCGCTGCAGCGGTGCCCGATCGCGTCGTCGTCGCGCTGCCGCGTCCGCTGTGGGTCCCGATCACCGCTGCGGCTGCCGCTGCCGTGCTGGTGGTCACCACTTTGATGCCGCTCGTCGGCGGACATGATGGTGCTCCGGGCCGATTGGCCTTCGGCACCAAGCCGGTCGCCGAGCCGCGTATCGTGCGATCCGTGACGTCGCAGCCGCTGGCGTCGGCCGCGCGCGCGGTGGCCACGAGCACGCTCGCCGATTCGTTGTTCGATCACGCGGAGGATGTCGAGTTCATCCTTGATCCGGTCATGCTCCATCGCGGCCGCGCCCAGTCGGTGTCGCACCTGCCCGCCGGTGTCCAGGGCGAGCAGACGGTGATCTCGTTCTAAGGGGTCGAATGTTCCCTCCCGATTCGCACGCGGATGCCCGGTTTGATCGCAACCGCAACCGCACGCCACGCCCCGTGGTGCACTCACGGGGCGTCCGCGCGTCCGGCCCCGTGGTCCGCGGGCTGCTCGCAGTCGCTCTGTGCGGCCCGTTGCTGGTCACCGGGGTGCGGGCCGTGCGGGCCCAATCGACCCTGTCGGCGATCGAGGCCGATGTCGACCGCATCGCGAAGCGCGCCCGGCCGTGCGTCGTCACCATCATCGCGCAGCGCACCGTGAACACTCCGGGGCAGCCGCGCAGTACGCACAACCGCGTCGGTTCGGGTGTCGCGGTCTCCGCGAACGGTGTGCTCACGACCGCGAGCGTCGTGGTCGGCGCGGAACGCGTGTTCGTGATCACCGACAACCATCTGCAGGTCGAAGCGCGCGTCGTCGGCATGGATCCGGTGCGAAACCTCGCGCTGCTCAAGCCCGATGGGCTGGAACTGGCGAGCCTGCCGCTCGCCGCTCGCACCGCTGGCAGCGGCGATTGGGTGATCGCGCTCGGTAACTCGTATGGCGGCTCGCCCACGCAGTCGGTGGGGACGATCGCGATGCGCTTCCCGGACCCGGCTCAGAGCCTGCTGCAGCTCACGAACGAGGTCTATCCCGGCAACAGCGGCGGTGCGGCGCTCAACTCGCGCGGCGAGTTGCTCGGCCTGGTGCAGGGGGAGCTCGGCTCGCCCGAGGCTCCCGGCAAGCGCGAGCGCGCCGAGCGCCGGCCCGGAGGCACCAGTTTCGCCATCCCGGTCGAGGACATCGTGCCGTTCCTGGACGGGCTCGCCAAGCATGGCCGTGTGCGTCACGGCATGTTCGGCGCCTCCACCCGCGGTGCGTTCGTGAACGGCATCGAGGACCTCAACGAACGCGTCCCGATCGGGGCGATCGTCGAGGCGATCAGTCCCGCCGGTGCCGCCGCCCGCGCCGGGCTCAAGAAGGGGGACCTGGTCGTGGCGTTCAACGGCCGCAAGGTCGAGTACTCCGAGCAACTCGCGCGCTGGGTCGCCGCGGCAGGGCCGGGCGTCGAGGTCGTGGTGGTGTGGGTTCGCGACGAGATCCGTCATGAGGGCCGCGCGCGGCTCGATGAAGCGCCGAGCGCGATCCCCTCCTGGATGCGCGTCGAGACCGGGACGTCGTTGTCCGGCGGCGCCGGACCCTCGGGCAGCACCGCGGGATTCGACCCGCGAGCGGCGGGCACGGCTCGCCGGTTGCGTGGACCCCGCGACAGCGTGGATTCCACCGCGCACTGAACGCGCTGCCGCGCACGCATGGACCCCGCGGTCGGCGGCTCGTGTATGCTGGCGGTGTGAATGCCGCGAGACTGGGCCGCGACCTGCTGATGAAGTTCCCCGGACGAGCCGTGCGTTCGCGTGTGGTGCTTGAGCGTGGCGCGCTCGCACGCCTCGGCCGATTCACGCGCGCGCTCACGTCCGCGCGCCACGTCGTGCTCGTGACCGACCGGCGGGTGGGCGGACTGTATGCGGCCGCCGCCGAGCGCTCCTTGCGCGCTGCGGGGATCGCTGTCGATCGTGTGGCCGTGCCGGCGGGTGAGGGTGCCAAGCGCGCGCGGGTGCTGGAACGCGTCTGGGATGCTTTCGCAGCGGCAGGCTTGGGTCGTGATGGAGCCGTGGTCGCGCTCGGCGGCGGCGTGGTCGGCGACCTGGCCGGATTCGCCGCGGCGACCTGGTTGCGCGGGGTGCCATGGATCGGAGTGCCGACCACGGTGCTGGCTCAGGTCGATGCCAGCGTCGGTGGCAAGACCGCCATCGACCTGGTCGCGGGCAAGAACCTGGTCGGGGCGTTCCATCAGCCCGCCGGAGTGCTGGTCGATCCCGACACGCTGAACACGCTGTCTGCTCGCCATCGCCGTAACGGCCTTGCCGAGGTGCTCAAGACGGGCTTCGTGGTGGACGCCGCACTGTGGCGCTGGCTCGAAGCCCGGCTCGACGAGCTCGCGGATGGCGAACCCGACACGCTGGCAGGCGCGGTGACGCGCTCGATCGCGGCGAAGGCGCGCGTCGTGCAGGCCGACGAGCGTGAACGCGCGCTCGGCCCGCGTACGGCGCTCAACTTCGGGCATACGCTCGGGCACGCCATCGAGAGCGTGCTGGGCTACCGCCAGCTGCTGCATGGCGAGGCGGTCGCCATCGGCATGCGCGCGGCGGCTGGGCTGTCGGTGCGGCTCGACGGGCTGGCACCCGAGTCCCACATCCGGCTCGAGGCCGCCCTGGACCACGTCGGGCTGCCGGTCACGATGCCGAGACTGCCATTGGCAGAACTGCTTGCGGCGATGCAGAACGACAAGAAGCGCACGCTCCGTCAGGTCCGCTGGGTATTGACGCCCCGGATAGGCGATGCTAGCGTGCCGCGCGCTGTGGAATCGCGGCTCGTGCGTGCCGCGCTGGTCTTGGCCGGCGCGCGTACGAAGCGTGCTTGGCGTGATTGAAGGCGGGGTCCGATGCTCCACATCCTCATCTTGCACGGTCCCAACCTCCAGGCGCTCGGCACCCGGGAGCCAGAGATCTACGGTCGCGTGACGCTGGACGATGTGAACACCCGCTTGGGTGCCTTGGCAGCGGAACTCGGATGCACGATCGAGACGCTCCAGAGTGCCCATGAGGGTGTGCTCATCGATGCGTTGTACCAGGCCCGCGGCCGCTGTCACGGGGTGGTGTTCAACCCGGGCGGCCTGACGCACACGAGCGTCGCGGTACGCGACGCCATCGCGGGCGCCGGCCTCCCGACGGTCGAGGTCCATGTGTCCAATCCGCATGCACGCGAATCTTTTCGCCATGCTTCGCTGGTCGCCGGTGTGTCCATCGGTACGATCGCGGGCTTCGGCGTCGAAAGTTACCTGCTGGCGCTGCGCGCCCTCGTGACCCGGCTGGCTGCCCGTGGCTGACGCGAAGAAGTCCGCCAAGGGTAAGCTCGCCAAGCGGGGTAGGGCCGCCGCACCGGCCGTGAAAACCGCGATGCCCGGCAAGTCCGCCCCCGCGTCGTCGGTGGCCGGCTTCGAACTCAACGACCTGCGTCACCTGATCGACCTGGTGCAGGACACCGGCATCGGCGAGCTCGAGCTCAACTCGAATGGTCGTTCGGTCCGGATCTCCGCCAACTCCTTGGGCGGTGGGACCTGGGTCGAAGCTCCAGCAGCCGCAGGTCGGCCCGCGCCGGCTCCGGCAGCAGCGCCTGCGGTCGCCATCGCTCCCGTGGCGGAACCCGTCAGCACCCAGAAGGCCGTCACCTCGCCGATGGTGGGCACGTTCTACCGTTCCCCGGCACCGGACGCCGACCCATTCGTCGAAGTCGGTGACATCATCGAGATCGGCCAGACGGTCTGCATCATCGAGGCCATGAAGCTCATGAACGAGATCGAGGCCGAAGTGAAAGGCCGCGTCGTCCAGATCCTGGTCGACAACTCACAGGCGGTGGAGTTCGGGCAGAAGCTGTTCCTGGTCGAGCCCGTCTGACACGGAAGTCGGAGGGGACCCCCGGCACGCAGCCCGTGCCCCGGTGGCCCCGGCACTCGAGGGCGACATGAACATCCGCAGCGTGCTGGAGAAGATGATCGCCGCGCGTGCGAGCGACCTGCACCTGAAGGCCGGCACGCCGCCGGTCGTGCGCGTCGATGGCGTGCTGTACACGCTCGACGAGCCCGCGCCCACGTCGCAGGAGTTGCGCGACGTCTACCAGCAGATGCTCAACGAGGAGCAGCGCGCGCACTTCACGACGCATCACGAGATCGACTTCGCGTTCGGTGTCTCGGGTCTGGCGCGCTTTCGAGCCAACATCTTCATGCAGCGTGGCACGCCCGCGATCGCATTGCGCCATGTCCCGGTCGAGGTGCCGACGCTCGAGGACCTCGGGCTGCCCCCCGCGATCCGTGACCTGGCGTTCTCGCCGCGCGGGCTCGTCCTGGTCACCGGCCGCACCGGCTCGGGCAAGTCGACCACGCTCGCGGCCATGATCGACACGATCAATCGCACGACCACACGCAACGTCATCACGGTCGAGGACCCGATCGAGTTCCTGCATCGCGACCGGTTGTCGTTCATCCATCAGCGCGAGGTCGGGCTCGACACCGCGTCGTTCCAGGATGGGCTGCGCTATGTGCTGCGCCAGGATCCCGACATCATCCTGGTCGGTGAGGTGCGAAATCTCGAGACCATGTCGACCGCGCTCATGGCCGCGGACACCGGTCACGTGGTCATGAGCACGCTGCACACGACGGACGTCGTGCAGAGCATCCAGCGCATCATCTCGTTCTATCCGCCGCACCAGCACGCCGAGATCCGCATGGCGCTGGCGGCGAACCTGCGCGCGGTCGTCTCGCAGCGCCTGATCCCGCGCCGCGATGGCGCCGGCCGCATCCCCGCGGTCGAGATCATGATCAGCACGCCCACCGTCCGCGAGTACATCCTCGACCCCGAGAAGGTGTCATTGCTGCACCAGTTGATCGGCGAGGGTGTGACGCAGTACGGCATGCAGACGTTCGACCAGTCCGTGCTCGCGCTGCTGCGCGAGGGACTCATCTCCGAGGAAGAAGCGCTGCGGAACTGCAATAACCCGAACGAGCTGGGGCTCAAGCTGAAGGGTATCGCCGCGACTTCGGACCGCACCTGGCAGCCGGTTGAATCGGGCGATCGCGACGGCGATGCCACGTCACCCGCCGCGGGCGCGAATCCGGCCGCGGGTGGCTCGTCGGCCGGCAACCCGGCCCGGCCCGACTGGATGTCCCGCGAATAGCCCCTGCGTCTTCGCGGCGCCTGTGCGCCCGGACGCCCTACTGGAAGAGGCCGCGACACCATGTTCAAGAAAGTCCTGATCGCCAACCGCGGCGAGATCGCGCTGCGGGTCATCCGTGCCTGTCGCGAACTCGACATCGCCACCGTCGCGGTGTTCAGCGAGGCGGATCGCGACAGCCTGCACGTCCGGCTCGCGGACGAGTCCGTGTGCATCGGCCCGCCCGCTCCGGCGCAATCGTACAACTACATCGCGCGCCTGATCTCGGCCGCCGAAGTCACGGGCGCCGACGCCATCCATCCCGGCTACGGGTTCCTGTCCGAGAACGCGCACTTCGTGGAGGTGTGCGAATCCTGCGGCTTCACGTTCATCGGTCCGACGCCCGAGATGATCCGCCGCATGGGGGACAAGGCCGAGGCCAAGCGCACCATGAGGGCCGCGGGCCTGCCCATGGTGCCGGGCAGTGACGGCATCATCACCGACATCGAGGAAGCCATCTCGATCGCGCGCGAGATCGGCTTCCCGGTCATCGTCAAGGCTTCGGCGGGCGGCGGCGGCCGTGGGATGCGCATCGCCTACGACGAGAAGATGCTGCGCCAGGGCTTCGGCATCGCGCAGGCCGAGGCAGGCGCGGCGTTCAACAACAGTGCCGTCTACCTCGAGAAGTACATCACCAAGCCGCGCCACATCGAGATCCAGCTGTTCGGCGACGGCCACGGCAATGTGGTGCATCTGGGCGAGCGCGAGTGCTCGGTGCAGCGCAACCACCAGAAGCTCATCGAGGAAGCCCCGAGTTCGGTGCTCACCCCGGCGCAGCGCATCCAGATGGGCGAACTGGCCGCGCGCGGTGCGGCCACGATCGGCTACCGCAACGCCGGCACCATGGAGTTCCTCTACGACGAGGACGGCTCGTTCTACTTCATGGAGATGAACACGCGCATCCAGGTCGAGCATCCGGTCACGGAGGAGGTCACCGGCATCGACCTCGTGAAGGAGCAGATCCTCGTGGCCGCGGGCGAGCCGATGACGTTCAAGCAGGCCGACGTGAAGTGGCGCGGCCATGCCATCGAGTGCCGCATCAACGCCGAGGACTTCGAGCACGGCTTCCGGCCGAGTCCGGGCAAGGTGACGTACTGGTACAAGCCGGGAGGCCCGGGCCTGCGCGTCGACAGCCACGTCTATGCCGGCTACGTCATCCCGCCCTACTACGACTCGATGATCGGCAAGCTCATCGCGTATGGAAAAGACCGCGCGGAGGCCATCAAGCGCATGGAGATCGCGCTCGAGGAGACCATCGTCGAGGGGGTGAAGACGACCATCCCGTTCCATCGCCTGGCACTCGCGAGTGAGAAGTTCCGCTCGGGTGACCTGAGCACTCGCTTCGTGGAGGAGTTGCTCAAGGACCGCGCCGCGCCGGCGACGAAGTGAGTCACGCCCGTGTGCGCGTGGCGCTGGTGCCACCCGCGCCGGGCTCGCTTCCGCCGGACTGCTGTGCGGTCGCCATCGACGTGCTGCGTGCCACCACCACGCTCGCCGTGGCGCGAGCGAACGCCGCTGCGCGCATCGTGCCGTTCGCGCACACCGCTCAGGCCATCGCCTACCGCGACGCCCATCCGGGCACGCTGGCGTGCGGCGAGCGCGACGGGCGCATCGTCCCCGGTTTCGACCTCGGCAACTCGCCCGACGAGTACACGCGCGAGCGCGTGTGCGGCGCCACGCTCGCGTTTGCGAGCACGAACGGCAGCCGCGCGATGCTGGCGGCGAGCCGCTGTCGTCGCCGGTTGCTCGGGAGCTTCGCGAACCTGACCGCGATCACGGACGGGCTCGCGGGCGAAGCAGACGTCTGGCTGGTGTGTGCCGGCAAGCTCGGCCGCTTCGCGCTCGAGGACGCCACCTGCGCCGGCACGCTGGCATGGCGGCTGCGTGCACACGGCGCCACGCTCGCAGACGATGCAGCGCGGATGTGTGCCACGCTCGCGGTCACGAGGGCGGTGGAAGCGCGCGACGCCGTGCAGCACGCCGACCACGGCCGCTGGCTCACGAGCCTGGGCGAATCGTTCGCGGCGGACGTCGAGTTCGCGGCGAGACTCGACCACGTGGGTGAAGCGACGAGCTGGTGAGCACGCGCTCACCGGAGGCGCTCAGCGCCGCTGAGCCTGCGCGAACATGATGATCGCGATCATCCCGAACAGTACGTCGGCGCTCCACGCGGCCACATACGGCGGTAGTGCTCCGTTGTGCCCGAGCGCCTGCCCGGCGCGCATGATGCCGTAGTACAGGAACGAGATCGCGACCGACAGCCCGAACCCGAGCGCCGCACCCTGCATCCGCAGCCGGGTCGCGAGCGCACCGCCGATGAGTACGACGATCAGGCAGATGAGCGGGAACGCCAGCTTCAGGTGCAGGTCGACGAGGTAGTTCTCGACGCGCGCCCCGCTGGCGCGCAGCCGCTCGATGTAGCTGCGCAGCTCGAACCAATTCATCTCGTCCGGCTTGTGCCCTTCCTTGGCGAAGTCCTCGGGGCGCTCGCCCAGGCCGTTGACCGACATGTTGCCGAAGCCCACGGCGTTCTCCTTGCCGTGGTTGAACGTCCGGACGTAGCCACTCACGAATACCCAGCGCTTGCCGTCCCAGGTCGCCTCGGCCGCGTCGATGCGGCGAATCAGTTCGCCGTTCCGGAACTCCTGCAGCGAGATGTCGTGCATGCGGTGCTCGTGCACCAGGTACAGACCGACGACCCAGATCCGCCCGCCCCGACCGAGGTAGGTGACATCCGCTCGCTCGCTCGGAATGGCGCGCGCCAGATGCTGGATGCGCTCCTCCAGGATGGTCTCTCTCGCACGCGTGGCCGCGGGGACGACGAACTCGCCCAGGCCCAGCGACAGGCCGACACAGCCTGTCGCCACCAGCAGCACGGGCATCAGGATGCGCGCCAGTGACAACCCGCCCGCGCGCATGGCGGTGAGCTCGCCGAACTTGTTGAGCTGCCCGAGAGCCAGGAACGTGGCCAGCAGCAGTGCGACCGGGAGCATCTTCACGACCACATCCGGCGCGAGGTTCACGAAGTACTGCGCGATCAGCGGCCATGGCGCCTGATGGTCCAGGAACACGTCCATCTTCTCGATCAGGTCGACGACGATGAAGATGACGATGAAGCCGAGCAGGCCCAGTGCCAGGTAGACGATGAACTCGCGCAGGAGGTAGCGGTCCAGGATCCTCATCGCGTGCCTTCCACGGAATCCGCCCGCCGGCGCCGGGGGTTGCCATGCCAGGGCAGATGGATGTCGCAGGCCCGTGCGGTCAGGTCCAAGCCGATCACGCCGAGTACCAGGTTCGCCAGCCACATCGACAGCCAGGCCGGAAGCAGCAGGCGATTCGCCAGTTCCTCGCCACCGATCAGGCATACATAGTAGAACAGGAAGAAGCCGATCGAGACGAACGCCACCGCAGGCCCGGCACGGCGCACGCGCATGCCGATGGGAGCGCCGATGAGGACGAACACGATACATGCGACCGGCAGAGCGAACTTCTTGTGGACTTCGACGGAAAGTCCCGCGGCCCGACGGAGCAGCGCGCGGCGCTCCATGTCCCACAGGTTGATGTCGGTTTCGAGGATCGGGAATTCCTTGGCGATCTGCTGGAGTGGATCGGGCCGGTGCGCCAGTTTCATGAACAGCAGCCCGAACTGCACATGCCATGGCGCCTGCTCGGGCGCAAGGGCGGGCACGAGTTCCTCGGGTACGCCGATGGTGTTGAAGCGCCGGCGATGAGTCTGGAGGGATCGCTGATAGTCCTGCATCACCTCGGCCTTCTCGGCGAGCAGCTGGGTGACGCTCTTCTCGCGGTCCCCGCGCGCACTGCGCACCGTGCGCTCGAGCAAACCGCCTGCGCCCTGGATGTTGATGGTGTGCTTGCGGAACTGCAGCCGGTGATACCGGCTCGCCCCGTCCTCGCCCGGTGGGATCTCGTGGATCTCGCCATTCTCGAGCTCGAGTACCGCGGTGCGCCCGTCCGGGGTGTAGGTGAGGTACCCTTTGTCCGCGGTGATGGTGGTCGGGGGGCCGCCGGCGTGGAGCTGGTAGATCGTGACGCCGCGCATCTCGTTGGTCTGGCCGTTCACCGCCTTGACGAGCAGGTTGTACCCCGGGAAGTCGGTGATGAACACGCCCTCCTGGAGCTTGATGGTGGGACGCATGCGGCCGATATCGACGAGCAGGCTGGCGAACGCGTGGTTGGCGTCCGGATAGATGTAGTTGTTGAACAGCGTCAGCCCGACGGCGAGAAGTGTGGCCGCAGCGAACGGTGGCAGCATGGCACGGAACAGGTGCACGCCGCTGGCACGGAGCGCGGTGATCTCGTTGTCCTGGGACAGGCGGCCGAAGGTCATGAGCGTCGCGATGAGCACCGCACAAGGCACGGACAACGCGATGACGAAGCCGAGCGACAGAGCGAACAGCTGGAGCACGGCCAGAACCGGCACCCCTCGATTGATCACCAGGTCGAGGTAGTCGAACAGCACGTCCATCTCGAAGATGAACGTCACGACCCCGAAGCCGAGGACGAAGGGAACCAGATGCTGCCGCAGGATGTATGAGGGGAGGATGCGCACGGTGACCCAGACTACATGAGCATCGCCTTGCCCGGCATCTTGCCGGGCCCGGTGGCTTTGACCGCTCTTGGGACGGCTGTTACCGTCGCACCCTTGTTTCACGCCCCCCGGATGCGCGGCCCCAGGAATCCATGATCGGCACAGTGACCCTGCCCGCTATCGCTCTGCTTGCGGCGATCTCCGGTCTTCCGGGGCTCAAGGGCTTGCCCATGCCCGCGACCAAGGAGCATGCCAGGGCCAAGGCTGCCGCGGTCGCCGCGGACACACTCCCGCCGCCATGGCGGCCGGCATGGCGGGTGGCGCTCGACAGCCAGTTCGTGACGTTCGGCCTGCGTCCCATCGGCCGCCCGTATGGTCCGATCAAGCTGCTGCCGGCCTACGACCCGCGCAAGGTGAGGGTCTCGGTCGATCCCGATTCCGGGGCCTATCGCAGCCGGACCGAGGTGGGCGAGGTGACGCTCGGCGTGGGATATCGCCGCCGGCTCGAGGACTTCGCGCGCGAGTACTCCATGCAGAACCTGCGGGAACGCTGGCAGGAACGCTCACGCCGGGACCTCAACAACCTGGGGGCGAACACGCCCATCCAGCGAACGGGCATCTCCGTACCGCTGCCGGTGCGACTGCCCCAGCGCGTCCAGAGCATCCTCGGGCCGGGCGCGCCGTCGCTAAACATCTCGGGTTCCGAGAGCATCCGGTTGTCCGGCACGAGCAACTGGACCAACCAGAAGCTCGGTCTGGTCGGGCAGCGCCAGAGCCTGTTCCCTTCCCTCGACATGCAGCAGGACCTCGACATCCGGCTCGAGGGCCAACTCTCCGACCGCATCAAGGTCAACTTGCTGCAGAACTCGGCGAACCAGGTTCCGCTCGCGAACCGCATCGCCATCAACTACCGCGGCGACGAGGACGATTTCATCCAGGCGCTCGACCTCGGCAATACCAGTCTGGCGCTGCCCGGCACGCAGTTCGTGTCGTACAGCGGCAAGAACGACGGGTTGTTCGGGATCAAGCTGGCCGCGCGAATCGCGGCGCTGGACTTCACTGCGCTGGCCTCCAAGCAGGAGGGCCGCAGCGAGCGCGCCGTGTATTCAGGCGGTGCGTCGCGCGGCCAGAACAAGTTCACGGACCTCGACTGGGTGAAGGGTCAGTACTTCCTGCTTTATGACCCGAACTTCGGCACGGTCTACGACATCAAGGATCAGGACATCACGCTCTACCTCGATGACGCCAATGCCACGAACAACAACGCCGAGGGTGTGCTCTCCGCCAAGGCCGTGCTCGAACCGGACAGCGTCGAATCGCTACGGCTTTCGCCGCTCCAACAGGCCGCAGGGGTGCGCGGCAGTTTCAACCGATTGCGCTCGGGCCCGGACGGACAGTACGAAGTGCTCAATAACTTCTACGCGTTCCACGACACCATCTACAAGGTCATCCGGCTCAAGCAGCCGATCCAGGTGAACTCGGATCAAGTGCTCGCGGTCAGCTTCGTCGGCCGGCGCGTCATCGCTCCGGGCTACACGCTCGGGTCCGCGGACAGCATCGGCGGGCGCGTCTTCACGACTCCGGGGCGGCCGGACAGCACGATCCTCAAGTTGTTGCGAGCGCCTCGCAACCTACAGGTGGCGAAGCAGGGCGCCGCGGCCTATGACGACAGTGCCGCGTTCGGGCCGGTCCGGGAGTTGGAGCTCAAGAACGTCTACAACCTCGGCGGCTATGGCCTCGATCCGAAGTCGTTCAAGCTGACTCTGCAACGCGGCCAGGGGGAGCCTCCGGTCACCGCGGTGGATGGAGTGCCGCTGATCGAGTTGTTGGGCCTGGACAACTGGGATGAGCAGACCGGGCAGCCGCGCGCGGGGCAGGACGGTGAAGTCGATGGCTACGGCTTCAACTCGCAGACGCGTGGCTGGGTCGATTACGCCAATGGACTGCTGTTCCTGCCGGATCCCCGGCCATTCGCCCCTCGGCTCACCAACCCGGCGGCCAGGGCGTTCGACCAGTTTCTCGACAACCAGCTCCGCCGGCGCAAGCGGCTCGACGGTACTGCGGGTTCGCTGCAGGAGCCGAACCCGGACGCCTACGAACTGCGCAACCCGCTACTGAACGATGCGCAGTTCTACTTCGTGGCGGAGTTCGCCGCGGCCCGTTCCGGCGGGAGCGACATCACGCTCGGCCGCGGCAACATCCTCGATGGCTCCGAGGCCGTGGTGGTGAATGGCGAGCGCTGGCAGCGCGACCGCGATTATTCGATCGACTACGACCTCGGCCGCATCACCATGAAGCGCCAGTTGGGGCCCTCGGACCAGCTCTCGATCGACTACTCCTACGCGCCGTTGTTCGCGCAGGCCAGCAAGACGCTCATCGGCAGTGCCTTCCGGCTCGAAGGTCGCGACCGCAGCGCGGGTGGCGCATTCCTGTACGAGAGCAAAGGGGCGCAGGATCTGCGACCGCGTCTCGGTGAGGAGCCTTCGCGCACCCTGATCACCGACCTCAACACGGATTGGCGCTTCAAGCCCTCGTTCCTGACCCGCTTCGCCGACGCCTTGCCGGGCGTGCGGACCACGACGCCGTCGGAGTTCAATATCCAGGCGGAAGCCGGCATGTCGTTCCCGAACCCGAACACGCGGAACGAGGTGTACATCGACGACATGGAGGGAGTCCGCGATGCCGTTTCGCTGGCGCTGACGCCCGATCGCTGGCGCTGGGCCAGCGTGCCGTCACGCGGCACGCCGGTCAATGGAGTGGCCACGAACGTCAGGAGCCTGCTCGAATTCGCCGACTCCGAGCCGGTGGGAACACGCCCCTTGAATGCCGAGGTCCGCTGGTTCCAGCCCTTCAACGCGAACGGCACCCAGATCCAGGACGAGTGGCACATGAAGGAACGCGATCTGCGCCCGAAGCTCGTGGATGCCCAGGGCGGGGGGAACTTGCGCACGACGCTGGGTATCTCGATCCCTCGCCGGCCGGCGGGCTTCACCGCGCCTGGGAACAAGCTCTGGGCCGGCCTCATGTACACGCTCGATCCCACCGGTCTCGACCTGTCGCGTTCGCAGTTCATCGAACTCTGGGTGAACGACTGGGCCGACCGCCGCGATGGGCCCCTGAGCCCCGTGAGCGGGCTGGTCCGCGGCAACGGCTCACCCGCCTCGAGCGTGAAGCTGCACATCGATCTCGGGCGTGTGAGCGAGGATCAGATGCGCGCTCCGAACCGGCGGCCGAACGGATTCATCGACACCGAGGACCAGAAGCCGCGCGACAACCAACTCGCGGTGATCGGTGACAAGACGGAAGACATCGGGATCGACAATCTCAAGGACCAGGGCGAACGCGACTCCCTGAATGCGGGCCGGCTGACCTTGGCCGATCTGTTGACGGCCTCGGCGACGGACCCCGAGGGCGACAACTATGGCGACCCGATCGACAGCTACACCGCCCCGATCGATGCCCGGCGCTGGCAGGGCATCAACGGGACCGAGGGCAACAATCGGGCCTATCCGCTGCCGAACACCGAGGACCTGAATCTCGACGAGAAGCTGGACACGGCCGAGGACTATTTCGAGTATACGATCGACCTGGGGGATCCCGCTTCTCCCTACCTTCAGGACGAGGTCATCAAGGCGTTGCCAACCAACGTGGTGACGAACGCCAACAATGGCTGGCGGCGCTACCGCATCCCGATCACGGATGAGGCCCGCGTGCGTTTCGGGTTCCCCGACTTGACGCTGTCGCGGCACGTGCGGATCTGGATCGAGAACCTGAGCGATGCCGAAGTCCAGCCGAACACCACTCCGTCGATCGAGTACCCGCTGCTCATGCTGGGCGGCGTGGAGATCGTCGGCAGCCGCTGGCAGTCGGAGCCGCTGACCGCGACTCAGGCCGATGTCCAGAAGACGACCCTGACCTTGAACTCGGTCAACTCCGTCGACAATGCCGAGTACGTGCTGCCGTTCGATCCTGGCGACACGCGCGACGGCAACGCCGGCTTCAAGCGCCGCGAGCAATCGATCTCGCTCGAGTTCGAGCGGCTGCACCCCAGGAACTCGGTCGAGGCGTTCAAGACGTTCTCGCTGCCCGAGAACTACAGCCGCTACGGGGTGTTGCGCTGGTGGGCTTCCGGCTTTGACGTCCGCCGTCTCGATGCGGCGGGCAACGATCTGGGCCGCTACGATCCGGCTCAGGACTCCTTGTACTACTTCGTGCGCTTCGCGTCGGACGACAAGGGTGCGAACTACTACGAGATCCGCCGCCGTTTCCCCAAGTTGACGGTCGCGATCGACACAAGCGGATGGGAACAGGTCGCAGCGGAGATCGAGAAGCTGTCCGCGGTGAAACTCGATCCCGCATTCCCCGTGCGGGACCCCGTGCTCTACACCACCCGGCTCGCCAACGGGGACCTGCTCACGGTGAAGGGGCGCCCGAGCTTCACGCGCTTGCTGCGCGTGTCGTTCGGCGTGGTCAACACGGATTCCTTGCGCGACTACCGGTACTCCGGCCAGCTCTGGTTCAACGAGATGCGCGCCACCGACGTCGCCAAGGATGTCGGCGTGGCGAGCCGTGTCCTGATGAACGGCCGCTGGGCGAACCTGATGGACTACAACGTGGCGTGGAACTCGCGCGATGCCGACTTCCTCTCGGTCGGAGAGACGCGCGGCAGCGGCAATCGCAATAGCTCGCTCAATGTCAGCACGCGCTTCGAGCCGCATCGCTTCTTCGAGGGCACGGGCATCTTGCTGCCCCTGAGCTTCACCCAGAACGAGACCTCGTCGCAGCCCCGATTCACGGCCGGAGACGACATCGTGCGCACTGGCGCCCTGGCCAGTGCCTCCGAGTCCAAGACCGTGTCGCGGAACATGACGGCGAGCTACTCGCGTCAATGGAGTGATCGTTCGAACAAGTTCCTGCGTTACACGCTCGGCGGCGTGACCGCGAACATCAGCCGGTCCACCAGCGACTCGCGCTCCCCGACCGCGCTCAACAAGACCAGCAACGTGACCGCGGGTGTGACCTACCAGATCACGCCGCGCGAACTCCTGCGGATCCCGCTGCCGTTCACGAAGACGCGCTTCTACCCGCTGCCGGAGCGCGCTTACTGGAACTACGGCGTCTCGAACACACGCTCGAACGCCTTCACCCGCACGTTCGGTTCCGGCGACCTGCTGCCGTCGAGCAGTCAGAACGGCCGCTCGGCCAATGTCGACTTCGGCGCGGACACACGCCCGTTCGACCTCTTGAGCCACCACATCGACGGCCGGCGCAATCTCGCGCTCGACGGAGTCCGGCTCGACCACGTCGGCTTCATCAACTTCGGCCGGGTGATCAACTGGCGGCAGTCGTTCAGCTCACACCTGGCGCTCAGCCCGAGTCCATGGTTCCGGCCGTCGTTCAACTGGTCGTCGAACTACTCGCAGAACAACGACACGCAGTCCCGCGACATCGGCACGCGCAGCATCAGCAACGGCCAGGAGCTCGGGGTGACCTGGGACCTGCCGTTCGACCGGCTGACGGGTACGGGCATGGCTGCGGCTCGCGCCCCGGTCAAACCCGACACTGGCGCCGGCGGCACCGCGCGCGCTCGCCCGCGCCGGCTGCTGCTTCCGTGGCGCCCGCTGCTGGCCCGCCTGGGAGCGATCAGCACGGACGGCCGGATCGGGCGCACGTCGGGCTACTCGCGCATCCAGGGCACGGCGAGTCCGCTTTACCTGATCGGATTGGCCGAGAATCCGGGCTTCGACGACGGCCGGGTGCTCGCGGAGGCTGGCAACACCTCGAGCAGCGGTCTCGATTTACGCGGGAATGCCCGCACCACCATTCCGCTGGCGTTCGGCAGCTCGCTGCAGGCACGCTCGAGTTATGGCGATCGCACGAACAACAACAACGGCGTTGTCCAGCGTAATCGCGACTGGCGATTCCCGGACTTCGAGGTGCAGTATGGGCGCGTGGCCAACCTGCTCGGACTCACGCACATCCTGGATAGTCCGCAGCTGCGGACTTCCTACGCACGCAGCTACTCGGTCGACTACCAGAACTCCCGCTCGGTGCGCACGGGGACGTCGCGCAGTGACGAGTTCCGGCCGTTGGTCTCGGTGCGTGGGCGGCTGCGGAACGGTACCGATGCCGACCTTCGGTTCGAGCGCCGGTCCAGCGTGCGGGAGTCGTTCCTGCTGGGTACCTCGACGGCGACCGACCGGACCACGAACGTCAACTTCAGCCTGTCGCGTTCCTACTCTCAGGGCCAGAAGATGAAGGTGCTCGGCAAGACCACGACCGTGAACCGGAACGTCAGCATGCAGCTGACCACCACCTACGAGCGCCAGAAGGGCGGCATCAAGGTCCCGAACGAGACGAACCTGGCCAACCCCGTCGACCGAACCCGCCTGTCGGTGAACACCACGGGCAGCATGGGGTTCAGCACCAACGTCACGGCGGACCTCGCACTGGGATTCAGCCACTTCCGCGAGACGAACGGCATCATCCGCCGCAGCATCCGGATGGAACTGCGCGGGCAGTACCGATTCTGATGCCGACCTTCGCGTCTCGTCTCGTGCGCCTGGGAGCGCTCGCAGCGTTCTCCGGGCTGGTGTTGGCACTCGCTGCCTGCACCGAACCACAGTCCCAACCCGATGGCCTGCGCATGATGGAACGCGTGCATGCCCAGGTTGCGCATGGGCCGCGCATCTCGGGCACGCCCGGCAACACCGCCGTGCGCACATGGATCGCCGCGGAGCTCGTCCGGCTCGGTGGACGCGTCGAGCAGCAGGCGTTCTCCGATACCATGGCCGGCAAGGTGTGGCCTCTGGTCAATGTCATCGGACGTTTCGGTCCCGCCAAGGGCCAGCGCATCGCGATGTACGCGCACTTCGACACCCGGCCGTGGTCGGACCAGGAACCACTCGAAGCCGACCGGGCGAAGCCCTGCCCGGGTGCGAACGATGCCGGCTCGGGCGTCGCCGTACTGCTCGAGATGGCTGAGCTCATGCATCGGCGAACACCTGCCGTGGGTGTGGATCTGGTGTTCCTGGACGGCGAGGACATCGGCCGGCCCACCGAGCCCGATGAGTACTGCCGCGGCAGCCGTGGCTATGCCCGGCGGTTGCCGCCACTCGGGGACGCGTCGCGGCCGGTGGCGGGGTTCCTGTTCGACATGGTCGGCGACAAGGATCTGGGCATCTGGGAAGAGGGCAACAGCGCCGTCCGTGCCACGAACCTGGTCGAGTTGGTGCGCGACGCGGCCCGGGCGACGGGTGCGCGGCACTTCCATCCCGAGGTGCGTTACACACTGATCGATGACCATGTGCCGCTGCTCGACGCTGGCTTGCCGGCCGTGGATATCATCGACTTCGACTATCCGGCGTGGCACACGACACGAGACCTGCCGGATCAGATGTCCGCGGAGAGCCTGGTGGAAGTGGCGCGTGTCGGGGCGTGGCTGATCTATCGGAGTGCGCTGGCTAGGCAGTAGCTGCGTCGTCGCCAGACGCTCTTCGGCATGGGTTTCCCTGGTGAGTCTTCGCGGGTCACCGGGGCCGGCACGCACGGCGCGGTCGTGAGTTCGGGTTCGTTCGCGTCGTGCGTCTCCCTGCCGAGTTTTCGCGGGTCACCGGGGTCGGCACGCACGGTGCGGTCATGGCCAACGCTCGGCCCGGCCAGTCCCTGGCCGGACCTCCCTGACGCGCCCGGACGGCCCGCGGCCATCCCTGGCCGCGGACCTGGGCGCGACTGGCCACGACCGCACCGTGCATGCCGACCCCTTGGCGCTGTCGAACCCGGGCGCGGACAGCGGAGGCACACCCCAGAACATGGGGGCGCGGGATGTTCGCGCTCCGGCCTTCGGCCGATCGCTGGTTCTGCGGTGGGCGTGGGGGCTGGGGATGTTCATGTCTCTGCAAGTTGTTGAGTTGGAGTGTGCTGGCGCGCATCGGAGGGCTTGATTTCGCGGTCCTGTGGGAGGTGGGGCGGGGTGGCGGCGCTTGCTGATGGTGGGGGGTTCCTGTAGTTTGGGGGGCAGGAGTGGGGCAGGTGCGACCACTCCGTTTTTTGTCTGCGCGGGAGTGAAAGTGGAAGTGCGGGAAGAAGTTCGCCAGCTCGCCGAACCACTGGCGGATGAGCATGGCTACGAAGTGGTCGACATCGAGCAGGCTTCGCTCGGGCACCACCGGGTGATCCGGGTCTACCTGGATAAGCCAGGTGGCGTGTCCGTGGACGACTGTGCCCGCTTCAGCCGGCGACTCGCGGATGCGATGGATATGAACCAACTCATCCCCGGCGCCTACATGCTGGAAGTGAGCTCGCCGGGGCTCGAGCGTCCGATCCGGACGCTGGAACATGTCGAACGCTTCGCTGGACAGAGGATCAATCTCCAGACACATGACGCGCGGGATGGACGGCGCCGCTGGGAAGGCGTGCTGCTCGGGCCCGTGGACGGTCGTGCTGGGGTTCGCACCGATGAAGGCGACGAGCAGTGGTTCGCGTGGGCCGAGGTTCGAACGGCTCGCCTGGTGGTCGATCCGTGGGCGGGGCTGCGCCAACCCAAGGCGCGCACGTCCGGGAAGGCCCAGCGGGGAGGGGAACGATGAACAACGAGATCCTGGACGCGCTGAGCCAGATCACGCGCGAGAAGAGTGTCGACCGGCAGATGCTGGTCGAGACGCTCGAGGCGGGGCTGGCGAGCGCGGTGCGCAAGAAGCATGGCGCCACCGCGGATGTCGAAGTGCAATTCAACGACAAGACCGGCGGGCTGGAATGCGCGCTGCGCTTCAGCGTGGTCGAGGACGTCGAGGATCCCGCGTTCCAGTGGACCATCGAGAAGGCGCGCTCGCACAAGCCCGACGTGCAGGTCGGTGACGTCGTCCGCATCCCGCTCAGCATCGCCGAGTTCGGCCGCAACGCCATCCAGACCGCGAAGCAGGTGCTCATCCAGCGCGTGCGCGAGGCAGAGCGCGACAAGGTGTTCAAGGAATACTCCGACAAGGTCGGCACGCTGGTGCGCGGTGTCGTTCAGCAGGTCGACCGCGGCAACGTCATCGTGAAGCTGGACTTCTCGGAAGGGCTGTTGCCGGCTCGCGAGCAGATCCCGCGCAGCTATCATCGTCAGAACGACTACGTTCGCGCCGTGGTGCTGACGGTGGACCGCTCCGCCAAGGGCCCGCAGGTCATCATGTCGCGTACGCACCCGGATTTCCTGCGACGTCTGTTCGAGAGCGAGGTGCCGGAGATCTCCGAGGGCATCGTCGAGGTGAAGGCGGTTGCCCGCGAAGCGGGCGCACGTTCCAAGATCTCGGTGTTCTCGACCGACCCTCGTGTGGATGCGGTGGGTTCGTGTGTCGGACTCAAGGGCTCCCGCGTGCAGAGCATCGTGCGCGAGCTCGGTGGTGAGCGCATCGACATCGTGCCGTGGTCCGCGGACCCGGCCGTGTTCGTGTCGCGCGCACTCGCGCCCGCGCGCGTGGGTGACGTGAAGGTGAACGAGGAAGACAAGCGCATGCTCGTGGTGGTGGCCGACGACCAGCTGTCGCTCGCCATCGGCAAGGGCGGACAGAACGCGCGCCTTGCGGCCCGGCTCACGGGCTGGAAGATCGACCTCGTGTCGAAGACAGACGAGAAGAAGCGCCACGACCAGGCACGCGCCAGCCGCGTCGAGGTCGAAGCCCTCGGACTGGGCGAGGCGACCACCGAGAAGCTCATCAGCGCCGGCATCGAGACGCTCCAGGAACTGCTCGCACTGCCGCTCGAGAAGCTGATCGAGATCCCGGGATTCGGCGAGAAGACCGCCGAGAAGGTGCTGGCCACCGCACAGGAGTACGTCGCCGCGCATCCTCCCGAGCCTCCGCTCGAGGCGGCCGCCGAGTTGGAGTTCACGCCTGAGATGGAGTCCGGTGACGGCCTCGAAGTCGACGCAGATGCGCCGTCTGACGCCGCGGAAGGAGAGCCTCATGCCCAATGATCCCGCGGCCAAGAAGCTGCGTATCTATGAAGTCGCCAAGGACCTTGGCATGTCGAGCGAAGTGATCCAGCGGATCGCGAAGAAGCTCGGTGTCGATGTGAAGAACCACATGAGCACCATTCCGGCGGAGATCGTCGTGCAGGTGCGCTCGGAGCTCGGTAAGTCCAAGGCCCAGGCGCGCGAGGAAGTCGTCCGCCAGCAGGAGCACGAAGCAGCGCGTGCGCGCGAGGACAAGGCGCGCGCCGCCACCGCACAGGCCGCACAGGCCGCTCAGCACGCAGCTCAGCACGCCCAGCAGCAGGCCGCCGCACAGGCCGCCGCGCATGCGCGTGCCGCCGCGGCGCAAGCCG
>JANNWR010000441.1:0-3815 GCA_031408715.1 bacterium
CCTGAGAGGGACGCTGGCAAAGCGTCTTGCGGTCGCATTGGCCGCTGAGCGCGTATATGGGGAAGATGTCCGGCGCGTTCACGAATGGGGATATCGGTTCGTCGTAAGCGGCAGAGATATTGTAGCCGTAAGCATTCAAGCGCTGCAGAACGCGTCCCGGTAGTACGGCGGTAGCAAGATTCACTGCTCTTCGCAAGTCTGGAGACGCGGAGTGGAGACGCGGGCAGCCACCGAGAGGTCCCTCGTCCCCGAGACCGACCTCGCGGACGCGGTACGCAAGCTGGCGGCGTTCCAGAGCGGATCCAAGACGTCCTGAGCAGGTCGATTCGCCAAGACTGACACAAAAGTGACACAATTTGGAGGCCCTGCGGATCTTACCGATCTCACACGACTAACGAACGCACGCGCCAACATTCACGTAACATGATGTGCAACAATGCAGTACGGCACATTACTTCGCGGCGGTGGCCCGCCCCGCCACGGTCCCGCTCGACCACGCCCACTGGAAGTTGAATCCCCCCAGCCGTCCCTCCACGTCGAGCACCTCACCGCACAACCACAGCCCCGGCGCCACGCGTGACTCGAGCGTCGAAGCATCCACTTCGTTCAGCGGCACGCCGCCCGCGGTGACTTCGGCCTTCTCGTAACCGAGCGTGCTGGTCACGCCGAGGTCTCGCTCGGTGAGTGCGCGCAGCATCTTGGTGCGGCGCTCGCGCGGCACCTGGCTCATGGCCGCGCCCCCGAGTCCGCTCTCGATCGTGAGCACGTCGGCGATGCGTTCCGGCAGGCGCATCCCGAGCCACGTGCGCACGCCCTTGCGCGGGTTCACTTCGCCGTAGTCCACCCACGCCTGATCCAGCGCGGGTATGGTCTCGCCGGGGGCGAACGAGATCGTCACTCGTCTCGCGTGTCCTTCGGCGGCGTGAAAGTGGCGCGACAAGTCGAGCGCAGCGGGTCCGGTGATGCCGAAGTGGGCGAACAGTAGCGAGCCGCTGACGCGTTGCGCCACGCGACCGTCCACCCACAGCGCCAGTTCGGCATTGAGCGTCACGCCCTGCGCCGATCGGCATAGCGGATCCACCGCCACGAGCGGCGTCAGAGCGGGCACGGTGGACTCGAGCGTGTGGCCGAGGGCGGTCGCGAGCGCGTAGCCCGTGCCATCGCTGCCGGTGCGCGGGAAGCTCAGCCCGCCGGTCGCCAGCACGACGGCGTCCGTTTCGTACCACTCCGCGGGTTGCGCGCTCGGCAGCGGGAACACGGTCTCGCCCGCACGCGCGTGGCCCGCACCGAACTCCGCGCTGTCCTGCACCGGCTGCACGCCGACGCGCCAACGGCCCGGCGCGCCGCTTCCGCCACCGGCCGACATCGTCGGACCACCTGCGCGCCCCTGTTCAAGACGTACGGCGCGCGCGCCCTTCATCAGCGTCACACCGGCCTGCTCGCACGCGTTGAGCAGCGCATCGAGCACGGTCTGCGCGTCGTCGCTCTCGGGGAAGTACTTGCCGGTGTCCTCGAGTTTCAACGCCACACCGAGCTCGTCGGTGAACCAGCTCAGAGTCTGCTCCACGGTGAACGAACGCAGCACGCGCCGCACCACATTAGAGGAACCGCCATGGAAGTCGCGCTCACTCACCTTGGCGTGCGTGACGTTACAACGCGTGCCGCCGCTCATCAGGATCTTGAGCCCGACCTGCGGGTGCGCGTTCAGCAGCGTGACGCGCGCACCGGCCTGAGCGGCGCGCAATGCCGCGGTGAGTCCGGCGGCACCGGCTCCGATGACGATGACGTGACGAGAGGGCATGGAGCGCAGCCTACGTGTATCGGCGCCAAGGCGCGAGTCACAGCAGCCTTTACACGCCGCCACCCGAACACGGCCCTTGACGCGCCCCCGGCGAACCCCCGATAGTTCGGTCCAAGGGGTCCTGCGCGAGTACCTCGTGAGGCGACAGCCGAAACATCGCGTCCTCTGTTCCCATTTCCACAGGAGGACGTATGCCGTCTCTCACCGAGATCTCTGTTGCCCAGCTCACGCGCTTGATCGGCACCCCCGAAGCCCCGGTCATCCTCGACGTCCGCAACGACGAGCACTACGCCGAGGACCCGCGAGTCATCCCGGGTGCGGTCCGCAAGAACTACCGCACGGTCGAGTCATGGGCGCACGAGTACGCGGGCCAACGCGTCGTGGCCAGCTGTCATCATGGCGCCAAGCTGAGCCAAGGGGTCGCCGCGTGGCTGCGTCAGTCCGGCGCGGCTTCGGCGGAATCACTCGAAGGCGGACACGAAGCGTGGGCCAAGTCCGGTGCCCTGCTGGTCAACACAGCCGGCATTCCGCCTCGAAACTCACAAGGACGCACGGTCTGGGTGACGCGGGCGCGTCCCAAGGTCGATCGCATCGCCAGTCCGTGGCTGCTGCGGCGCTTCGTCGATCGCGACGCGGTGTTCCTGTTCGTCGCGGTTTCCGAAGTGGAGGGCGTGGCCGAACGTTTTCAAGCCACGCCATTCGATATCGAAGGCGTTCCATGGTCGCATCGCGGCGAACGTTGCACGTTCGACACCATGCTCGACGAGTTCGGGCTCGAATCCCCGGCGCTGCGCCAGCTCGCGGACATCATCCGTGGTGCCGACACGGCGCGCATGGACCTGGCGCCGGAATCGGCGGGATTGCTGGCGGCTTCGGTCGGCTTCTCGCGCATGTACAAGGACGACTTGGCGCAACTCGATGCCGTGATGCCGCTCTACGACGCGCTCTACCGGCGCTGCCGGGACGCCGGCGACGAAACCCACAACTGGCCGGCCCCAGGCAAGTCGACCGCCTCATGAGTGACGCCGCGGCAACGACACCGCCTTCAGTTCGGGTGGTGTCGTTCGCCGAGGCGACGAGCGTGTGGTGGCGCATCGGCTGGCTTTCGTTCGGCGGACCGTCCGCGCAGATCGCGCTCATGCATCGCATGCTCGTCGACGAACGGCGCTGGCTCACGGAACAGGAGTTCCTGGACGCGCTCGGCTTCTGCATGCTGCTACCGGGGCCCGAGGCGATGCAGTTGGCGACCTATGCCGGCTGGAAGCTGCACGGCACACGCGGCGGGCTGGTCGCCGGCCTCGCGTTCGTGCTGCCGGGTTCACTGATCGTGTTGCTGCTGGCTATGATCTACGCGGCGTTCGGACACGCGCCGTTCATGCAGGCGGCGTTCCGCGGCGTCCAAGCGGCGGTGCTCGTACTGGTGGTCGAAGCGGTATTGCGCATTTCCAAACGCGCGCTCGTGCACACGCGGCAATATATTATGGCCGCACTGGCGTTCGCAGCACTGTTCGCGTTCGCCGTGCCCTACCCGCTCATCGTGCTCGCGGCGGCACTGGTCGGCGCGTGCTGGCCGCTGGCGGCGGCCACGGGGGCCGTGCCCGTGCGTGGTGCTTCGCTCGCGAACACGCTCCGTACAGTCGCGGTCTGGCTCGCGGTCTGGGTGCTGCCGCTGGCCGCACTCGCCGCGGTGGCCGGGCGCGACCACATCCTGTCGCAACTGGCGTGGTTCTTCTCGCGGCTCGCGATGGTGACGTTCGGCGGTGCCTACGCGGTACTGGCTTACATGAGCCAGGAGGTCGTCGCGCAACACGGCTGGCTCACCGCGCGTCAGATGCTCGATGGGCTGGGTCTCGCCGAGACCACGCCCGGACCCCTCATCCTGGTCACTGAGTTCGTGGGCTACCTGTCCGCGTTCCGCGCCGCACCTGCCAACGCACTCCTGCAAGGTCTCGCGGGTGCGGCAGTCGCGCTGTGGGCGACGTTCGCGCCGTGCTTCCTATGGGTGTTCGCGGGC
>JANNWR010000442.1:0-1927 GCA_031408715.1 bacterium
CTTGACCCAGCACCTGCTCCGGCGTCTTGCCCTTGATCATCCGGTCCAGCATCTGGTCCAGCTCGTCGTCCTTGGCCATGAGAGCCCTCCGTTCGAGGAAACTACTTCATGACCACTTACACAGAGGAGCGTACACTCCCGGGACCTCGGCGAGTCGGGATGCCGTCGGCCGCGGTATTTCTGCTCTCTCGCGCACCCTGATCGCGCGACTCGGCTACCCTCGGGTCACACACGCCGCCGGCCTTCGAAGGCCACCGGCTCATGAATAGTCCGGGCTAGGGTGCCTCCCTGAGCGGCGCGTGGTTCGGACTTCCCGCACATATCATCCTTTGCGCATCAGTTCATCTCACTCCCGCACCATTGCAAAGCCCATGTCCGGGAATTCCTCGCGCGATGAAATGACCCGACAAAACGCGCTGGAACGATGCGCTCGATGGTGCCACTTCGGTCGTCTCCCGGCGACGCTGTGTGTGCTCGTGTGAAGGAACGGTCCAGCAAGTGTTTTCGAAAACACCAGTCCCATCGTTTGAAGCTCAATCGTCGCGCTCGAGGGTGCCACTTCGAATGCTTAGCACGTGCGCTTCGGCGCAGCTCGAGCCCAACGCAAAACGCGCCCGAAGTAATGCCTTCGGGCGCGTGTTGGGATGCGACGTCTTGGGATGCGACTAGCCCGGACTCTTCATGAACGGTGAGCCGAGAAGGCTGGATGTCCGTGAAGCACAAGGAGCTGGCTTGGCCGGCGACGCAGTCGTGTTGAGAACACTACGAGGAGCCGGCCAAGCCAGCTCCGCCGTGATTCATGGGCAGCCGGCCTTCGCAGGCCACCGGCTCATGAATAGTCCGCGACTAGGCTGGACCGGGAACCTGATCCTCGGGCTCTTGGGAGGGCTCTTCGGCGGTTGGGTGTTCGACCTGCTCGCGGGGCACGTGCCTCAGGGAATCTGGCGCCATGCTGGAGTCTCGCTACTGGGCTCGATCCTCGCGCTTGCGGTCGCACGACGCCTGAAGCCCGTGGCGCGTCAAGGTCGAAAAGGTCTTGGCGGTGCGGCGGTGCTCGCGGACGTCGAGCCGGTGATAGGGAAGCTGGGGCGTCTCGAGCGCACCGCCCTGGACCGTGTACTGGCTGGCGGCCGGCACCGTGATCCCAATGCCTCGTTCGAAGAGCAGGTGACCTTCGGCGACCGGATCGCCGATCCGGTGTCGCGTTTCGGCGGCAGCTGGACGTTCATCGGACTGTTCCTGCTCGGCATGCCGATCTGGATGATCCTCAACACCGAGTTGCACCGGCCGTTCGACGCCTACCCGTTCATCTTCCTGAACCTGTGCCTGTCTTGTGTCGCCGCGCAGCAGGCGCTGATCATCATGATGAGCCAGAACCAGCAGGCGCAGAAAGATCGTCTGATGACGAGCAACGACTACGCGGTGAACGTGCGCTCCGAGATGCAGCTGCAGACACCGCATGTGCGCTTCGACGAGCTGCGCGAGAAGGAGGGGACCGACCTGGTGGCGATGCAGCAGCGTCAGATCGAGCTGCTGGAGCGCATCGTGCGCGAGCGCCAGAGGCTGATTTCTGGGTGAGTGACTCCGCGCGACCCGGCGGTGGTGTTGCGTTGGCGTTCGGCGCGCTCGAGCTCTTCTCGCAGGAGCTCTGAGGCCCCTCGCACGAAGCCCCGCCCGGTGAAGGGCGGGGCCTCGCTCGTCACGACCGACAGGGAACCGGCCGGTCCGTGATGACTTGGGCTAGCGCACCAGCACTAGCTTGCGCACGAAGTTCGCGTTCGCGGTACGCAGGCGGTAGAGGTACGTGCCGTTCGGCAGCAGGCGGCCGTTGCCGTCCTGACCGTCGAACGCGATGACATGTTCGCCCGCGGCGTAGCGGCCGTCGGCGAGACGCGAGACTTCGCGACCGGCGAGGTCGTATACCACC
>JANNWR010000443.1:0-35408 GCA_031408715.1 bacterium
GCGGAAGTCCACCACCACCACGGGCCGCCCGACCACGTTCCGGTAGTTGCGGCCAGTATAGAGCGCCACGAACGCCAGCGCGGTCGCGATGTACAGCAGGTCGCCGGAGACGAGCACTTCGAAGCCCAGCCACCAGCGGCCGGTAGCCTCGAGCCAGAGCAGGAACACATTCGCGAGCACCAGCGTGGGCAGGCCGTACAAAGCCATGCGCAGAGGAACGGTCGTGCTCGTCAGGATCCCGGCGATCGCGAAGCGCGCCATGCCGTAGGTGTTGAAGTGGCTCACGCCGCCCAGTCTCGCGTTGCGGTCGTACTTGATGCCGATGCGGCGGAAGCCGTAGTGCGCGACTTCGGCGCGTATGAACGGGAACGTGCTCAAGCCCACCACTACGGCGTCGCGCACTTCGGCACTGATGAGTCCGAACTCGGCCACGTCCACGAGGATGTCGCTGTCGGCGATGCTCTTGTTCACGCGATAGAAGATCTTGCGCGCCAGCGAGATGTGCGGCGGTTCGTGGCGGCGTTCGCGGATGCCGTAGACCACGTCGTGGCCCTGCTCCCACTCGTCCAGGAAGCGTGCGAGCAGCGCGGGCGGGTCCTCCCCATCGCCGTCGATGAACACGATGGCGTCGCCCGAGGCCTGCTTCATCCCGGCGACCATCGAGGCCTGATAGCCGAAGTTGCGCGACAGCGCCAGTAGCTGCACGCGCGGGTCGCGCGCGCGGAGTGCCGCGACCTTGGCACGCGTGTCGTCGGTCGAGGCGTTGTCACTGTAGATCAGCTCGAAGTCGTAGCGGTCGGCCAGCGGTGTGACTGCGGCCAGCACCTGCTCGAAGAAACGGTCGATGGTGGCGCTCTCGTTGAACACGGGCGTCACGATCGAGACGCGCTTCTTCCCAGAAGTCGTCATCCGTCCTGCCGCGACCAGTCGTACGGGATGTCGTTCACGTGCGGGTCCAGGCGGTGGATCTCGGTGGGGTCATGCGGGATCGTGGCGCAGTTGGCAACCACGGCGGGACCCATGCCCAATCCCTTGAAGCCGTTCCAGACGCGAGCGGGCACGCGCACGAGCACGTAGTTCTGCTCGCCCACGAAGATCTCTTGCAGGTGCCCGCGCGTGGGCGAACCTTCGCGGTCGTCGTACAGCACCATCTTGATGCTGCCGTGCGGCACCGCATAGTTCAGCACCATGCGGTCGTGGATGTGCCAGCCCTTCACCACGCCGGGATTCACCGTGGAGAAGTAGATCTCTCCGAACGCTTCGAAGTGAGCGTCGGTGGCTCGCAGCATGTGCATGACGCTGCCGCGCTCGTCAGCCATGCGGCGCAGCGGCTGCACGAGCACGCCGTCGATGGGCTTACGAATGGCCTGCGGTTTGGACACCGGACTCACCTGCCCCCCAGAAACGCCTTGTACCAGTCCACCGTCTCGCCGAGCGCGGTGGCCAGCGTCCACGACGATTTCCAGCCCAGCACGGACTTGGCTCGAGAAGAGTCCAGGTACTGGTCCTTGATCTCCGCCACCGCCGTGTTGCGCACGTCGGGCGTCAGCTTCGAACCCATCGCGCGAGTCACGGCCTCGACGATCTCCAGCACGTTCAACGGCTTCTCCGCCGAGAAGTTGAACGCCTCGCCCTTCACCTCGGGGCGATGTACGTGATCGGCGAGCGCCTTGTAGGCCGCCACGACCTCCTTCACGTAAATGTAATCGCGCGTCAGCTTGCCGTTGCTACGGATGATCGGGCGCTCGTTGGCGAGCAGCCAGCGGATCGTGCCTGGCACGATGCGGTCCCAGTTCAGGTCGCCGCCGCCGTAGATGTTGCCGCAGCGCGCGATGGTCGCGGGCAGGCCGTAGGTGACGACGTAGGAGCGCGTGATGAAGTCGGTGCATAACTTCGACGTGTCGTAGGGGTACTTGGCGTCCAGCCGCGTGTTCTCGGTATAAGGCAACTCGGCGGCGTCGCCGTAGGCCTTGTCGGACGACGCGACGACGATGCGCTGCACCTGCGTGCCCAACCGGCGGCAGGCCTCGAGCACCGTGTACGTACCGCGCACGTTGGACTCGTAGGTCTCGAACGGGTCGCGCCAGGCCGCGCCGACCTGCGTCTGGGCCGCCAGATGGAACAGCGTGTCGCACGAGTAGTGGTTGAGCGCCCGCGTCACGGTGGACAGGTCTTCCACGACCCCGTTCACCACCGTGCAGCGCGTCACGTCGCCCGAGCGGATCAGCTCGCTCTGCGGGTCCCAGTCGCGTGCCAGCGCCACGACATCGGCGCCCTCGGCCAGCAGATCGCGCGTCAGCCACGCACCTACCAGCCCGGTGGCGCCCGTCACCAGCACACGCCGGCCCTTCCATGCGCTGACAGCGCTCATGACTTCCTCCGCCACGGCGCGTTGCCGCTCTGCCACATGGCCGTGAGCGTGCGCACGTCGCGCAACGTGTCCATACACTGCCAGAAACCGTCGTGCTTCCACACCATGAGCTGTCCCTCGCCCGCGAGCGGCTCCAGCACGTCGCGCTCGAGCACGGTGGCGTCCCCGGCGATGCGATCGACCACGGAGCGCTCGAACACCATGAAGCCGCCGTTGATCCAGCCTTGCTTCAACTGTGGCTTCTCGTCGAAGCGCTCGACTGAATCGCCGACGACGTTCATCTCGCCGAAGCGTGCCGGCGGATGCACACCGGTGACCGTCGCCAGCTTGCCGTGGCTTTTGTGGAATGCGATCAAGCCGCGCACGTCCACGTCGCTGACGCCGTCGCCGTAGGTGAGCATGAACGGTTCGTTGCGCAGGTACTTGGCGGCGCGTTTCATGCGCCCACCGGTCTGCGTCTCCGCACCCGTCTCGACCAGCTGCACCTTCCAGTCGTGCGGCGCCTCGCCGTCACGCTGCACGTCACCCGTACTGAAGTCGATGCCGAGGTCGCCACCCAGCGAGCGCCAGTCCATGAAGTGCTTCTTGATCATGTGGCCCAGATAGCCCAGTGCGACCACGAACTCGCGCTGCCCCTGGTCGGCGTAGATCTCCATGATGTGCTGGAGGATCGGCCGGTCGCCGATCTCGACCATGGGCTTGGGGCGGAGCGTGGTCTCTTCCGACAACCGGGTGCCGAGGCCGCCGGCCAGGATGACGGTCTGCATGGGTCTCCGGGAAGTTGGCGAATCGTTGTGGAGCATGGGGTTACGGACGACGTGAGCGCACAGGACGGTACATCGGCTTTGGCAGCAGGGGCAACAGCCGGGTCCACAGTCCGGACTTGCCCCGCGGCCCACGATGGACGATAACGCTGGGCATGCCCAAGCCCACCGCTCCCTCGGTATCGGCGGCCTCGCCGCCCCAGCCCAGTGCTGCTTCCCCGCTCGCCCGGGCCGCCCTGATCGCCGCCGTGTTCGCTCTGGCACTGGCCGGATACGTCGCCGGCATGGCCCCGGGGCTCCTGTGGGGCGATTCCGCCGAGATGCAGATCCTCGCCGCCATCGGCGGCGTGGCCCACCCCACCGGCTATCCGCTGTTCACCCTGGTGGGCCGCGTCTTCACAGCGTTCGGCTCCGGTGACCTGGCGTGGCGCGCGAACCTCGTCTCGGCGTCCTTCGCCGCAGCCACCCTGGCGCTGCTCATGGCGTTTCTTCTGGGTAGAAGATTGCGGGCGTTGGCCGCTTTCGCAGGTGTCGCGGTGTGGGGGCTGTCGTTCACGTTCTGGGCCACCGCGCAACGCGCCGAGGTGTACTCGCTCGCGACGTTCGTGGCGGTCGGCGCGCTCTGGTGCACGGTGCTCACACTCGAGCACAGCCGCGCCGGCATGCGCCTCATTGCTGGAGTGCTGCTCGGGCTGACACTGGCCGGTCACATGGCGTTCGCACCCTGGGTCGCGGTCGCAGGACTTGTGTTGGCGTGGAACGTGCCGCGGACAGGCGCGCGCTGGTTCGCGGACGAGCTGGCACTGCTGATCGCGTTCATGGTCGGACTGTCGCCCTATGCGTACCTTGTATGGGCCGACCAGACCGGCCACGGCTTGAGCTACCTGAAACTGGTCGAGCTGGCGCAGTGGCCGGTCGAACCCGTGAACCCCGAGTTCCTGACCATACGCGGCCGCTTCCAGTGGCTGTTCCTGGCGCGCAACGAACTGCCGCCGATCCCCGTGAAGTTCGACATGCGTGCGCTCGCCAAGAACGCGTCCGACACGTTCTTCCTGTTGGGCATGTTCGAGATCGGCCCGCTCGCGATCATCGCCGCGTGGCTGGGGGTGCGCCGGCGCTGGAAGTCCGCGCACGCCCACCTGCCGCTCATGGCGAGCATGTTCATGGCCTGCGTCGTGTTCTCCATGGTGACATCGGGCTACAAGATCCTGTCCGTATTCCTGATCCCCGCCTACCTGTTGTGCGCCGTCTTCATCACGTACGGTGTGCACGAGCTGCTGGTCTCTCCGACATTGCGGCGCAGTGCCGGCCTGCTCACGGCGGCCATCGTCGTGCTGTTGTCGATCAACTCCGTCATCGCGCACTCCGCGCGGCTGGTGAGCCACAGGCATCCGTTCGGCCCACTGCGCTCGCAGGTCATGGAAGAAGACGACCGCACCGAGCGAGCGCTCGTCCCGTCGATGGTGCACGAGGACGAGTCACGAAGGTTCGTGGAGTCGGCCGCGAAACTCCTTCCGGACAGCGCGCTGGTCATCTGCGAGTGGCGCGAGTTCATGGCGTTGCAGTACCTGCAGCGCGTCGAGCACCGGCGCACCGACGTGACGCTGCATCCGTCGGGCTATCCTCGGCTGCTGCAAGTGATCGAACGCTGGCAGCGCCAGTGCGACCTGGCACTTCGCCCGGTGGTGGTGGTGAGCCCGCTCGCCACCATGGCGCCGCATCTGGTGCAGGCCGACACGCTGACGCTGGCGACCGGCCAGCGCTTCGTCGTCACGCACACGCCCCTGCTCGTGCGCGAGGCCGCGAGCCTGCCACCGGTGCGGCTGCACTGATCGCGCGCAAAGCACATCCCGGACAACTCGAAAGCGCGAGTCCCACCGGGGCTCGCGCTTTCGCCTGCAACCTTGTGACCGAGATCAGTCGAGCTTGACCGTGCGCGTGGTGGCGGCGTTCTTACCGTTCTCGAGCCGATAGAAGTACACGCCCGCCGCGACCGGCCGGCCGGCGTCGTCGTGGCCGTCCCACACCAGCGAGTAAGGCCCCGCCAGCTGCGTGGCGCCATCGATCAGCCGGCGCACGCTGCGACCCTGCGCGTCGTACACCGTGAGCCGCACGTTGGCCGCGGTGTAGAGCTCGTAGGAGATGAGCGTGTTGGACCGGAACGGCGTCGGCCGGCCCGGCGACAGCGCCAGCGCGCGCGTCAGGCCCGAAGGCGCCGGCGGCACGCCGAGCAGGCCGTCGGCATGGTCACCGAACACCTGGAAGCTGAACGCCTGCGAGTACGCCACGCCGCCAACGGCGGAAGCATCGTCCACGTACCAGCGACCGTGCAGTGTCTGGCCCACGAGCAACGGATCGTTGGGAATGGCCAGCGTGGCCGAGCCGAAGCCGGCGCCTGCACCGCCACCCTGCAGCGTGACAGCGATGCGGGCGAACGAGCCGCTGGCGGGGATCACCGGATCGGCCGGCGGCTCGGCCGCGTCGATCACCAGCACCGCACTGCTGCCGCCGAGCGCGCGCTGCACGCCGACCGTGAACGCGGGATTGCCCAGCAGCGGCGGCTCCAATGCGATCACCTGCGGCATCAGCCCACCACTGCCCGGCGCGCCACCGCCGGTGACCTGCGGCACCATCTCGGCCTCGCTGTAGAGCGACGGGCGATCGAACGGGAACTGCTGGTCGCGCACCCGGTGGTCGGTGAGCACCTCACGCAGGAACGCCACCAGGGCCGCTTGTTGGATGGGATTCAGGCCGAGCGGACGGATGACCGGAGGCTTGTTGGGTGCGTTGAAGTCGCCGCCGCGGTTGTAGAACGCGACCACGTCCTCCAGCCGATCGAACTTGCCAACATGGAAGTAGTTCTTGCGCAATCCCACATTGCGCAGGCTCGGCGTCTTCATCTGACCCTGGTTGGCGATGTTGCCGGTCACTGCCATGCGGCCCAGATCCTCGCCCGCGGGACGCACTCCCACATAGTGAAAGTTATTGTCCGAGAACAGCGAGCCCGCGTGACAGCCCGCGCAGCCCAGCGTGGCGAACAACGTCTGCCCCTGCTGCTGCTGCGGCGTGAGCACGGCGGTGCCGGCGAGGACCGAGTCGATGCGCGCCTGGTTGCTCAGCAGCGTGCGCTCATAGGTGGCGATGGCGAACGCGATGCGCGATGGCGTCACTGCGGGCGTGCCGAACGCTTCATTGAATAGCTGCGGGTACGTACGGTTCGCCAGCCAGCTCTTCAGATCCGCGGGGATGAACGCGGCGAGGGCCAGTGGCTTCACGGCATTCAACCGCGCGACCACTGCTGTCCAGTCACGACCGAGGTGTCCCATCTCGACACTCGACAGCGGGGGGCCCAGCACCTGGTTCTCGAGAGCGCCACCGTTGCGGATCAACGTATCAGCCGTGATGGGATCCAGAAACACCTGCGTGGCGCGGCCGTCCCAGAACGTGTTGGGCGCGAAACCCGCGTTGATGTGCGAAGGCGAGCCGCGCCCGGTGACCTGCGGCGCGATGCCCGCGATGGGAGCCGTGGCGTACGAGCCGTCGGGATTCGCCTGCGGCACTCCCGGCGATCCGGTGATGTCGTCGGGTGTCCCGAGCGTGCCGTCCGGACCGGCGTTGGTGCTGCTCGCCACGCCGATCGTGGCGCGCGGGTCGGAGCCGCCTGTCTCGGCGCGGTGGCACGTGCCGCACGCCGACGTACGCGAGGACGACAGTTGCTCGTCCCAGAACAGCACCTTGCCCAGATTCGCCTTGGCCACGGTGATCGGATTGGCCGGCGGCACTGGCATTGGTGGCAGCGGGCCCAGCGGTGGCGGGCCCTGAGCCATCGCGACCAGGGCCACGACTGGCAACAGAACAAGAACGTACTTCAAGCGGCGGACGACCGGACTCAGGCTCATGATTCTCTCCCGTTCGAAGGCGAACCGGATGGCGGCAAGTCCGAGGCGAGCCCGGTTCGGCGCCTCGGGGTGGGGTGCGGCACGCTCGTGGGGACCGAGAGGCCGCTGGCGACAGCGAACCTGTGCAAATCGCGGTCCAGCCTTGGTCAAGGGCGGGACTTCGCCGACAAACCACTACCATGCAAGCATATGACCACAGTCGCTCATGTGTCACATGAAGCCAGCGGCGGGTCCTGGTGCACCAGGTGGGACAGCGGCCTCGCACTCCCTGTCCGCTCTCGACCAGTCCGCCGCAGCAGCCGGGATCAGGCCGGGATCAAGCCGGCGCACCCGGAAAACCGAAGCGCCGCCTCCCCGAAGGGCAGCGGCGCTCGGCGAAACGGCGCCTCCGTTACTTGCTGATCGTCAGGCCCCGCGGTCCGATGTACTCGCTCATCGGGCGGATCAGATGATCCTCGGCGTGCTGCTCGATGACGTGGGCCGCCCAGCCGGCCGCGCGGCCGCAGGCGAACAGCGCCACGAATGAAGCTGGCTTCAAGCCCAGCGACTGCAGCACGAGTGCGGTGTAGAACTCGACGTTCGTCTTGAGATTCCGTCCGGGCTTCACGTCGTCCAAGACGCGCAGCACGGTGCGCTCGACTTCGCGCGCCAGGTCGAAAAGGTGTTTGTCATTCAACACCGCGCCGCCCATCTCCTCGGCGACGGTACTCAACACCTCGGCACGCGGGTCGCGCACCTTATAGACGCGGTGACCGAATCCCATGATGCGCCGGCCGGCCGTGAGTTCATTGCGTACCCACGGCTCGGCGTTGTCGGCCGTCTTGATGTCGAGCAGCATGTCGAGCACCGGCCCCGGCGCGCCGCCATGCAGCGGGCCCTTGAGCGCGCCGATCGCACCCGTGACCGCACTGACCATGTCGGAACGCGTGCTGGCGATGACGCGCGACGCGAACGTCGAGGCGTTCATGCCGTGATCGATGACCGTGACCCAGTAGGTGTCGAGCGCCTTGGCGGCGATCGGATCGGGTTCCTTGCCGAACACCATGTAGAGGAAGTTCGCGGCCAGCGACAGGTCCGTGCGCGGGGCGATCGGCTCGAGCCCGGCCGTGAAGCGCGTGTGCGCGGCGACGATGGTGGGAAAACGCGCCACCAGCATCTTGGCGTTGTCGAAGTCCGCCCCTGGCGAGATGTCGCTCGGGTTCTTGAGATCGAGCGACAGCGTCGCACAGGCCATGCGCAGCGTGTCGATCGGCGGTGCGCCCTTCTTGGCGGCGTCACGCACCATCTCGAGTGTCGACTCCGGCAGCGCGCGCTGCAATGCGATCGCGCGCGTCAGCTCTTCCTTCTCCTCGGCCGACGGCAGACGGCCCTTCCACAGCAAGTAGGAAGCCTCTTCGAAAGTGACCTTCCCCGCCAGTTCCTTGAGTTCGTAGCCGCCGATGATGAGCACGCCATTCTGGCCGTCGACGTGGCTCATGCGCGTCTGCGCGGCCACCACTCCGTCCAGGCCGCGCGGCTTGGTGTCGGAAGTCGTTCCGGACATAGGGACTCCTGTCGTTATAAGAGGATGACGTTCCGGGCATCCGTGGGTCCAGGGCCGGAACGAGTCTTGATGGGCGAACGACGTCACTATCGCACTGCCCCGCGGGGGACCGCAACGCGGCCCGCACGCTCCGATCACTGTCGGAAGTGTCGGCCCGCCCGTGCGCTTACTGAACGTTCGAGGTACCGAAACGTGTCATGAAATCGTGCGTGTCCTGCCCCAGCGCGGGCGGCACGCGGCCAACCGGCGGGCGGGAGCCGTCGACCTGCCAAGGAAGCGACAGGAGTGGCGTGGTCTCACCGCCCGGCAGCGTGTACGGCGCAACCATGCCGCGTGCCGCGAGCGCGGGGTCCGAGACTGCCTCGAGCACGTCGCGCACCGGGCCCGCCGGCACACCCGCCACCCGGAAGCGCTCGAGCCAGACTTGGCGCGGCGCGCTGGCAAACCGACCAGCGAGCCAGCCGATCACGTCGGCGCGGTGCAGGACGCGATCGGGGTTGGCGCCCCACGCCGGGTCGAGGCCGCGCTCGGGCTCGCCCATCGCCTCGCACACCCGTCGCCACTGGCCGTCGTTGCCGACCGCCAGCACGAACAAGGCCCCATCGCCGGCCGTGAATGTCTGGTAGGGGACGATGTTGGGATGCGCGTTGCCGTGCCGGCGCGCGGGCCGGCCCGTGGACAATGCGCCCTGCGACACATTGACCAGCGAGTGCACGCCGACTTCTGACAATGCGACATCCAGGTGCGCGCCGACACCCGTGCGGAAGCGCCCGACAAGTGCCGCGAGCACCGCGGCTGCGGCGTGCACGCCGGTCAGTACGTCGATCAACGCGACGCCGACCTTGAGCGGCGGGCCGTCGGGTTCACCCGTCACGCTCTGCAATCCCACGAAGCCCTGCAGCACGGCGTCGTAGCCCGGTAGTTCGGCGTAAGGACCATCCTGGCCATAGCCGGTGATCGAGCACACCACCAGCGCCGGATGGTCCCGACGCAAAGAGGCCGCGTCCAGCCCGAACGCGGACAACGCGCCGGGCAGGAAGTTCTCGACCACCACGTCGGCTGCCGCAGCCGCACGCTTCAACGCCGCAAGATGCGCCGCGTCACGGAAGTCCAGTGCGGCCGAACGCTTGTTGCGATTGACCGACAAGTAGTACGCACTCGCCTGCCCCACGAACGGCGGCCCCCAGGCGCGCGTCTCGTCGCCTTCGCCCGGCCGTTCGACCTTCCAGACGTCCGCACCCAGGTCCCCCAGCAACTGCGTCGCATAGGGGCCGGCCAGCACGCGCGACAGGTCGAGCACGGTGAGGCCCGCGAGCGGGCGCGCGCTGCTCGCAGCCGTCACGCCAGCGTTCGACCGGCGAGGTCCGCGACGAACGGCGCCGACTCGAGTGCGCGGCCGGTAGCGCGGCGCGTGAGCTCGCGCCAGTCGTGGCACTTGCCCGGCATGTAGTAGTCGCGGATCAGGAACTCGGCGACCTTGGGCGACTGCACGTAACGCGTCCACACGTCCGCTCCGCCACCCAGCACCTGGCGCAGGATGTGATCCTGAAGTTGCGAGGCCAGCATCTCGCCCAGTTGGTAGTTGTGATAGTAGGCCGGCGCGATGCTGAAGTGGATCTTCGCAGCCCAATCGGGGGCGTGCCGCCCCTCGGGGCGCTTCAACCACTGGAAACGTTCGACCAGGTCCCACCACATAGTGCGCAGGTCCTGCTCCGGGTTCTGGTAGAGCGCGCGCTCCATGTGCACCATGACCATCATCCAGCGCGTCTGCACCAGCAGTTGCTGACGCACCGCGCGCGCCACCGGTTCGGCGTGCGTGGCCAGCTCGGACTCGGGGGCCTGCGCCCACACCTTGAGCCAGACCGGATTGCGCGACAGGCGGCCGAACAACATGGCACTCGCCTCGGTGCTCAGCACGTGCGCATGCCCGCGCAGCATGTACGGCAGCGTCGCGTCGACATTCTGGTCATACACCGCGTGGCCGAACTCGTGCAGCATCGTGCCCATCCAGCGGTCAGTCGGCTTGACGTTGCACAGCACACGCACATCCTGGCCGCGGTCCATGCATGTGCAGAACGCGTGCTGACACTTGCCCGGCCGCTCGAACAGGTCCGAGCGCTCGAGCATGGAGCGGATATCGAAGCCGATCGCCTCGAAGTAGCGTTCGGTCAGTTTCACCAGGTCGTGCTTCGCGTAGAAGCCATCGAGGCTGACTTCGGATGGCGGTGCTTCCTGGAAGAACGGGTCGGCGTAGTGCCACGGACGCAGGGCGTCGGCCGCTAGCCCAAGCCGCGCGGCCAGGCGCACGTCGAGCGCACTCTTGTAATCCTTCCACAGCGGCGTGGTCTCGCGCTCCAGCTCGTCGAACAGCGCGAACAGTTCGCGTTCGTCCAGCTCGTCGAGTTCGAGCGACATCGAGTAGAAGTTGTCGAATCCGAGCGAACGCGCACCTTCGTTGCGCAGGCGCACGAGCGTCAGCAGGTCGGCCTCGACCTCGGCACCGATCTGCTTGCTGGCCTCCCAGGCGCGCTGCCGCATGCCACTGTCAGCGGACGTGCGCAGCACATCGACCAGTTCGTTGTCGGTGACCGTGCGACCGTCCAACTGGGCGCGATACTGGTTGAACCGGCTCTCGAGCGCCTTGGAGATCTGCACCTGGCGCTCGATCATCGCCGGAGCCAGCTGCAGCTTGCGATGGGCGTGGTGCAGCAGGGTCAATTGACGTTCGAGCAGTGGATCAGCAAGGGCGCCGCCGGCCTTCAGCCGCCCCAGCATCTCGAACGCCTCGCGCCGCGAGAACAGCATGCTCATCTGCGCTTCGAGCCGGCCGCTTTCTTCCTCGTGGCGAGCCTCGCCCGTGGTGTTCGCCAGCCACGCCGACTCGCAATACGCGCGCTCGATGGGGCCGAGTTCGGAGACGAAGGTGGCGATGAACGCGGACAGTTCGCGCTCACGCGCATCGAGGACGGGAGCCAACGGGGTCACGGGACAACCTCCGGAGCGGGCGGATCGCGAGTCGGGACGAGTCAGCCAGTGTGGCCGTATCCCACATGATGAGCAAGTGCCGTACCACTTCGGGTGTATGACGGATGTGAATGCGTCAGCGCTTGGCGACCAGCTCGCGGTAAAACTCCGGCCGACGATTGCTGAAAAGTGGTGTGAGGTCCGTGAGCCGTTTGCGGCGAGCCACCGCGAGGTCGCAATCCACGGCCATCGCCACTTGCGCGGCCTTGCCTGCCCGCGCCATCACGTTGCCGTGCGGATCGACCGCCTGGCTGCGTCCGGTGAACGGCACCGTGCCGGCCGGACGCGTCTCGGTGCCGGTGCGGTTGGCGGTCACCGTGTACAACCGGTTCTCGAGCGCGCGCACGCGCATGGCTTCCTGCGCATTGGCGAACACCAGGTTGGACGGATGCGCGATGACATCAGCACCGAGCAACGCCAACACGCGGGAAGCCTCGGGAAAACGCCAGTCGAAGCAGATCAGCATGCCGACCTTCGAGGGTCCGACTTTGTATACCGCAAGCGGCAGGTCGCCGGGCGTGAACCAGCGCGACTCGTTCTCGAACAGGTGCAGCTTCCGGTACACCGCCTGCACGCCCTGCGGCCCGACCAGGAGCGCGCTGTTGTAGATGCGCCCGCGCGACGATTCAGGAAAGCCGGCGATGTAGTGCCGGCGCTCGCGCCGGGCGGCCGCGGTCAGCATGCGCGCGGTGATCCCGGTACTGGCGTCTTCTGCAAGCGCGGCGACTTCTGCGTGGGACGAGAACACGTAGCCCGAGCTCCAGAGCTCGGGCAGGATCACGAGCTGTGCTGCGACCGTGCGCGCCAGACCCAAGCCGCGCTCGAGATTGGCTTCGCTCGCCCCGAACACCGGGCGGCCCTGCACGAACGCGACACGGAATGAGCTCATGCGTCGACGTTAGCGCGCACGTGCGCAAAAAGCGACCGGCGGCCGGACCGAAGTCCGACCGCCGGTTCAGGACGGGTCCCTCACGACCCGTGTCACCCGCACCGAGGCGGGCCGCTGTTGGCGCCAAGGGGCGCCGCCGAGAATCAGGACGGCGACGGGACCTCAGCGAACATCCGGGAATCGAGGGTTGTGAGGGGTGCGCCGGCGCTTTCCTGGACCACCATTCGCGCCACCGCCACCGCGTTCACCAGCTGCACTTCGCGGCCCCGCAGCATCACAAAGAACTCCTGACCTCGTTGGTTCATGAAGTCGGAGACCCGCTGCGAGGGACGATCCAGAGGCATCCAGACTCGTCCTGAAACCGAACTTCCGTCGGTCAGCCATACCTCGGCGTCCTCCTCACGCGACGGCACGAAGCCGCGCGTGAACACGTCGCTCTGCAGCACGTCCGGACCCGGCACGAGCCTCAGCAATCGCACACGATTGACGAGCTCGATCCGGCCGTCCGAGCCGGATGCCACAGTCAAGAATCGCGACGGTGAGTTGAGCTTGGCCAGGATCGTCTGGTGACGGCTGCCTGACGGGTCGAGGTCGAGAAAGATCTGGCCATCGGCCGCCCCGGCGTGATCGGCGCTCCAGTACGTGACTGCGATGCGCCGTTTGGGGATGTAATGATCCATCTCAAGGACTCCTTCCTCGAGCCCGGCCGCCGCACCCCCCGAGAGGCACGCTTCCGTGCCGGGAACGGGTGAACGATCCGCGTTGCTCGTGGGTACAGCAGAGCAAACCGCAAGCCAATCCCGGATGGCACACCGAGCCCGGGTGTCCCGCGCGAATTGGCGCGGAGTTGCGGCACCTCGGGTGCTGCGACCCGGGCTCGGGCGGCGGGACCACCCCCTTGCAGCTCGCACGCGGTGGACGCACGCCGGCGGGCAGCTTGCTATATGGCGTCGCCGACCGCCGCCTCCCGAGATACGGCCGCCCCCTGCTCTCACCCACCGCGGCGACATCTCCTGACGTGTTCCTTGCGCCCCGCTCCCACCGTCCTGATACGATAGTAGCCATGATCCAGCGCGCCTCCGAAGATGCCCGCCGCCCGGTCCGCCGGGTGCGCTTCACCCCGCCCGCGGGTGAGGCCATGGCGATGTTCGCGATCGCGCTCCTGCTACGTGCGGGCTACGCGCTCATGATCCATGGCCTCGAACCAGTACCGTCGTCGGACTCCGTCACCTACGATACGGTCGCGTGGAACCTGGCGCGCGCGATGGGCTACCAGATGGAAGCGGGCGGCGTGTTCTACCCCACCGCGTTCGTGCCACCGGGCCTGCCGTTCGTGCTGAGCCTGCTCTACCGCATGGTCGGACATTCGTTCCTGGCGGCCGTGCTGCTGATGACCGTGTTCGGCGCCATGGTGCCGCCGCTCGTACGCCAGCTCGGCCGCGCGATGTTCGGGCCGGTCGTAGGCCGCACCGCCGGCTGGCTCGCGGTCGTCCATCCGCTGCTCGTGTTCTTCTCGGCCTACGTCATGACGGAGCCGCTGTTCAGCGTCCTGTTGCTGGTCGCGTTACTGGCGTCGGTGTCGTGGGTCAAGACACCGCGAGCACGCCGGGCACTCGGTGTCGGATTCCTGTGGGGGCTCGCCGTGCTCACCCGGCCCACCGCTCTGCCGCTGCCGTTCGTGGTCGCGGTGTGGGTCTGGGTGCCGCTCGGCTTCATGCTGTCGCCCGGCGAACGACTCCGACAGCTGGCACTCGTGTTCGCGGGCGTGGTGCTGGTCGTGGCACCGTGGACGATCCGCAACGCGGTCACGCTGAAGGCGTTCATTCCAGTCACGACCGGCGGCGGCCGCTCGCTGCTCGATTCGAACAACGCGCTCGTGTGGACGGACCCCGGACTCAAGGGCGGCGCGATCGCGGTGCTGTCGACCGAGCCGTGGGCGACACGGTTCGCTGGGTTGTCCGAGGTCGAGCTCGACCGCAAGGCCGGTCTCGAGGCGCGCGCGTTCCTGCGCGAGCACTGGCGCGAGTGGCCCGGTGCAGCGCTCGCAAAGGTCGGAAGGCTGTGGCGCTGGAACGCCACCGCGGCGAACACTGGGGATTGGTTCACCGGGCGTCAGGGCCTGTCGGGTCTGCTGCGGGCGATCGACCCCTTGGTGATCTGGTCGGCCCTCATGTGGCCGCTCGCGCTGTGGGGGGTGTGGCTTACGTGGCGAGGCACGCGGCGTTACTTCCAGCTCCTGCCGCTGCACGTCGTCGCGATGGTCACGTTAGGCACCATGGTGTACTGGGGAGCGTTGCGGCTGCGCGTGCCGGTCGAGCCCATGGTGTTGCTCTACGCTGCCGCGGGCATCGCGGATCTGGTCTGGCGCGCACGCGCCAAACGCGCCGGGCTGGCGCTGCTCTCGACGACGCCGCGACCGTGAAGCGCCTCCGCCCCTTTCGTGCGCCCCGAGTGCCTGAGCAACGTCTCAGCTGTCAACGAGGACACTCCCGCCTGACGGCTCAGGCGCGACGCTCGCGATTGCGAACCCCGCGCCTCCCATGTTCCGACGGCGTGACTTTCGACTAAGGCGTCGAATCCGGCTTCCGTTCGCCGCCGCCAAGCGTCTGGAACGTGAACTTCGGGCAGGGCTTCGTGACCGGCCAGATCTGATCCATCGTCTGGCCGTCGAACACCTCGCCGTTCTTCACCACCCAACGGATGGAATCGCTGTTCTGGATCTTCTCGAGTGGGTTCTGGTCCATGACCACGACATCGGCGAGTTTCCCGACTTCTAGGCTGCCGAGGTCCTTGTCCATACCCAGCTCCCATGCGCCGGAAAGCGTGGCAGCGCGCAGCGCGTCGTGGTTCGAGATGCCGCCCTGTGTGAGGCCCCACAACTCCCAGTGCGGCCCCAGACCCTGCAACTGGCCGTGCGCGCCCAGCGTGATCTTGCCGCCACGGTCGAGGATGCGCTTGCAGCCCTCCGCCACCTTGAAGTGGTGCCAGTCGCCGTCGATGCTCATGACCGGGCGGCGGATCGCCCGCGCATCCAGCGCGCCGCGCGGGTAGAAGCGCAGCAGCTTCTGGTGCTTCCAGGCCTCGTAGTGCTGGTAGAACCAGTGCTCACCCGACAGGCCGCCGTATGCCACCAGCAGCGTCGGCGTTTCGACCGTACCGCTGTGGCCGAACAGTTGTGCCACATCGTCGCGGATCGGCGTCACCGGCAGCGCGTGCTCGTTCGAGGTGTGGCCATCGACCACGTGTGTGAGGTCCATCTCGATGTTGCCACCGCCCTCGGGCACCACCAGCATCGATTCCGCGCGTGCGGCGGCGATGATCCACTGGCGCTGCTCGCGGCGCGGCTGCATGTAGCTCTTGACCGAGAATGCGCCCAGCGTCTTCAGGCGCTTCAAGTGATTGCGCGCATCTTCCGCACTGTTGATGGTGGCCTTCCCCGCGCCGTCGGCCCCATACAGGATGTAGCCGGTCGACCACGTGCGCGGGCCCTTCATGTAGCCGGCCTCGACCATCTCGGACTGCGTGAACACGGTGTAGTTACTCGCCGAGGGGTCGTGCGTGGTGGTGACGCCGAACGCCAGGTTGCACCAGTACGACCACTCCTGCTCGGGCAGGATGTCGAGCGTGTTGTAGTGCAGGTGCGCGTGCGTGTCGATCATGCCGGGCATGAGCGTCTTGCCCTTGCAGTCGAACGTGCGCGCTCCGGCGGGGATCGTGACCTGTGACGAAGGCCCGGCCGCGACGATGCGATCGCCGTTCACAACGATGGTGCCATTCTCGATGACTTCATCGCCGCGCATGGTGATCAAGCGGCCACCGGTGAGAGCGTAGCTGCCTGCAGGCTTCGCTCGCGGCAGCCACAGCGCCACTTCGAGCGTGTCGGTCGGGATGCGTGCCGGTATCGCATCGGGCTTCTTCGCACCCGGTGCGGGCACGGCGGCCTTCTCGCCGGCTTCGAGTGCCTTGCGGTCCCAGAACGCCAGCACCGAGTCCAACTGCACGCGATAGAGCTTGGGTCCGAACGACCACGTGATGCTCTTGCCGCCATCCGCCCAGTTCACCCAGTCCGCACCCTGGTCGGCGGTGAACTTCTTCACCGGGACCGGGCCGTCCTCGCCCGAGATCTCGACCGTCTTGCGGCCCGCGACGGGCAGTGCCGTGAGGTAGGCATTGAACTGCTCGGTGTAGGCCGCCCATTTACCGTCGGGAGACGGCACGATCTCCTCGGCCAGGCCGAACTGCAGGTGCTCGACCTTGTCGGTGCCGTCGGGACGAATCGAGTACAGGCTGGTCTTCTCCTTGGAAGGCCCGAGCCGCTCGGTGCTGGTGAAGAAGATGCGCTCGCCTCTGGCATCCCAGAACACACGCGGCATGCGGCGCGCTGAGCCGCGGCTCTCGATGTCGGTGACGTGATGCACGTCGCCGCCCGTGGCCGACACCCAGACGATCTCGACCGAGCCTTCATCGCCAAGATCATGTCCACGGAATGCTGCATTGTCGCCGCGCACGAACACCAACTTGGAACCGTCGGGCGAGAACGCCGGGTTGGCGTACTGGGAAGCCACACGCGTCAGGCGCTTGGACGACCCACCCCGCGCGGGCATGGCCCACAACTGGCCGCCCTCGGCATCGTTCCACGACACGTACGCGAGCTGCCGGCCGTCGCGCGAAAATGCCGGCGCGTAGGCATGTCCGCCGGACGTCGCCAGCTTCACGGGCGTGCCCAGCGGAAGTTTGCCGTTCGGCAGCGCCACGCTCCACAGGCTGCCCACCGCTGCGAACACCGCCCGGCGACTGTCCGGCTGCCATGTCGGCCACGAGAGCATGCGCACGCGGAACGCATCGTTCGCGATCGCACGCGGAAAGCGCAACGCCTGCGCGATCACCTGCTCGACGTGCGCGGTGAACGGGATCACGGTCGCCTTGCCGGTGGCGACATCGACACGATTCAGCTGGCCGCCACCGCTCACGACGATCGAACGACCGTCCGGCGTGAACGCGAAGTTCGGGTAGACGCCGTTGAATGCGAAGCTCTCCATCAAGTCGTCGTCGAGCCCGTTCCACAGGATGCGCTCGGTGCGGCGTTCGAGGTCATAGATACCCAGCACCGTCCTGAGTCTGTCCCTGCGCACGAACGCCAGCGACTTGCCGTCGGGCGACAGCACCGGACGGCACGAGCCACCGAAGCCGTCGGTGAGCGTCACGGACTCGCCGGTGGAGCGGTCCCAGCGCCGAATCTGGTAGATGCCGGCGAACACGTTGCGGTCGTAGCCATAGCGGCTCGGCCGCGCACTGAAGTACACGTAGCGTCCGTCGCGTGAGAACACGGGCTCGCCCGCTTCGGGCAGGTCGCCCTTGGCGGTGATCTGCACGCCGTCGCCACCGCGCACGTTCACGAGCCACAGCTCGGCAGTGCCGAGCGAGCTGTAGTCGGTGATGCGCTTCTTGCAGGCCACCCACTCAGCGTCCGGACTCCAGGCAGCCTGATTCACGACGCGCTTCTCGCTCGTGACCGGACGCATGTGACTGCCGTCGGCGTCACTCACCCAGACGTTGTCGCAGCCACCACGGTCGCTCGTGAACAGCAGTCGCTTGCCATCGGGTGACCAACGCGGGGTGTAGTCCCACGCGGGACCGGAAGTGATGCGCCTGGCGGTCCCGCCGGCGATCGGCAACGTGTAGACGTCGCCCAATAGATCGAACACGAGTGTCCGGCCGTCGGGGCTCACATCGACCGACATCCACGTGCCCTCGTGCACGTCGAAGTGCACCGTGTCGGCCGGACCGTGCGTCGTGTTCACGCGCCACGCCGCAGCATCGTCCTTGGACTTGGTTGTATCGGGCGCGGTCTTCCCCGTGTCGGTCGCAGCCTCGTGTGCTCCAAGATGGGTGTGCGGTGCGGTACCGTCGGTCGAGGCAAGCGCCGCTGTCGGCACGGCGTGCAGCGCGAGGCTGGCGCACAGCAGCAGCGCGATCGGACCGGCGAGCCGGCGGTGGACGCGAACAGTCATGGGTTCCCTCGGGTGAGTGTGCGGTCGACATTGCAGAGAGCGCGCACATTGCCGCAACCCAATCCGCAGCCGCAACGGATTCCCACCGGTGCGGTATCCGTTCGACGGACGAGGCAAACGCGCTCGCGGCGCGTGTCGAGCGCCGGTCGGGATGATTGCCGCGCCCGTCCGGGCCGCATTGGGAGCGGCCCACGCTTGACCTAGTTTGGTCGGGCGAATGACTCCGCGCCTCGACCGCGCTTGTTCCGCACCGTGCCCCGACCGGGCGCACGGAACCCCCACCCAACCCGCGACGGGCCACCCGTCGTGCGAAGGAGTTCCTCGACCCATGCGACTCCGAGTCCTGGATCGTCTGATCCTGATGACGCTGGCGCTGGTGCTGGTCGCTTGCACCGCCACCGCCGCCACCGCCGCCGAGAAACCGAAGGACAAGGATAAGGGCAAGTCCGGCGCTGCCGCGCCCGCGGCCGCCGCCCCCGGCGACAAGCCATTCGCCGAATGGTCCAAGCTCACCAAGGACGCTGAACAGAAGAAGGGCTTCTTCACATTGTGGAAGAAGCGCGACAACCTGTACCTCGAGATCGCCAAGGAACAGTTCGACCAACCGTTCCTGTATGTGGTCAGCCTGTCCAAGGGCATCGGTTCCAACTTCACGCTCGGCGGCCTGCCGCTCGACGACCGCATGCTGCAGTGGGAGCGCCACGGCGACCGCGTCCTGCTCGTGCACGTGAACACCCAGTTCACGACGCCCAAAGGCACTCCCATCGACAAGGCGCGTGAGCTGTCGATCGCCAACTCGATCGTGCAGTCGTTCAAGATCGAGAGCGAGCAGGATTCGGCCAAGGCGGTGCTCATCGATGTTGGCGCACTCTTACTATCCGACGTCACCGACCTGAGCGAGAACCTGAAGGGTGCGTTCGGCAATGTCGGGGTGCGCTTCGACAAGGAGCGCTCACTGCTCGGCAGCATCAAGACATTCCCGGACAACACCGAGCTCGAGGCCACGCTGACGTTCTCGCCGCTCGATCGCTCGCGTTTATTCCTGGAGTCCGTCCCCGACAACCGCTACATCCCGGTCGGCGTCCACTACTCGTTCACGCGGCTGCCGGCGACGCCGATGGCGCCGCGCTGGGCGGACAACCGCGTCGGATACTTCCTCGATGCGACGAAGGACTTCGGGCGCGACGAGAAGGAGAACTTCTGGTTGCGCAACATCCATCGCTGGCGGCTCGAGAAGAAGGACCCGGCCGCGGCGATGAGCGAACCCGTCAAGCCGATCGTGTACTACGTCGACTGGACGGTGCCCGACAAGTTCCGCCCGTGGGTCAAGGAGGGCATCGAGAAGTGGCAGGCGGCGTTCGAACTGGCCGGCTTCAAGAACGCCATTCTAGCCAAAGACCCGCCCAAGGACGATCCCGACTGGGATCCCGAGGACGTTCGCTACAGCACCATCCGCTGGATCACCTCGCACGAGCCGAGCTTCGGCGCGATCGGGCCGTCGCGCGTCGATCCGCGCACGGGTGAGATCGTCGACTCGGACATCCTGTTCGAGGCGAGCATGTTCCAGAGCTACGCCAACTCGTACCGGCGCTTCGCCGGCCCCGAGGCCATCGCCAAGAGCGCGCTGCCGCAGTACGCGCTGGAGAACCTGCCGGCGAACGTGAAGCTCGACCGGCTGTGCATGGCGGGCGATGCCATGGCCGATGCCGGCGCGCTCCAGCATCTGGCGCTCCTGATGGACGGCACGCTCGAGCCCGGCAGCCCCGTGCCCGACGCGTTCTTGAAGACCGCGGTCGAGTGGGCCGTGCTGCACGAGGTCGGGCACGCACTCGGCCTGCGCCATAACTTCCGCTCCAGCACGAGCACGCCGGCCGACAGGCTCCAGGATACGGGCTTCACGCAGGCGAACGGCCTGTACTCCTCGGTGATGGAGTACCCGAGCCCGAACATCGACTACACGAAGACCAAGCAGGGCGACTGGTACACCACCACGTCGGGCACGTACGACAAGTGGGCCATCCGCTACGGCTACACGCCGAGCGGGGCGAACACGCCGGACGCCGACTACGCATTCGTGCGCAAGATCGCGGACGAGTCGCTGGCACCCGGCCACGAGTACTCGACCGATGAGGACACCTACCCGGGCGACGCGCCGGACCCGCGCTCCAACATCTACGACCTCGGCAACGACCCGCTGCAGTTCGCCAAGGACCGCACCGCGTACCTGGCGAAGTTGTGGCGCGATCCTGCACTCGAGAACCGTGTGGTGGGCAAGTCGGGCGACCTCACCGCGCTACGGCGCGCCATGGACTCGATGCTGCAGCAGTACGCCATCGCCGTCGGCATGGCGGTCAAGTTCGTGGGCGGTTCCTACATGTCGCGCGTCGAACGCGGCCAGCCCGCCGAACGAGATCCGGTCGACCCGGTGCCGGCCGCCAAGCAGCGCGACGCGGTCGACTTCCTGTCGCGCAGCGTCTGGGCCTCTGACGCCATGAGCGCGCCGGGCAAGCTGCTGGAACGCATGGCGCCGAATCGCTGGTCGCACTGGGGCATGGGCCCCGGCGGCACGTTCGCCGGCCGGCAGGACTACGCCTGGAACGACCGCGTGCTGGCCGTCCAGACGATCATGCTCGGTGGCGTGACAGCAGCCCCACTGCTCGCGCGGCTGCGCGAGCAGGAGACGCGCTCCGCCGACGCGTATCGGTTGAGCGAACACTTCGACAAGCTGACGCGCGCCATCTGGGGCGAAGTCGGTACGGCGAACCCGGCCGCGATCCGGCCGCTCGACGGACCGCACACGCGCCGCGAACTGCAGCGCGTGTTCGTCGATCGCATGGCGAACCTGGTCGCCGAGCCCGCACCCGGCACACCGGACGACGCCCGCGCACTGGCCCGCTTGGCGCTCGGCCGGGTGGATGCCCGTTGCGCGCGTGCCCTGGCCGCGGCCGCGCCCATGGGCGACAACACGCGAGCGCATCTGCTGGAGGCGCGCGCCCGCATCAAACGCGCGCTCGAGGCCGGGCGCGACACGGATGCGGCCCCGATGGGCCGAGCGGCGGGACCGTTCGGGACAACGAACGGAGAGAATTTGTTTAGCCGCTAGGTGACAGTTCAGTCCAGCTATACCGCTTGCACCGGCGCCCCGAGTGAAATCTCGGGGCGCTGTATTTTTGTGAGGTCACGCACACCTCTCCGTGTGCAGTCCGAAGTCCGGCGGGTTTGGAGAGGCTCGTCGAATGGCTGGACCTGCAAGGCAGCACGGAGCGGAAGGTCGTGCGTTGCTTCATGGTGACCCGGATCCAGTGCCAGTGTTCACCCTGGCTATACGTGGGGAGATCTGGTGCGCCTCACTGAACAGCGCCGACCCCGCTTCCGCATTCCCAGCAGGCTCCCCGCTTGTTCTGGGCGTGCGGAATCGGCAGACTTATCAGGTTCCACATGCCCGCCAGGGCATTTCGAGTGCTCCCCCCGAGAGCTCGGACGTGTGCTTGGACACGAACAGGTGCGGGGTCCGAGCAAACGAGCACGGCAGTGAGACACCCGGGTGGCCCCCCCCCTTCCACGCCACCCGTCACCGGAGGAAGTCATGCTTCAGCGTCACCCCATGCAGCGCCTGCTCGCCCTCGTTCTCTTGACGGCGACCACACTCTCCCCTGCGTCGGCCGGTGTGAAGGGTCGCTCGTACGCGATGTACGCCAATCTGCCCAACTATGGCATCAGCTCGACGACGCATTGCGACTCGGGTTGGTTGAACAACATCAGCGGCGGCTCGCGCTCCAGCTACAAGAGCAATGTGTCCTACGGCAACATCCTGCGCTGTGACTACATGGAGAGTGAGTCGCACGGCGATGCATGCAAGGGCCACAGTGGTTCGCGGCTCGAGTCCGGTTGGATCGGCAAGGGGATGCCCTTCGAAGTGACCTGGACGCACATGGAGTCCGCGGACGAGGACACCTGCTGCCGTCCGCAGGACCGCGACGATATCGCATCGGTGTTCGTCGGCCTGACATTCGCAGGCCAGCCCGTCACGGTGACCGGCCGGCAGAACCAGACACTCTCGATTCCGGGCGTCGCGACGCTGATCTTGAACGAGGTCAAGCACGAGCCGGACGCCGACTGTGACGACGACGACGAAGAGCATCACTCGCTGCACTTGATCCTGCGCAGCGGCAACGAGGTCATCCTCGGCGCGAGCAAGTTCGACAGCGATAACGACTGCTGTCAGGTGTCGACACCCACTTCGCGCTCCAGCTGGGGCGCGGTGAAGTCCCACTACCGGTAACACGCTTCACCGGAGCGGCGGCCCCCTTGCCCGCCGTTCCGAAGAGTTTCAGTCCCCCCCCGCACGGTCGCCCGATTCACATCGGGCGGCCGTTGCTATTTCCCGGTCGCCGCCGGGACCCGCACCGGCCGGCCTTGCCAGGCGTGCAGCGCACGCAGTATCACGGCCTCGGCGGGCTTGCCACGGGGATCGAACGGATCGTCACCCAGGCGGGACGAGCTGCCCCACTTCCAGAAGTACGCCCCCGCGAGCCAGTCACAGGGTTCCATCGCGCTGATCGTGGCCTCGTAGCAGGCACGCTGCGTCTCGGCGTCGTTGCCACCCCGGCCGCCCTCCCATGGCCGCACCGCGGCGGCGGGAGTCGGTGCGTAGCCGAGTTCGGCTAAGATCACCGGCCGGCCGAAGCGTCGGGACAACGCCTGGAGCTGCGACAAGGCCTTCACTGCTCCTGCGCGCAACACGGCTGGATCACGCGTCGGCGCATCGGCGAGCGGTGCATAGAACGACACGCCGATGACATCGAGCTGGTCCCAGAAAGGCACGCGAGCGGCCTCGTCCCAGTTGGCACCGTAGGACAACACGCCGCCATATAGTTTGCGCACGTGCGCGAAGATCACGCGCCACCGTGCTGGATCGATGGCCGTGCTGCTGGCGAGTTCGTGACCCACGAAGTAGCCGTCCAACTGCTCGCGGTCCGCCAGAATCGCCCAATGGAGCGCCAGTTCCTCGTAGCGGTCGAAGAAGCGCTGCCAGTTGCTGGGCGTGAACGACAACTCGCCCGACCAGCCGCGCGTCCAGACATGCGGCTTCAACCACACGCGCAGGCCCAGCGCACGGGCACGAGCCGCGGCTTCGCACAACGACTCATCGCTCTCGCCATCGGGGCCACTGTCGGTGCTGTTGCCGAGTACGGGTACGGCAGGATCTCCGAGCCATGCGAATGGTGTGAGCGAGATGCCATCCGCACCCGCTTCGCGGATACGCCCGAGCTGGCGCTGGCACTCCGCCGACAGGTAGCCGCGCTCGAGTCCGATGGCGTGCGCGACGCACACACCGCGCTGGAAGCCGTTCGCGGGCCGCCATGTGACCTGGCGCCGGGCGAGCAGTTCGGCGCGGCTTCTCTGCAAGGCCTGTTCGGCCAGCAGGCGGTAGCGCTGCTCGATGTCGCGGGCATTCACGCCGGCGAGGCGACACAGGCTGTCGAGCGTGCCCGGCGGATCCCGGCGCACGAGCGCCAGCCAGGCGTTCCGCCGCGCCGGGGCTGGAGCGAGCTGCCAGACCGCGGTGGCGAGCAAGGCGCGGCTCGGGATCCACACCAAGGGCGAGCGCCAGTACTCGTCACGGGTCGCGGCCTCGCGTGCACTCGGCAGCACGCCCCCCATGAACAGTCGCGCCACCGAGCGGTCGAGCAGCTCGCCCTCGAATCGCCCGGCCCATTGCACGGCCGCCGGCACGAAGAAGCGCGAGTCCGGGTTGCCACCCGACTCCTGCACGCGTGTCGCGGCCACGCTCCACAGATCGAGCGAGCGCCGGCCCGCGGGTCGTGCGGCATGAATCGTGGCGACGGCACCTGCGGCGGTACCCACGGCCGTCGGACTCAGGTGCTCGGAGTGCGTGTCCCGCGTCAACGCGCCCTTCTCCTCCAATGAACCATAAAGCGTCAGCAATGGCTTGGGTGCGCCGCGCGCCGCACGGAGCCCCGCCTGCGTCATGCGCGAGAGCACCGCGTCGGCGAGTGCGAGCGCTTCGGCGCGAGCGGGCACGCCGGGCGCGGCACGTAATCGCACCGCGACGCCATCACTCGTCCGCGCCTGTTGCGACCAGCGCGATCGCTCGGCCTCGCGGTCGCGATCGCGGGCCGGCTCGTAGTGCCAGGGCCGGCCACCGTCGTGCGCGAAGCTGCCGCTGCGGAGCACCTCGCCCGCACGCACGATGCGCCAGTCTTCCTCACCCCACAGGAATCCACCGCGCCGGGCCAGTGCTAAGGGTGAGTTGCCCGCGAGTACCAACAGGAAGCGCTTCGGGGCGAGCGGGTTCGGCCACGCCAGCTGGATGGCATCGAGCGGCTGGTCGTAGAGCTTGCCCTGCCAGCGGAAGCCCGTGCGCTCGAACTTCAAGGGCAGCGCGGCGGCGATGCGTTCGGTCCAGGCGTTCTCGCGCACGCCGCCCAGCAGGAACACCGGGCCCGCCGCGAACGCGGTCTCGTTCACGTCACGGTCGGCCACCACCTGCGTACTGTCGCCGCCGAAAGCCCGGCGAGCGAGCGACAATGCCCGCTCGCGCAGGAGTCCGGTGGCGGCGGGATCGCGTGTGCCGTAGACGAAGCGGAATGCGGCCCCATCCGAGAGCGCGGCTTCCATCTCGTCGCGAGTGAAACTCGGCGGCTGCAGCTTCTGGGCACGCACGACATCCGGTGCCAGGCACGCGCACAACAGCAGTGAAGCGCGCAGGAAGGCGAACACGCGCGCGCGGATCCTCGGCGCGGAGTTCAGCGCGGGATGACGCTCTGGACCTGGAAGCGGAACGAGTACGTCCGAGGCTGGCTCTCGATCAGGAACACCAGGTCGACACCGAACGACTTGCCTGAATACGTGGGCGCGCTGTTGTCCTCGGGCAGGAGCGGACGGCGCAACTGCGTGTCGGGCGAAGCCCCGGGATCGAGCAGGTCGTCGAGCGAGAACACATAGTCCGTGTAGCGTTGCTGCGGGAGCACTTGAGCGTAGGCCTGCGTCGAGAACCGATCGCGCCATCGGGTGGTGTTGTGGCCGACCTTGGTGGTGCGCCCGTTCGGGTCGATGAATACCGAACGATCCCAGTCGAGCGGCACCGGACGGCCCTGCAGGTTCTCGACCCCAAAATAGAGCGCGTTGGGCGATGGCCGGAACGAGAACGACAGGTCGCGGTCGCGGTAGGAGAACGTGCCGCTGCTCGCAGGCTCCGTCTGGCGAAAGCGATAGACGAACATCGCATCGGCGGACCCTGGCACCGCGCCGACCGAATCCCCCGCCGACGAGACCGAGTTCGGGAGGTTGAGCGACGGCACAGATGACGGCGGTGGCGATGCGGACTCGGGCGCGGGCGCGGAGCCGCAGCTGTTCAGCAGCGCGGCGACAGCAATCAGCGCTGGGAGCGAGATCGAGCGGATGGGCTTGAGCACGAGCGGCAGCCTAGCGAACTGCCCGGCGGCCGTCCACCTTGGCACTTCAGAACGGTGTACGACCTGCGTATCCCGTGAGTTCGACATAGCCCTCCCCGGTCACCGGCTTGCCCGCGCTGGTCCCGGTCACCCGGACGCTGCCCTCCCAGTACGCCAGCCCGCCCATGCTCTGCACCCACAGCTCTTGATCTTTCACGGTCGGTTCGAGCTGCAACTCGATGCCGTAGCGCGGTAAACGCACCACCCAGCCGCTCGGATAGCGCGCCCCGGTGCGCGGGCTCTTCCACTCGCCCGTGGGTCCGGTGTCGAAGTCCGCATAGCGCACCGTGCTCGTGCGTCCGTCCGCTTCGACCAGTGTGCCGGACGACAGTGGCTCCAGTCCGCCGCCCTTCAGGCGCAGCCGGTAGAGCATGAGGTCGCGTCCGTCGGACAACTGCACGCTGAACCAGTCCCAACCGGTGTGCGTGTCGCGCAGCCGGTCGCTCGAGAACTCGTGGTCCATCCACGAGCGTCCTTGCACGAAGAGCGTGTCGCGCCCGAGCACCAGCCGGCCCTTCGTGCTGAGGCGCGTGAGCGAGTAGTAATGCGATGCATTGCCCACACCGGCGGACTTCTGGCTCACACCGCGCTCGCCGTGGATCACGGGGGGCTTCTCGGGGACGAGCCTCAGGTCGAGGCTGAACGGCGTGTCGGCGCCCGGGGCGGCCGCCACCAGCCGGTGCGTGCTGCGGTCGGGTTCGAGCCCGGCGTAGTCATCGCCGATCCACACCAGATAGCGCGTGCTGTCGGCACCGGCCAGATCGAGTGCGGCGCGCTCGGACTGCTCGTCGGAATAGAACCGATCACCGGACTCATCGGTGAGCGTCAGGTGGCGGAACATGAGGTGATTGGCGCGCCAGGCGGAGCCGGACTTGGCGTTGGATCCCGCGGGCACTCCGAGCCGGAAGAACGTCAGTTCGTAGCCGAACCGCCGCTGCGCGGACCGCAGGTGGCCGGTGTAATACCACCACTCGATGCGGTAGTTCGGGTGCGAAGCGTGGTCGATCGGGAACTGGAAGTCGTAGGGCGCCACGGCCAGCCGGAAGCCCTCGGCATCGGTGGGAACGGCGGGTGGGCCCGCCGGGGCCGCGGCAACGCCGAGCAATGCGAGGCTCACGAGTAGCGCGCGTGCAACCGGCACGGCCGGTCTCATTCGACCCTCAGCGCGGCGGCAGTGGCGCGGCCCGTGGCGAGCCGTGCGGGGACCAGGCCCGCCAGCGTCGCGGTGACGGTCATGAGCCCGATCGCTCGGGCGAACACCCAGGGATCCACGTCCATGCGGATACTCCAGCCGAAGAACTGACGGTTGATGACGTGCACCAGCAGCAGCGCCAGCACATACCCCGCGACACAACCGAGGGCCGAACCTGCAGCACCCAGCACGGCGCTCTCGACCAGCACCAGCGTGCGAACCTGCGCGCGCAACGCGCCCGCCGCTCGCAGCACGGCGAGTTCACGCCGGCGCTGCAGCACCAACGTGGTGAGCGTGCTGATGACCCCGAGCACCGAGACGAACACGGCGATGGTCTGCAACACCCAGGTGATCTGGAACGTCTCGTCGAAGACCAACAATACACGTTTGCGCAGCGTCTGGTTCGGTGTGACATGCAGGAGCACGCCGGGGCCCGCGAGCCGCAGGAACGCCGTGCGCACGCGGTCGGAGTCCGTACCCGGCTTCAGGTACAGCGCCAGGCTCTCGGTGCGGTCATCGCGCCACAGCCGCGCATAGAGCGCGCGATCGAGCATGACCGCGCCGGCGTCGCTGCTGTAGTCATAGAACACGCCCTCGACGCGCACTCGCACCGCACCTTCTGGCGTCGGCAAGACCACACTACCGCCAGTGGTCACGCGGTGGCGGTGCGAGAAACTCTCGGTCACGACCACGCCGCCGTCCCGCAGCGCGCGCGCCAGCACGACACGCGCGTCCTCCCCGTTCACGAACTGCAGCCGGCCGTGTTCGCGCTGCACGGTGAAGTCGATGCCGATGACCATCGTGCGCAAGCCATCGAGCGTGATCGGGCTGCCGCGATAGCTGTCGACCGCGATCACGCCGGGCAGCCTGCGAGCGCCTTCGACCAGTGCGGCCGGCAGCGACGTGGCGCGCTGGCTGGCACGATGCCCCACGGGCTCGACATAGAGATCTCCGCGCAGCGACTGCGTGATCCACGTGTCGACCGTGCTGCGGAAACTGCCGACCATGACACTCAGGGCGACCAGCATGCCCACCGCCACCATGATCGCCGCGATCACCACACTCCCGCGCGCCGCGGTCTCGCGAACGGCGCGCGAGCCCAGTGCGGCGGCGATCCCGAAACGCCGGGCGATCGGCGACGCAAGACGCTCGGCGAGCAGCGTCCACAGTGGCGCGAGCAGCGAGAAGCCCGCGAGCACGAGGAACGCGGCGACGAAGCCGCCGAGCGGCTGGCGCGCGGCGATCGTCCACGCCGACACCCCGCCCGCCGCCAGGAGACACATGGCTCCCGCGATCCCCAGCCGACCGTAGGGCGGGCGGCGCGCCTCGATCGTCGAGCCCTCGCGCAGGGTGGCGCCGGGTGGCGTCGCGGCTGCTTCGAGCGCCGGCGCGAATGCCGAGAACAGCGCGGACACGAGGCCGATGGCGGTGCCCGTCAGCAACGTGCCCGCGTCGATCCGCAGCCGCGTGGCTTCGCCGACCAGGTACAGCACGCTGAGCGTGCGCCCGACCTGTTGCAGCGCCAGATTCGCGAACAGCGCCCCCAGCCCGGCGCCGAGCACTCCGCCGGCCGCGCCGAGCAGGAGCCCCTCGGTCAGGAACACGGTCATGACGCTGCTGCGAGTCATCCCCAGGGCGCGCAGCACGCCGATGTCCCGGCGCTGGCGCACCACGGCGAGCGCGACCGCATTGAAGATCAGGAACGTGCTCACGAAGATGGCGATGAACGACAGCGCCAGCAGGTTCAAGGAGAACGCACGGACCAGGTTCTCGACCTGTTGCGTGCGTGCCCGTGGTAACTCGGCACGCGCATCCGCAGGCAGCAGGCGTGTGAGTGCGGCACGCACTGAGTCTCGTCGCGCGGGCTCGACCAGCAGGTCGACACGATCCAAGCGTCCAGCGCGTCCGAACACCTCCTGCACGGTGGCGATGTCGGCGATGACGACGTTGCCGCCCATCGCCTGTTGCAGCTCCTCGCTGCCGAGGATACCGACGACCTCGAGCGGCACCGGCACGCCGGAAGCCAGCACGCGCAGGGAGTCCCCGACATGCAATCCGTGCCGAGCCGCGAGCGTGCGCGTGATCGCCACGGTGCGCGACCGCACGAGCAGTGCGATCGCCGCGGCGGGATCGAGTGAGTCGGGGTCCGACGCCATGCGTGCGAAGGGTGCCTCGGCGAACGGGTCCAGCCCCAGCACCATGAGGGTCTCGTCGTAACCGCCGCGCGTGCCCATGCCGACACCGGTGTCCGAACCCGCATCGCTGGCGCCAGCAGCCATCGTGCGCGCGCTGGTTGCAACGCTGTCCGAGCCACGTCCCGCGCTCGCGAGTGCGTTCACCTCGACCACCGGGGCCGCGGCCAGCACCCCGGGTTCGCGGCGGATGCGCGCGTACAGCCGCTCGTCGAAGCCGTCGGCGACCGCCGACACCTGGAGGTTCGCGCGGCCGGTGACCGCGTCGACGGTCTCGGCGAAGCCACCCATCGCCGAGCGGCTCGCCAGCCGCACCGCCACGAACACGCTCACGCCGAGCGCCACGCCCACGACGGTCAGCAGCGCGCGCGTCCGCTCGCGCAGGAGCCGCCGGAACAACAGCCAGCGCAGGAGCGCCAGCATCAGGCCTGAGCCAGGGCCGCGTGCCGCCGGACGGCACGCATCACGACGGCCTGCTGGCGGTCTGCAGCGTATCCGACACCACGCAGCCGTCCGACAGCGTCACCACTCGGTCCGCGGCATCGGCGGCCTCGCGGCTGTGCGTCACCATGACCAGCGTCGAGCCGTGCCGGCGCACGAGCGAGGCGAGCAGTTCCACGACCTGCACGGCCGAGCGGCTGTCGAGATTGCCGGTGGGCTCGTCGGCCAGCACGAGCGCAGGCTCGTGCACGAGTGCGCGCGCGACCGCGGCGCGCTGCATCTCGCCGCCCGAGAGCGTGTGCGGACGTGCCGTGGCGCGCGACGTGAGCCCGACCTCGGCCAGCAGCGCATCGGCGACAGAGAGCGCCTCGCGTTCGGGCCGGCCCTCGAGCAACAGCGGCAGCGCGACGTTCTCGCGCACATCGAGTGTCGGCAGCAGATGGAAGAACTGGTAGACCACACCGATCTTCTGACGGCGCAGCCGGGTGAGCGCATCGTCGTCGAGCCCCGACAGCGCGAGGTCCTGTACGAACACCTCGCCCGAACTCGGTGCGTCGATACCGGCGGCAAGGTTCAACAGCGTGCTCTTGCCCGATCCGCTGCGCCCGACGATGGCGGTGAAGCCGCCGGGCGGGATGTCGAGCGTCAGCCCGTCCAGTGCACGCACGGTCCCGTCGCCGAGCGGGAACTCCTTCGTCACCTGTGCGAAGCGCAGTGCGGACACGGTCATCGTGACTCGACTATGCACCATGCCCCACGCGCTGGGAACCGGGGTCGCCGGAAACCCCGGCACGGCCGGCCGCGTACGTTGGCGCGACGGTTGACGGCCGCAGCGTGCCCGCGCAGTGTCGCGGGCATCCGGACGCCGTCCTCCCGCCGTGTGCAGGTTTCCCATGCCGAATGATGCGCTGTTCTGGCACCGACTGCAGTTCGCGTTCACGATCACGTTCCACTACCTGTTCCCCGTGCTCACGATGGGGCTCGCGCTCTACATCGTGGTCATGAAGGCGCTGGCGCTGCGGACGAACGACCGCCGCTGGGACGACGCGGCGCGGTTCTGGATCCGGATCTTCGGCATCAACTTCGCAGTCGGGGTGGTGACCGGCATCCCGATGGAGTTCCAGTTCGGCACCAACTGGGCGCGCCTCGCGCGGATCGCCGGACCGGTGATCGGCCAGACCCTCGCCATGGAAGGGCTGTTCGCGTTCATGCTCGAGTCCAGCTTCCTGGCACTGCTGGTGTGGGGCGAGCGCCGCATGAGCCGGCTGGCGCACCTGGGCTGCGCGTTGGTGCTGTTCGTCGGCAGCTGGCTATCGGCGTACTTCATCCTGTGCACGAACGCCTTCCTGCACCACCCGGTGGGGTACGCGATCGAGCCGAGCGGCATGTTGCGGCTGGTCGATCCGGCGGCGTTCCTGCGGAATCCCTGGGCGCTGCTGCAGTTCGCGCACAACCAGGCCGCGAGCGTTGCCACGGCGTCGTTCGTGGTGGCGGCGACCGGCGCCGGCTACCTGTTGCGCGGCCGGCACACCGACCTCGCGCGCCGCTTCGTCACGCTGGGCGTGACGATCGGCTTCATCGCCAGCGTCGCGGTGGCGTTCCCGACCGGCGACCTGCAGGCCAAGGCGGTCGCACGCCACCAGCCCGCGGCGCTCGCCGCCATGGAGGGGCGCTTCGAGAGCGGGCCGCGCGCCGGCATCACGTTGATCGGCCAGCCGAATGTCGAGCAGCGCCGGCTCGACAATCCCGTCACGCTGCCCGGCATGCTGAGCTTCCTGGCGTTCGGCACGTTCCACAGCGACGTCGCCGGCCTGGACGAGTTCCCGCCCGACGAATGGCCCGACAACATCGAACTGGTCTACTACGGCTTCCACGTCATGGCCGGGCTCGGCACCCTGATGATCGCGCTCATGGGGCTGGCGCTCGCCGCCCTCGTGCTGCGCCGCCTGTATACGTGGCGGCCTCTGCTGTGGGCGCTGGCTCTGGCGTTCCCGTTCCCCTATATCGCGGTGACGGCCGGCTGGCTGACGGCCGAACTCGGGCGGCAACCGTGGGTGGTGTACGGCGTCCTGCGCACCGCCGACGCCTCGAGCCCGAGCGTGCACAGTGGCACGGCGCTGTTCACGCTCATCGGCTTCATGGGCGTCGACCTGGTGATCGGCGTGACGTTCCTGTGGTTGATCGCGCGCACGCTGGCGGCCGGCCCGGTGCCGCATGACGCCGCACCCGAGGTGACGCATGGCTGACCTGTGGTACGCCATCGTCGCCGGCATGCTGACCGTGTTCGTGTTGCTCGACGGCTACGACTTCGGTGCCGGCATGCTGCATCGGTGGCTGGCGCGCGACGAGGACGAACGCCGGCGAGTGCTGGCCGCGATCGGCCCGTTCTGGGACGGCAACGAAGTCTGGCTGCTGGCCGCAGGCGGCGCGCTGTTCATGGCGTTCCCCCCGGTGCTCGCCGCCGGACTGTCCGGATTCTACTTCGCCATCTTCCTCGTGCTGTGGTGCCTGATCGGGCGCGGGCTCGCGGTGGAGTTCCGCTCGCATGTGCAGGACCCGCTGTGGCGGTCGTTCTGGGACACCGTGTTCATGGCCACGAGTGCATTGCTGGCGCTGTTCTTCGGCGTGGCGCTCGGCAACGTCGTGCGCGGCGTGCCGCTGTCGGCCGACGGTTGGTTCGAACTGCCGCTGTTCACCACGTTCCGTACTTCGGGCTCGGTGGGCATCCTCGACTGGTACACGCTCACCGTTGGCGGGTTCGCCTGCCTGACGCTGGCCGCCCACGGCGCGGCGTTCGTGGCGCTACGCACCGAGGGGGTACTGCGCGAGCGAGCGCGCGGCGTGGCCCGCACCGCCCTGGTCGTGGTCACGCTGGCGTGGCCGCTCGTGACCTGGGCCACCGCGATCGTGCGCCCCGACTTCCCGGGCGCGTTCGCGTCACGGCCGCTGGCCTGGGTGGCACTGGCATTGGCGACGAGCGGCATCGTGCTGGCGCACGGGAGTGCGCAGCGCCGTCACGACGGCCGGGTGCTGGCGGGCAGCGCGGCCTACCTGGCCGGACTCCTGGGAGCCACCGCCGTGTGCGCGTGGCCCGCACTGCTGCATGCGATTCCCCAAGGCGCACGCGCGCTCACCACGGCGAACGCCGCCGCGCCGGCCGAATCGCTGCGGGGCGCACTGGCGTGGTACGTACCGGGGCTCGTGCTCGCGCTCGGGTACGTGGCGCTACTGGCGTGGCTGCACCGCGGCAAAGCGCAGGGCAGCGATTACGGCGAGCATTGAGCTGCGCGCCACACACGCCGCTCAGCGCGACGGCGTGAGCTGCGGCACCCCGTACATGGCCGCGAGTGCCGGCTCGGGCTCGGGATCGCGGTAACGGAAGCCCGCGGCTTGCAGCAGCAGCGGATAGACTCGCTGGCTCGCGAGCAGCATCTCGTCCGCCTGCTCACGCCCGAGCAAAGCGCGCAACGCGAACGCCGGCGCGGGCAGAAGGGCCGGGCGGTGCAACACGCGGCCCAGCGTGCGTGCCAGATCGCGCTGCCGCAAGGGTTCGGGTGCCACGGCATTGAGCGGCCCCTGCAGCCGCGAGTCCTCGAGTGCGAACAGCAGCACCTCGAGCAGGTCGTGCAGCGAGATCCAGCTCCAGTACGCGCGGCCATCGCCCAGCGGGCCGCCTGCCCCGAAGAAGAACGGCTGCGCGAGCTTGGCCAGTGCGCCGGCCTGCGGCGACAGCACGATGCCGATGCGCGGATGCACCACGCGGATCCCCGCGGTGCGGGCCGGGTCGGCGGCACGTTCCCACGCTTCGGCCAATCCGGCCAGGAAGCCCGTGCCGGGCGCGCTCTGCTCGGTGAGTTTCTGCTCGCCGCGACCGCCGTAGAAGCCGATCGCCGAGGCCGACACCAGCACGCGCGGACCGCCCTCGGCGAGTGCGGCCGCCATGGCGCGCGCCAGCGTGTCGGTGGAACGCACGCGGCTGTCGACCAGTTCGCGCTTGCGTGCCGCCGTCCAGGGCTCGTCCGCGATGCCCGCGCCCGCCAGGTGCACCACGGCATCGAGCCCGCGCAGAGCCGCAGGATCGAGCGTGCCGCGTGCGGGGTCCCAGACGATGCCCGTGGCATCGGCGCTCGCCGCGCCACGCACGAAGCGCCGCACCGCGTGCCCCTGCGTGCGGAGGAAGGCGCACAACTCGCGCCCCAGGAAGCCGCTCGCGCCGGTCACCCCGATGGTGCGCGGCGCGGTGCGAACACGTGCGATGCGCTCGAGGTCCAAGCGCGTGACGCGGTGGCGCCACGCGAACAGCCGGGCGAACTCGCGGCACACGAACCACTCCCCCGGCGCCGACCACGGCGCCAGCGGCAGCGCGAAGTCGAGGGCGTCTTCGAGTAAGCCCTGACCGTTCGAGCTCGAGAAGCGATGCGCGTGGGCGTAGCGTGCGAACGGCCCGCGCACCTGGCGGTCGTGGAACGCCTCGCCCGCACGGTAGTCGTGATGCGTGAGTTCCCAGCGGCCGGCCGGGAAGCCGAGGTCGAGCACCACGCGGGCGCCGTCGCGGATGCCACCCGAACGTTCGAGCACGCGCACGGGCTGCCAGGGCGGCGACAGACGCTCGAAGGCACCCTCGCGTTCGTGCCAGGTGAAGGCCTCGCTTGCCGGCAGCGGCAGTGCGAGCCGGAAGGTCAGCGCTCCCACAGCCGGAACCCGCCCCGGAACGCGTTGCGGTTGTCCCCGCGGCGGCAGTTGCTCGGCATGCGCTCCAGCTTCTTGACGTTGCCTCCGCCCAGCACCACATGATCCGCCACGAGCGCGGTCCTCAGGAGCTCGGCGACCACGCCCACGTGCCGCGCCCACTTGCCACGACCCAGGCGCTCCAGGCCGCGCACGCCGAGATGATCCTCGAACGAGCGGTCGTCCCGGTACGGCAGGTGTGCGAGTTCGAGCGGCAGCAGGAAGCCCTGGTCGACCAAGGCCGTGCCGAGGCCGGTGCCCAGCCCCAGGAACAGCATACGACCGCCGTCGTAACTGCCGAGCGCCTGCATGGCCGCATCGTTCATGACGCGCACCGGCACGCCGAACTCGCGTGCGAAATCGAAGCGCAGCCAGCCGGACGCCAGGTTGCGCGGGTCACGAGCGGGCCGTCCGTTCACGACGGGGCCCGGATAGCCGATGGTGATGCGATCGAAGCGCCACTCGCGCGTGGCCTCTCGCACGCCCTTCACCATGGCGCGCGGCGTCAGCTGCGGGCCCGAGTCGATCTTCACGGGCACGCGCCGGCCGCTCGCCAGCAGTTTGACGTGCGTGCCCCCGATGTCGATGACGAGCGTGCGCTGCCGTCCGGCGTCGCCGGCCGAACCGCGGGACTCGGCGCGGTCCTCGGCGCCGCGGCTGGTGCGCGACTGCCGCGTCGGACGGGCGGGCCGGAGCAGGCGCGGGGCCTTGCGCAACGCGCTCATGCCGGGTTCGCCCAGCCACCCACCGCGCGCGTCAGCTCGTCGGCGGCCGGCGGTCCCCACGAGCCCGCAGAATAGAGCAGCGGTTCGGTGTTCATGCGCAGCAGCGGATCGACGATGCCCCACGCGGCTTCGACCGCGTCCTGGCGTGCGA
>JANNWR010000444.1:0-3417 GCA_031408715.1 bacterium
CCGATTCATGCGTTTCGCCAGCGCCCGCCCCGGTGGTTCGTACGCCACGCGTTCGGGCGAGCCGTAGCGCACATAGAGTTCCGCACGCATGTCCCAGTGCGCGTCCCAGCTGTCGCTGAACAACATGATCGCGTGCGCCACGCGGGCCCAGTACTCCACACGCGCCTCGTTGGCCACCGTCGTGGGATCCGGATCCGCCGCGCTCCAGAACCGGCGCGCGTATTCCTCGCGCGCGCGCGGCGACAGCTCCGCGAGCTCCTCGCCGTCGAACGCGGTGACGAGTGGCGTGACGTCGCGGAAACGCGCTGCCAGCCGTGGTGCCAGGCGCGGGAACGTGGCGGTGAACAAGCTCTCCGATAACGCCACACGGCCGGCGCGATAGGCCAGGTAGGCCCCGACCAGCGACGCCTCGGTGGTCACGGAATCGGCCGCAAGCGCACGTTCCGCCGACAACCCGGCGCCTCGCAGGTCGCCCTGCTCCACACGCAGCACCGCGAGCACAGCCCAGGTCCGCGCGCGTGCAGGATCGAGCCGAGCCGCATTGCCAAAGCACTCCACCGCCTGCTGCAACGAGCTCGGCGCCAGCGTGGCGAGCCAGTCGCGCTTCCACGCCAGCCCCAAGCCCTCCCAGCCGTCGGGCTGCATCGGATGCTCGCGGGTGACGCGCTCGAATGTCTCGGCGGCCGAGTGCGCGAAGCCGGCATCGAGGTAGGCGTGGCCGAGTGGCAACAGCGCCGCAGGGTCGTCCGGCGTGAGCTTGGCGGCCTGCTCGAGCTGGCGAAGCGCGGTACGTCGCTGCTCGAGCGTGCCTTCCGAGTAGCGGTTCACGCCGTCGCGCACCAAGCCCTGCGCTTCGTTCGTGCGGTCACGCTTCTTCGCCGAGGCATCGCGGGCCACCAGCGCGAACAGGCAGGCGAGCACGACGACGAACCCGGCCAGCGCCCGCTTCGAGCTGGTCTTGACGGACATTCGGGGCGATGGGATACAGCGAGAAGCATCTCGGCGGTGCATGCGTTTCCTGCCTGGTCGGCACGCCCGATCCGGAGAGCCGTGCGACGACGCTAGCGCAGCAGCGCGCCAGCGCGACAGGGAATTCCGCCGGCCGCACCCCCTGGAGCCACCGGCCGCTTGGCCGTTGCCCCTCGCCGGGCACGCGACATCCATCGTTCGCAGCACCGGACCGGTGCCCGCAGCGAGCCACTTGGGCTATCCTGCGGAGTCAGTCGCCCCGCGGAGCGCGCCGGTCGTTCCGGATCGCCCCACCGCGTGGCCCGGCCCCGACTTCGCCCCCTCGGCCAAGGAGCCCCCGTGCGTTCCGATATCGATGCCATCTTGAAGCAGCGCGGTCTCGCCGGCATCGTGGTGCTGGCGTTCGACCGCTATTGCCCGGCGTTCTACTACGCCACCGGCCAGAAGATCCATCATGGATTCTACGTGCGCTCCGCCGACGGCCGGGCGCATCTGGTGCACGACCCCATGGAGCGCGATCAAGCCGCCGCGGTGGGCTGCGAGACCAGCTCGTATGCGCAGCGCGGCTTCCTGCAGCGGGTCAAGTCGGCCGAATCACAAGCGCGCGCGCTGGGTGAGCTCGTGGTCGAGGTCACGGGCGAACTCGGCATCTCGGGCCGCGTGGCGTTCACCGGCGATGTGCAGCTGGGCTTCGGCTGGACGCTGCTCGACCATGTCCGCCAACTAGCACCCACGCTCGAGATCGACGCCGCTCAGCCCGACGTCATCGGCGTGGCGAGCATGACCAAGACCAACGACGAACTCGACAAGATCAGGCACTGCTCGAACGGAGCGGTCGAGGCCATGAAGCGCGTGCGCGACGAACTCGCGTCACTGCGCCAGAAGGGCGATGCGTTCGTCACTTCGAGCGGCGACCGCGCCACGCTCGGACATCTGCGCCGGCTCTTGCACCGCACGTTCGCCGAGTTCGGACTGGGCGAGGACGGCGAGAGCATCGTGGCGCAGGGCCGCGATGCGGGCGTGCCGCACAACCGCGGCAACGACGTCGACCTGATCCGCGCGGGCACGCCGATCCTCGTCGACATCTTCCCCGGCGAAGCGGGCGGTGGCTACCACACCGACATGACGCGCACGTTCTGCCTGGGACCGGCGCCCGACGCGCTCAAGAAGATCTACGGCGATTGCCAGACCACGTTCGACAAGGTGATGTCGCGCATCCGCGGCGGCGAATCGTGCCGGAGCTTCCAGGAACTCACCTGCGACATCTTCGAGCAGCAGGGCCACCCCACCGTGCGCACGAACCAAGGCACCGAAGAAGGCTACGTGCACGGGCTCGGCCACGGCGTCGGCCTGGCCGTGCACGAGGGCCCGCGCCTGGGCGGCCCGCCCACCAACGTCGCCGTGCTCGAACCGGGCCACGTCGTGTCGGTGGAGCCCGGACTTTACTACCCCTCGCGCGGACTCGGCGTGCGCATCGAGGACCTGGTCGCGGTGCGTGCCGACGGCAGCATCGAGAATCTCACCCCCGCACCCTACGAGCTGGAGATCCCGATCCGTTCATGAAGGTGAACTCCTACGAGACGCAACGGCCGCCCGAGAACGAGCGCGCCATCCTGGTCGGACACGTCGGTGGCACCCGCAAGGATCGCGGAGCGGGGCGCGAGTTCATCGAGCGCTCGATCGACGAACTGGCATTGCTCGCCGACACCGCCGGTGCGGTCGTCGCGGACAAGCTGTTGCAGCGGCGCGGCACGATCCATCCGGCGACGTTCCTCGGCAAGGGCAAAGTCGAGGAGCTCAAGCAGCTCGCCGACATGCGCGACGCCGCCGTGGTGATCTTCGACGACGACTTGTCGCCCGCGCAGGTCAAGAACCTGGAGAAGCTGCTCGACCGCAAGGTCATCGACCGCAGCGAGCTGATCCTCGACATCTTCGCGCGTCGCGCGCGTTCACGCGAGAGCCGGCTGCAGGTGGAGCTCGCCCAGCTCGAGTACACGCTGCCGCGCCTGACCGGCATGTGGAAGCACCTCGAGCGGCAGGCGGGCGGCATCGGCACGCGCGGCCCCGGCGAAACGCAGCTCGAAGTCGACCGCCGCCTGGTGCGCGAACGGCTCGCCGTATTGCGCAAGGAGCTCGCCGCGGTCGATCGCGAGCGCGAGGTGCAGCGCAACCGCCGGCGCCGCGAATTCCGCGCCGCGCTGGTCGGCTACACCAACGCCGGCAAGAGCACACTGTTCAACGTGCTCACGCGCTCGAAGGTGTTCGTCGAGGACCGGCTGTTCGCCACGCTCGATTCCACCACGCGCCAGATGGTGAGCCCGGAGCGCAAACTGGTACTGCTCACCGACACGGTCGGCTTCATCCGCAAGCTGCCGCATCACCTGGTCGCGTCGTTCCGCAGCACGCTCGCCGAGGCGGTCGAGGCGGATCTGCTGCTGCTGGTGGTCG
>JANNWR010000445.1:0-1649 GCA_031408715.1 bacterium
CAGCCGTCGCAGCAGGCGCGGGCGCACTCGGAGCGGAAGGCTTCGGCGGCACCGGAACGCTGACGGGTTCGGGCTTCGGGCTGGCCGCAGGCGCACTGGGGATCGGCTTGGGTGCCACCGGAGCACTCACCGGTTCGGGTCTGGCCGCGGGCGCACTGGGGATCGGCTTCGCTGTCACCGGAGCGCTCACAGCTTCGGGCTTGGCCGCGGGCGCACTGGGGATCGGTGTGACAGCGGTCGGCGCGGTGCTGGCCGCAGGCTCCGTCGCTCGCCAGTCCGGGCGCGTCTCGGGCGTGGCAGCGGGCGTGGTGGCCGGCTTCGTGGCGGACTTCGTCGCGCGCTTCGCAGGCTCGGGCTCCGCCTGGACACGCGGTGCGCGCGTCACGCGCGGCGCCGGCGCAACGCGCTCGACCCCCGGCCGCGCTTCGTGTGCATGCTCCGCACTCGTGTGTCCGGGCCGGAACGTCAGTCCGAGCCGGTGCTGCCCAGCACCCTCGGCACCGTCGGGTGTGTATGCGTAGTCCATCCACACGTTGCCGACGCCGCTGCCGAGACCGAAGCTCGCACCCGAGAGCTGCTCGGTCGAGGGCCCGCCGATCTGGCGGCGATAGCCCGCGCGCACCGCCATCCAGTCGCGCACCAGCCACTCGCCGCCCAGTCGCACGCCGCCATAGTAATGAGTGGGCGACTCGAAGTCCGCCGCGACACGCAGGCCACGCGCGGCATCGGTCCACGACACGCCGCCCGCGATCACGGCCGGCATGTCGTACTTCACACCGCTGTAGTTCATGGCGCCGCCGATGTGCCGTGCGGCGAGTGCCATGCCGATCGAGCCCGCCTGCGCGCGCAATCCCGCATCGAACGCCAGCCCCGAGCCATTGCTGCCCGCCAGCGACTCGTGCACCCACTCCGCACCCAGGCCCGCGCTCAGGAACTCGCCCAGCGGCCGCGCCACATGCGCGCCCAGCGCCAGGTCACTCACGGACAGCGCCCCGGTGGGCTGGTTCAGCGCATCGCGACCTTCGAGGTCGCCTTCCTGATGGAACAACGCGCTCAGGCCCCAGCGCGTGGCACCTGCACCCAGCCGGCCGCCCGCGCCCAACCAGTCCTGTGTCGCACCACCGGGCAGCGGCGAATGCGACAGCGCGAACTCGAGCGCATCGACGCGCGCCAACGATGCGACGTTCCACGATGCGGCGGCCAGGTCATGCCCACTCGCGAGCGTGGCGCCGGACATCGACAGCACCGAGGCACCTGCACCCACGCTCAGGAAGCTGCCGGCCGCCGTACCCGCGGCGTCGCCCCCAGCGTGCGCACGGCCCGCGAGTACCAACAGTAGGACCACTGCGATGACTCGGCGCGCCGCGCTCATGGCTTCCTCACGATGCGCACGAGTTGCCGGCGATCGCCGGCACGCAGCCAGGCGCGATACATCCCGGGCGCGGTCGCACGGCCGTTGTCGTTGCGCCCGTCCCACGTCACGCTCATCGGGCCCGGCGATGCGCCGACCACGGTCAGCGTGCGCACGTGCTGGCCGGCGGCGTCCTGGATCTCGAGCGTGGCGTCGTACGGCCCTGCCGCCGGCACGTCGATCGGTAGCGTGACACTGGCGCCGACGGTGCTCGGGTTGGGATAGGGCGCGCTCAAGT
>JANNWR010000446.1:0-2829 GCA_031408715.1 bacterium
TCAAGCGCGAACGCCAGGCGTTCGTGACGTCGACCGCGCAACGCTTGGCGGCGTCCTATGTCGAGGACCTCCAAGAAGAGTCCGACACGCTCACGGTGGCGCGCGGCGTGATCGAGGACGGTCGCGAGGTCGGCGTGCAGATCGAGGTGCATGACTCACGCGGGCAGTTGTTGGCGTCTTCGTTCACGATGCCCGCGGACACGCTTGGGCGAACGCGTGAGGCGGCGGGCCATCAGCCGGGTGCGACCTTCACCGCAGGCGCGCGCAATGCACTGGGTGCGCGGATCGAGGCACGAGTGACCGACGTGGCGCGCCAGGCCAGTCTGCGGGCCCTCACGCTGTCTTTGTTGATCGCGGCACTCCCCATCGTGGCGATGAGCCTGTTGATCGGCCGCTTCATGGTGTCGCGTGCGCTGCGGCCGCTGTCCGTCATGGCCGAACGCGCCGCGAGCCTCGCGGTGGAACACAAACCGCGCTCGCTGGGCGAACGCTCGGGACTGAGTGAGGTGGACCATCTGGCCGAGTCGTTCGATCGCTTGCTCGAACGTCTGGACGACGCCATCCGCTCGGAGCGCCGGCTCACCGCCGACGCTTCACATGAACTGCGCACGCCGCTCACGGTCATGAGCGGCGAGCTGGAGTTGCTTGCGGAACGCACCGCGGCCGACTCTCCCGCAGCCGACGGCGTGCGGCGATGCAGCCAGCAGGTGGGAGCCATGCGCGAACTCGTCGAAGCGATCTTGTTGCTGCATCGCTCGGGCGAGACCGGCGCGCATCAGGACAGCGCGGTCGTGTTGCTGAACCTCGGGGACCTGGCTCGGGAGACACTTGCCGAGGTGCTGCCGCAGTACCCAGACCGTCAGGGCGATGTTCTTCTGCTGGCGCCCGATGAAGTGCTGGTACGCGGCCACGTCGCGCTGCTCACGAGCGCGCTGCGCAACCTGCTCGACAACGCCCTCAAGTTCACAAGCGCCGGGCAGCGAGTGGAAGTGCGCCTGACTGAAGGCTCTGGTCAAGCGAGCCTGATCGTCGACGATCAGGGCCCGGGCGTGATCGAAGCCGAACGTGAGCGCGTCTTCGACCCGTTCTTTCGAAGCACTGCTGGCGTGGGCGCTGGCGAGCGGGGCTCGCACGGCTCCGGGCTCGGGCTGCCCATCCTGCGACGGGTCGCCCGCGCGCACGGCGGGGACGTCGAACTGTCCGAGTCCCCGCTCGGTGGCGCGCGCTTCACGTTGGTGCTGCCACAGGCCGCGCCGCGTTCGTCCGCCGGCGCGAAGCCTTGAGGAGCGCTCGTCTGCCTACGACCCTTCCTGGAAGCTCGTGATCACCTTCACGGCCTCGTCCTTCACCGCGTTGCCCAGCTGCACGGCCGCCGCCAGCTTGCCGGCGTCGCCCAGCTTCTTGGCGTCTTCCCACTGGCCATTCAGCCGATCCAGCGCAGCGCTCGCGGCGTCGAACTTCTCGCGGCCGGGCATGCCGGCGGGCGGCTGGCCATAGTCGTCCAGCTTCTTGTCCAACGCGCTCAACGCGCCGGGCACGATGGTGCCGAGCTGCTTCCAGTCGGCCTCGAGTTGCGCACGCAGGCCCGGCAGCGACTCGCCCAGCGTCTTGATGCGCGACATCAGGTCCTTGGCGGCCTGCGCTGCGGTCGCGATCTCGCCCTTGGCCAGCGCTTCGTGCGCGGCGGTGAACGCGGCGGTGATCTCGGTGTCCTGATCGGGCGCCAGGTTCTTCACGGCCTCGGCGATCTTGGCGTATTCAGCTTCGGCGGCGGCCAGTGACGTCGCGGCGCCCTTCTTGGCGCCGCCACAGCCGGGCAGCACCAGCACGGCGCACAACACGATCGGCAACCAGCGCAGCATGGACTTGAGCATCGGCGGACCTCCGTGGCTTCGCGGTACGGCCCCCGGCTGCGGGACCCCGACTCCCTGGGCACATGAATCGGCAGAACGGCAGGCGGACTGTAGCGCGGGGAGCGGGGGGTTGCTGCCAAGTGGCTCCAGTGTTCGGTGGTCCCGGCGCTGCCGCGCCCGCCACCAACCCACCTAAATGCATCGCCCACAACAGGTTTGCGTTACGGGCGCCGCCACTTGCATTGTGTATACAAGTAGTTATATGCTTGGCCCATGGCGGACAAGCCGCTCCTGTGGCTCGGCTCTGCCCTCGATGATTTACGCGAGTTTCCGGCGCGTGCTCAGCGTTTGGCCGGATACCAGCTCGGGCTCGTCCAACGCAGGCTCCTGCCAAGCGACTGGAAGCCTCTGAAAGGCTTGGGGCTGGGCGTTCACGAGATCCGGATCCATACCGGGCAGGAGCACCGCGTGGTGTATGTAGCGCGATTCCCCGAGGCGGTCTACGTGCTGCATGCCTTCGAGAAGCGCCGTCAAAGGACGTCGCGGCTCGACCTCGAACTCGTGCGCACGCGCCTTGCAGCACTCATCGCCCGCCGCCAGAGAGACGAGGAACACTGAATGGCCATCCGAGTCCGACGCTCCTCCGGCAACGTGTTCACCGACCTCGGGTTCCCCCCGCAGGAGGCCGAGCACCTGCGTATGCGGGCCGACCTCATGATCCAGCTCACCAAGCTGCTCCAGCGCCGGAAGCTCACGCAGGCACAGGGAGCGCGCATGATGGGCGTGAGCCAGCCGCGAATCAGCGACCTCACGCGCGGCAAGATCGACCGTTTCAGCATCGACACACTGGTCGAGATGCTTGGCCGGGCGGGCATGCGTGTGTCCTTCGTGACCAAGCGCGGTCGCCGAGTGGCGTAGTCCGAGCGTCTCGCTTGGACGCCTCGCCCCTTACGCGCTCAATCGTCGCGGGTTCCGG
>JANNWR010000447.1:0-22129 GCA_031408715.1 bacterium
TCCGCTCGCCGGGCTGCCGGTGGTCGAACAGACCGAGACCTGGCAGGCTTATGCGAATGAAGCACCGGGGCTCGCGGCGGCACTTGCGGAGCAGGTCAGCGCGCTGGCCGGCGTCTCGCCCGCGCCGTGGTTGCGCGTCACACGCGCCGCGCACGGGCTCGATGCCGAGATCGCGTGCGCACCGCCGCACCAACTGACGTCGAGCGGTCAGGGCATCGCGTTGTTGCGCATCAGCGCGACGCAGGCGCACCCGCAGTTGGGCGCGGGACTCGTGTGCGTGCTGGTCCCACCGAGCGAGACCGAACCGGTGGCCGAGCGCGCGTATGCGACCGCGGCCTTGTTGAATGAGGCCGAGGCTCGTGAGTGGACCGGCATCGACCAACTGGGCGGCTGGTGCGTGCATCCGGCAGCCGGGTTGTCGCACGTGGTGTTCCTTCCGGCGCTGGCCGTGGAAGAAGACACGGCCGAAGTGCTGGCCTGGCAGGCCGGCATGCGCGCGCGCTGGGCCGTGCAGTTCGTCGCCAAGGTCGCGGCCATGCGCACGCCCGAGACCGGCACGGCGAGCTGAACCCGCATCCGGGACGAGCTTCCGCGCGTTCGTCTCGGCACGGTGAGTGAGGCGTCGTCGCGGACAGGCGCTGTGCTACCGTCGCGCGTCCTGTCCCTGCCGCAGCTTCCTGGACCGTTCGCGTGGCGTTCGTGCCATGCCGGGAGACCCGCCCATGAGTCGCCGCCGCATGCGCCCTGCCGCGCGCTTTGTCCTGCCTGTCCTGACTTGCGCTCTGCTCGTGGGATCCGCCGCGAGCGCTCGGGCCGCCGCCGCCAAGTCCGCCGCAGCCTCCACGGCCAAGCCGGGCAAGCTCGAGCCGGTGAAGCTCGATGCGAAACTGTTCAAGTCGCTCGAGTTCCGTTCGATCGGTCCGGCCAACATGGGCGGGCGCGTTTCCGACTTCGCGGTGGTCGAATCGAACCCGGCCGAATACTACGCCGCCACCGCCACCGGTGGTCTGTTCAAGACCACCAACAACGGCACCACATGGCAGGGAGTGTTCGAGAAGGAAGCCGTCGCGAGCACCGGTGCCGTGGCCGTGTTTCAGAAGAAGCCGCAGTTGGTGTGGGTCGGTACCGGTGAAGGGAACAATCGCAACTCGTCCGCCTGGGGCAAGGGCATCTACCGTTCGGATGACGGCGGTGGCTCGTGGACGTGCATGGGCCTTGAGGCCACGACGGCCATCGCCCGCGTGGTGTGCGATCCCAGCGACTCGCTCACCGTGTATGTGGCAGCCCTCGGCAGGCTGTGGGGTGCCAACGCCGAACGCGGTGTGTTCAAGACGCGCGATGGCGGCCGCACCTGGGCGCACGTGCTCAAGATCGACGCGAACACCGGCGCGGTCGACCTGACGATCGATCCGAAGGACCCGAACAAGCTCTACGCCGCGCTCTATGCCCGGCGGCGCACGCCGTGGTCGTACAGCGGCGTGGGCGAGACCGGCGGCGTGTACCGCACGAGCGACGGCGGCAAGAGTTGGACCAAGTGCACCAGCGGTCTGCCTCGCCGCACCGGCCGCATCGGGCTGTCGGTCTACGCCAAGCACCCGAACATCGTGTTCGCGGTGGTGGAATCCGACGAGGGCGGCCGGCTGTCGGACTTCGAGGAGACCAGCCGTGCCGGTGGTGTCTTCCGCTCCGACGACTCGGGCGTCACGTGGCGCCGCATCAGCCCGTTCTCGCCGCGCTCGTTCTACTTCAGCCAGATCCGCGTGCAGCCCGACGACAGTTCGCGTGTCTACCTGCTCGGGACCGATCTCTACGTCTCGGACGACGCGGGCGTCACGTTCCGCGCCCGCGGTGCTCGCGCCGTGCACCCGGACTGCCACGCCATGTGGATCGACCCCTCGAACCCACGCCACCTGTTGCTCGGCAACGACGGCGGCATCAACGAGACGTTCGACCGTGCGGGCACGTGGCGGTACGTCAACAACCTCGCCATCGGCGAGTTCTATAACGTCGCGACGAACATGCGTGAGCCGTACTACGACGTGTACGGCGGGCTCCAGGACAACCAGAGCTGGGGCGGACCGTCGCGGACGCGCTTCGAACTCGACAACTGGTTCGACGACACGCGCGAAGGGCACGGCATCATGAACGAACACTGGTTCGTGCTGGGCGGTGGTGACGGCTTCCACGTCGCGGCCGATCCCACGAACCCGGACATCGTCTACTACGAGTCGCAGGGCGGCGAGATCGCGCGGCAGGATCTGTCGAACGGTCGCGAGCGCGCCTGCCGACCGTCACACAACGAGGGCGAGCCCGTGTTCCGCTTCAATTGGAACACGCCGTTCTTCCTGTCGCCGCATGACCCGAGCGTGCTGTACATGGGCGGGCAGTACGTGTTCCGGCTGTACGAGCGCGGCGACAAGTGGGAGCGGATCAGTCCGGATCTGACCACGGCGGATCCGAAGAAGATGGCGACCGGCGGCTCGGGCGCCGAGCAGCACTGCACGATCGTCTCGCTGAGCGAGTCCCCGGCCAAAGCGGGCGTGCTCTGGGCTGGCACCGACGACGGCAAGGTGTGGGTGACCCCCGATGGTGGCAAGACCTGGCGCGACCTGACTGCGAACGTCAGGGGTGTGCCCGCCGGGCTGTATGTGAGCCGCCTCGACGCCTCGCCGCTCGATGAGCAGACCGCGTACCTGTCTTACGACGGACACCGTTCGGACGACACCTCACCGTACGTGTACGTGACGCACGATCAGGGCCGTACCTGGACATCCATCGCCGCTGGCCTGCCCAAGGACGCGCCGGTGCTGGTCGTGCGCGCCGGCCGCAAGAACAAGGACCTTGTGTACGTGGGCACCGAGTTCGGCATGTACGTGAGTGTCGAAGCGGGCAGGAACTGGATGCCCTTGAAGCAGGGCCTGCCGACCGTGGCCGTCGACGACATCCACATCCAGCCGCGCGACCTGGACCTGGTGGTGGGCACACATGGGCGCAGCCTCTACATCCTGGACGGCGTGCAGGTGTTCGAGGAGTGGACCGCGCGCACGCTCGAGGACAGCGTGAGCTTCTTTGCCCCCAAGCGCGCCTGGGCCTGGCACAAGCGCTCACTAGGTGGAAAATTCGGCTCGGACGACTTCAGCGCCAAGAACCCGCCGTTTGGAGCCACGCTCGACTACTTCGCGCCACGCGAGATCGAAGGCGGCGTGTCGATCACGATCACGGACTCGACGGGGAAGGAGGTGCGCACGCTCACCGGACCGGGTGAGGCGGGCTTCCATCGTGTCGCCTGGGACCTGACCGCGGGCGACCCCAAGACGCGTATCCGGCGCACGGAGCTCTCGGGCCAGGCACCGCTTGTTCGACCGGGGCGGTACAAGGTCGCGCTCAAGGCTGGGAAAGCGCGCGTGCGGGAACAGACTCTCGATGTGCGCGCACTGCCCGGGACTTATTTGACCGAACTGTGAGCGCAGCGGGCTAAATGCTTGGCGTGAAAAGGGCTCGGCTGGGTAGCTTCGGTCGGGCCCTCATGCTTCACATGAAGTGCCTGCCAAGCGCGGGAAATCCATTGACCCCGCCGCGCCGTTCGCGGCATTCTCGCACCCGTCGGAGCCGGGTGCGTACGTTCGCTTCACGTGGCGTTCCAGCCGCAGGTGCTTCACGGCCCGCGGCTGTGTCGTTTCCGGGTCGCGGCATCCGACGCTGGCGCATCGATCGCGCGCTTCGCGGTGAACCGTGAAAGCGTTGGTGGGACGGGGGGGCGACCTCCGCGGCCGGAAGGAGCATGCAGTGGCGACGGGTACCGTGAAGTGGTTCAACGATGCGAAGGGTTTCGGCTTCATCTCGCAGGAAGGTGGCGAGGACGTGTTCGTGCACTTCTCGGCCATCCAGGGTGACGGTTTCAAGTCGCTCGCCGAGGGCGAGCGCGTCGAGTTCGACGTCGTGACTGGGCCGAAGGGTCTGCAGGCCAGCAACGTCCACAAGAGCTGAGCGGACGGTTCCCGTCCGCATCGTGTGAACAGTCAGGGCGGCGCACCCGCGCCGCCTTTTCTGTCCCCCCGAACGGCACACGCAAGAAAGTCCCATGCCCCGACCACGCCCGGACAAGACCGCACTGCCTTCGGACTATCTCGCGCCACTGGTGAATGCACTGGCCGATCCTGCGGTACTCGCGGCCATCCGCGTCGAGGAACTGGAGCCGGTGACGTTCCAGTTGGCGTTGTACTTCGGTGTGCAGCGCGATCCGGAGACGGCGGCGGTTCTGGGCGAAGTCTACGAACGTCTGGTGGCCGAGATCGCAGCCGAGGATCGCGACGTACTGGTGCAGGACCTGGCCACGGCCATCACCGGTGGCGCCAGCTCGGTGCTCGCCCTGTTGCCCGCGCTGCAGCGCGAACGCGATGCCGCGGTCGCGCGCACCGCGGCGGTGGCATTCGCGACGCGTATGGAGGCGGGCCCCGATGAGGGCGGCCAGGCCGGGCTCGCCGGCCCGCGCTCGGTGCGCGCACTGGTCGACCACGCCGACTCCGACGTGCTGCGCGCCGGCCTGGTGGGCGGATTGCTCGCATTGGGCGATGCGCGCGTGAAGCCACTCCTGTCCGGATTGTGGCGCGCCCTGTCCTCCGAGGCGCGCACTGCGCTGCTGGCACTGCCACGTGCACATGCCAGCCGGCTCGAGGTCGACTGGCTGCTGGACTGGCTCGAGGACGCCGAGCCGGCGGCGTTCAGTGCCGTGGCCGCATCACTGGCGCGACTGCCCGCCGACGGTGGCGGACGCGTGCTCGAACTTGAGCGCGAGTTCCCCGTCGCAGCGGGTAGCGCGGGCTTCGTCATCACGCGCGAGTGGCCCGTGGCCGCCCTGGGTTCGAGCCTGACCGAGCGTTTCGTGAGCCTGTCGAGACGCGCGGAGCCCGGCGCGTTCGCCGAGGTGTTGAAGGCGTGGGGGCTGGCGCGGTAGCAGCGGGACTCACGAAGCGGTCGGGGCGGCGGTGGCATCTGCCGCGACCGGAACGATCGCATGACCTCGGCTGCTACTTCTCGACGGCCGCCCGCTTCGCGGTGCGCGGGCTCAGCTGGTCACCCACGATGCCCGTGATCACCGCGCCCAGGATGACGATCGAGCCGAGCACGGCCGTGGAGCCCGGCCGCTCGTGGCGCACCACGACGCCCAGCAGCAGTGCGACCACCGGGACGATCACCGACACGAAGCTGATACGTGTCACCGACCAACGCGCGATCAACCACGCGAACGTCGCGAAGGCACCGAGCGAGCCGACCACGGTCAGGTAGCCGATGGGAATCCAGGCGCTGCCCTGCGGCATGAGCTGCGCTTCTCCCATGAGCCGGCTCAAGCCCAGGCACATGACCGCGCCCACGCCGTGCGCCCAGCAGTTGGTCGCGAACGGATCGGCACCCGGCGCACGCTTCAGCATCACGCCCGCGAGCCCGGCGGTCGTGGCCGCCATGAACACCGCGAACAACCGCCATGTATCGAAGCCGCCGTTCATCTGCGAGGAGAACAGCAGCGCCACTCCGCCGATGGCCACGAGCGAGGCGATGATGATGCGTGGACGCAGGGGCTCGAGCCCGGCCATGCGCGCGAACAGCGCGGTCGTGAGCGGGATGGTGGCGTAGAGCACGGCGGCGATACCGCTCGGGACACGCTGCTCGCCCCAATAGAGCAGCGGCAGGCTGATGCCGAAGTCGATGACGCCGAACCAGATCGCGGCCGTGCGCTGCGGGCCGCGCGGCCACGGCCTGCGCAGCACCTGCGTGATCAGCGCGAACATGACCGTGGCGAGGGACAGCCGCACCGCCGCGGCCCACACCGGCGGCGTGGTGTCATTGCCCATGCGGATGAACAGGAACGTGCTGCCCCAGATCGTGCAGCACACCGCGAACGCCAGCCATGGCAGGGCACCGCTGGCGTTATGTGCGGCGTTGGAGGACGGCTGGCCGGGCGTGCTGACGTTCGCGTCGGGAAGTCGGTCCGGTGGGGATGCGCTCACGGCGTGTGCGGGTGGCGAGGCGAGACGACGCACCGGTGCGCGTCTTGCGTGCTCACTCGGCGTGGTCCTTACCAGCCGGCGCGACTTCCGTCGGAGCAGGCGCGGGCGGTGCAGGCGGCGTCAGTTCGCGCGCGATTCGCGCGGCGGCATCGTCGCGGAGCCAGTACTTGGAGCCGTCGGAAAGTCGCTCCATGAACTTCCAGTCGACCAGCGAGCGCCGGATCAGTGCCCAGTCCGCGAACGTGTGACCATCCATGACGATGAAGTTCAGTTCACGCTCGCTGTATTCCTTGCCGGCTTCGAAGCGCTGCGCGAGCAATGCCACGGCCATACGCTGCACCTTGTGGCGCGAGGGCCACTGGCACAGCCGGCCGTTGTCATCGAGGAATGGCCGCAGGTCTCGGGGCAGAGTCGACTTGTCCATGCGCGCAGCCTACCAGATGCACCGCATTCGGCACGTCCGGTCGTGCGCCGGTGCTGTGGGCTGGCCCGTGGCTGGCCGGGGGGAGTAGTTTCGGCGGCGTGCTGGTTTCTTCGAGCCGTCCCCCCCAGTCCCCCGGAGAGTCGCCATGCGTGAAGACGAGTTGCTGCGATTCCGCTGGATCGCCGACCCGCAGATCTCCCCTGATGGCCGCATGATCGCGTTCACGCTCGTGCGCATCGATGCGGACGAGGACGAATATCGCACCGACTTGTGGCTGGCGCGTGTTCCAGATGGCGGGGCCGCGGCGGTCGCACCCGTCCCGCTCACATACGACGGCCGGTCGGCGCAGCCGCGCTGGGCTCCGGACAGCATGCAACTGGCGTTCGTGCGTCGCACGGAAACCGCCAAGCCGCCACAGATCCACGTGCTGCCGCTGGGCGGGGGTGAGGCGCGCGTACTGACCTCGCTCGAGAAGGGCGCGTCATCGCCGTGCTGGTCGCCGGACGGCAGGCGCATCGCGTTCATGTCCGGCCACGACCCGGTGCTGGACGCGAAAGACGTCAAGAAGCCCAAACGCGAGCCCGCCCGCGTCGTGACCACGCCCGAGTTTCGTTGGAACAACGAGGGCTTCACCGACTTCGATCGATTGGATCATGTCTGGGTGGTGGCCGCCGAAGGTGGCGAACCCCGGCAGCTGACCCGCGGCAAGCGCTTCAAGGAAGGTTCACTCGCCTGGTCGCGGGACGGCAAGCACCTGTTGTTCGCGAGCGACCGCCGCGACACCCCGTGGTTCGAGACGCCGGGCGATGACAACGACATCCTCGCGGTGAGCGCCGACCTGGCCGAACCCACGCTGGGCGAAGCGCTGCTGAAGGTCGCCGACATCGCCGGGCCGCTTCTGGCGTTCGCCGAGGGGGTGGATGGCAAGCTGCTCGCCGTGGGTGACATCCGTCAGGGAAGACCGAACACGTACGAGGCCTCCGACCTGTTGCTGTTCGAAGGTGCGTGGCCGCTGACGCAGCCGCGCGTGCTCACGCACGGGCTCGACCTGCATGTGGGTGAGGGCATCAACTCGGACCAGCATCCGCCGCGTGGCGGTGGTGCGTTCGTGCTCGGCTTCAGCGCCGATGAACAGGGCGCGCTGTTCGTGCACGCGAAACGCGGTGCCGCGCACCTGTCGCACTGTCACCTTGCCACGGGCAACGTCGTCGATCTGACGCCCGCGACCCTCGAGGTCATCGCCGGCACGGTGTCGGCGGACGGCCAGCGTGTCGCGCTGACCGCCGGCTCCTTGAACATGCTGGGGGACCTCCATGTCTACGACCTGGCGACCCAGTCGCTCACGCGGCTCTGGGGTGCGAACGACGAGGTGTTCACGAGTGTGAAGCTCGCTGACGTCGAGGAGATCACGTACCCCTCCAAAGACGGGACGAAGATCCAAGCCTGGATCGTGAAGCCGCCCGACTTCGACCCCCAGCAGAAGTATCCACTGATCCTGCAGATCCACGGTGGGCCGCACACTGCGTATGGTGTCGGCTTCTTCCACGAGTACCGCATGCTGGCGGCGGCCGGCTACGTCGTGCTGTACACGAACCCGCGCGGCAGCACGAGCTATGGTCAGAAGTTCGCGGACTGCATCCAGTACCAGTTCCCCGGCGTCGACTACGACGACCTCATGGCCGGCGTCGACTTCGTGGTCGCCAAGGGCTACATCGACGAGGCGCGCATGGGCGTGACCGGCGGCAGCGGTGGGGGACTGCTCACCAACTGGATCATCGCCAAGACGCATCGTTTCGCCACGGCGATCACGCAGCGCTGCGTGTCGGACTGGGCCGGGATGTTCTACTCGTGCGACTTCGCGATGTTCCATCCGTTCTGGTTCCGCGGCGCGCCGTGGGAGCATCCAGAGGACTTCGCCAAGTCCTCGCCGATGACCTACCTGCCCGAGATCCAGACACCGCTCATGGTGATCCACTCCGAAGAGGACTGGCGCACGCCGATCGCACAGGGTGAAGTCATGTTCCGGGGCCTGTTCTACCAGAAGAAGCCCGTGGTCATGGTGCGCTTCCCGGGCGAGAACCACGAACTGTCGCGCAGCGGCATGCCGAGCCATCGCGTCCAGAACCAGCAGCACATCCGGCGCTGGTTCGACCACTGGCTCATGGGCAAGCCAGCGCCGGAATATGGCGTGCCGGCGGCGAGCGAGATGGCGGGCGCGGGAAGGACGAAGTAGTCATCGCAACACCCGGCCGGGAACGCTAGCGAGATTCGTGACGGCATCCGCGCGCGCGCTCAGCGCAGTCCCGCGAGCCACGCGCCGAGCGTGTCGCGCTCGGCGTCCGTCATGCCAGTCAGGTTGCCGAGCGGCATGGTCTTCGTGTCGATCGCCCGGACCTGCACACGCGCGGACATCGCGCGCAACCGCTCGGGCGAGTCCAGCTTGACGCCGCTCGGGGGCTCCGGGAATGACGGATTGGTCGGGTGCTCGGAGTGGCACGTCGTGCAGCGGCGCTCGACGATGGCGAACGCCTGCGCCTCGGAGACCAGCGTCCCGAGCGTCGGGGCCGCCGCCGGGCCGCCCGCGCTCGGGCGCGCCGTCATGACGATCGCCGCGACCAGCGCGGCCGTGCCCAGCGCCACCAGCCGCCAGTCACTGCGCGTGCGGAAGTTCATGACGTACTTGAGCACGATGCCGAATGTGCTGATGAGTACGAGCACGAGCCAGCTCAGCGGGTGCCCGTAGCCGGACGGGAAGTGCTGGCTCAGCATCATGAACAGCACGGGCAGCGTCAGGTAGTGGTTGTGCGTCGAGCGGTACTTGGCGAGCTTGCCCGGGCCCGTGTCGACAGGTACACCGGCAAGCGTCTGCGCGATCATCTTGCGCTGCCCCGGCACGATGACGTGCGCCACGTTCGACACCATGATGGTGCCGATCATCGCCCCGGTGAGCAACCACGCGGCGTGCGCGCCGAATACCCGGGTCAAGCCGAACACGGCCGCGACGAGGGCTACCGCCAGCAGGATCGTCAGCAGCCGTGGCCGCTTGCGGAGCGGCGAGCGGCACGCGAAGTCGTACACCAGCCAGCCGGCCAGCAGCGCGCCGATCGAGACCAGCACGGCCTGCGCGTGTGACAACTTCGAGCCCGAATCCACGAGCAGCGCGCGGTCGCCGAACCAGTACACCATGGCGAGCAGGAACATGCCGCTGATCCAGGTCGAGTACGACTGCCACTTGAACCAGTACAGGTTCTTGGGCATCTCCTCGGGCCGCAACGAACGGCGCTTCACGACCTCGTAGAAGCCGCCACTGTGCACCATCCACAACTCGCCCTGAATGTCGCCGTCACGCGGTCTGGCAGGTGGCTCCAGCGAAGCGTCCATCCACATGAACAGGAACGAATCCCCGATCCACATGATGGCGGCGATGACATGAACCCAGCGCGCCAAGGCGCCGAGCCATTCGAGGGCGAGCGGGGGAACGTGCACGGAGCGTCAGTGCCCGGGCGGCACCGTCTCGTACGACTCGGCCGTGACTCGGGCCGGCGTGCGAGCGGGGTCCGGATGCGACGAGGTCGTGGCCATGCCCTCGGCGCGCATGCGCTCGCCCCACTTGCTGTGCCGGCGTGCCACCTCGCGTGCCGCTGCGCCCGTCGCCTTGCGCGGCAGCGGATCGCGCAGCACGAGCGTGCCCAGCATGAAGTCCGCCAGCGGCAGCACGACGTTGTAGTTCTTGCCCATGTACACGTGGTGGAGCCGGTGATGGTTCTTCATCCACTGGAAGAAGCCCCGGCGTTCGATCCACGCCACGCTCGGCTTGTGCATCAGGTAGTGGAAGCCCTCGTACGCCAGGTAGTAGGCGAACACGACCGCACCGACCGTCCACATGACGGCGCTCCACGGCAGCGCGGGCAGTGGCACGAACCTCTGCGCGAGCAGCACCAATGCCCACGGGATCATGTTCAGGCCGACGATGATGGGGGCCGCCCACCACTGGAACGTGAGCGCTTCCTCCTGCTCTTCCTCGGTGACCTCGAACGTGTCGTCGTGCTTGCAGAGCTGGTGGTGCACCAGCGTGTGCGCCGTGAACATCTGCGGCGGCAGCCACGGGCGGTGGAGCCAGTAACGATGGTAGATCCACTCGAACACACTGGTCTGGAACACACCCACGACCACGGCCACCGGGATGACGACGAGCAGGCTGTTCACGAAATCCCCACAGGCGCATGCGAGTACCGGCCGTCCCTGCGCCTGAAGGACACCGAGGCCGCTCGCGTCCGTGCACGGCCGGGGCGCAGACTAACACGGTCACACCCCGCGGACGCAACGACCTATGCGCATGCAAGGACCCCGGTCGCACCCCCGGGGGAGGCACCGATCTGGCCCGGAGACCTGCTCCAGAGCGGCCGCTTACTCGTTCGGCAGGTCTTCCTCCGCGGCAGCACCGACCGTGATCTCGTCCATCTCCTCTTCGGGTGACGCGTCCTCGGCGGGTGGCACCACCGGCGTGCGGCGGTGGATCACGCCGAGCGCGAAGCCATCGGCCCTCGCCAACTCGAACGCCTTCGTCATGTCACTCGGATCGTGCGTGTCGGGGATCATATAGCTGCGCGTCAGCAACTGGTCGGCATAGCCGCGCGGCTGGTACGTCACGCAGCCGGCCAGCACGTGCACGAACGCGAAGCCGGGGTAGGAGATCGCCTCGCGGAACATCGCGCGCAGGTGCGGCATGTTGCCAGCATGCGAGCGCGCCACGAAGCTGGCGCCCGACGACAGCACGAGCAGCACGGGATCCAACGGCCGGTCCTCTGCACCCGCGAGCCCGCGCTCGCGCTTGGAGTCCATGTCGGTGGTGGGCGAGGCCTGGCCCTTGGTGAGCCCATAGATGCCGTTGTCGAGCACGGCATAGGTGATCGGCACGTCGCGTCGTACGGCGTGTGGCAAGTGCCCGAGGCCGATGCTGAAGCCATCGCCGTCGCCACCCACGACGACCGTGGTCATCTCGGGTCGCGCCAGCTTGAGGCCCGTGGCGATCGGCAGCGCACGACCGTGGATGGTATTGAACGAGTACGCCTTCATGTAGCCGGGCAACCGGCTCGAACAGCCGATGCCGCTGATCACGGCGAGGCGTTCGGGCGCGACCTCCAGATCGGCCAGCGCCTGGGTGAGTGCCTTCAGTACGCCGAAATCACCACAACCCGTGCACCACACGGGTTCGAGGTCGCTGCGCAGGTCTTTCGCTTTCATGAGTTCACCTTGGCGCCCGTCTCGAGCAGCGCGGATGGGGTGAGCGGAGGAAGGGGAGACGCAGGCGTCTCGGCGAGCCGTGCTGCCAACTCCTCCAGCGACAGCGGCAGGCCACCACTGCGGCAGATGCTGCGCGCACCGGTGAGATCGGTGAGTCCGGACATGTAGCGATGGAACTGGCCCTGGAAGGACAGCTCGACCACGGCCATGTCGATGAGCCCTGCGCGCCAGCGTGTGAACGCCTCCAACGGGAACGGGTGCAGGATCTCGGGGCAGAACACGCGGTACTCGGGATATTCCAGCACGAACTCGCGCAACATGCCCCACGTGCTACCCCAGGCCACGATGCCGCGGGTCGCGGCGGGCTCGCCGAACGTGCGCACCCACTCGGTGGTGTCGCGCCCGATGGCGTCCATCTTGCGGAAACGTTTCTCGCTCATGGCCTGATGCGTGGTGGAGTCCGAGCTCGGCCGGCCCTGCTCGTCGTGCTCGATACCCGCCGCCAGATAGGTGCCGCCCGCCGTTCCGGGAATGCGGAACGGCATCACCACGGGCTCGGCCTGCAGTTTGAAGCGCGCGGGCTCGTCGGTGGCGGTCCAGCGCCAGCGCGGTGCAGGGATGACCCGGTCGCTGGCGGGGTCGCGGATCTGCCGGCGTTGCGCGATGTAGGCGTCACTCAAGACCAGCACCGGCAACTGGTACTGCTCGGCGAGTTCGAAGGCGCGGTGCATGACGTCGCGCGCGTGCACGACGTCGAACGCGCCCAGCACCGCACGCGGGAAATCTCCATGCCCGCCGTAGATGGCGTGGAACAAGTCGGATTGCTCGGTGCGGCTCGGCATGCCGGTGGCGGGGCCGGCGCGCTGGCAGTCGACCACGACCGCGGGCAGTTCCGCCATGCTCGCCAGTCCGAGCATCTCGGTCATGAGCGACAGTCCCGGCCCGCTGGTGGCGGTCATGCTCGGCACGCCGCCGAAGCTGGCCCCCAGCACCATGCCGAGCGCGGCGATCTCGTCTTCGGCTTGCACGACACGCCCCCCGGCTGCGGGCAGGTCGTCGATCAGCGTCTCCATGATCTCGGACGATGGCGTGATCGGGTAGCCCGCGAAGAAGCGCAGGCCTGCGGCGATCGAGCCATGCGCCACCGCTTCATTCCCGGTCTCGACCACCAGCGGTACGCCGTGGCCGGTGAGCTTCAGGAGCGCTGGCACTGGCGTGTCCCGGAAGACGCGATGAAACGTCACGAGATTGCGCTCGGCGACGCCTGGCCGGTGCGAGAAGCGCGCACGCAGCGCCGATTCCGCGAGTGCATCGCTCCAGCCGAGCATCTTCGTGAGCAGCGCCAGTCCCATCATGTTCTTGGGCTCGCCCGCGACCTCGATGCCGTTCTCGAGCGTGGCGAAGGGGTGCCGCAAGGGTTCGACCTTCGTGCTCCCGATCCACTCGGGCATCGCGCCCGAGTCGGAGGCTTCGAGCACGACCACACTGTCGTCGTGCAGGTGCAGCGAACCCTTGAAGCGCTTGAGATCCCCGGTGCGGAAGCACAGCAACACGTCGGTGCGGTCGCCTTCGTAGCTGACCTCCTCCTCGGCGATGCGCAACACGACCGCCGATTCGCCGCCGCGGATCTGCGGCCCGTAGGACTGCACCAGCATGCCGTACAGGCCCTGCTTGGCAGCCATGCTCAGGAGGAGATCACCGACCAGGGCGACGCCGTCGCCGCCGCTCCCGGCGATGGCGATGGTGAGCGAGCGTTTGCTGGCGGTACCAGAAGTGCTCACCGGCGTGCTGGAGGAGTTCGGCTGGGATGGCATGGCTCAAGCCCCCGTGGGTTCGTCGATCGCCACCAACTCCGGACGCGGCGCACTGCCGATGCGGTGGAGGATGACGCTGGGACAGATGTCCGAACATGCCTCTTGGCAGCTCGGGCCGTACGCGATGCACTTCTCGTGATCGATCAGGATGGTGCGGCCGTCCCAGGCGATCGCACCCGCCGGGCACTTGGCCACGCACTTGCGGCACAGTGTGCAGCCGACCAGGCAGGTCGAACGGACGATCGCCTGCTTGTCGAGTGCTCGGCACGCCAGCTCGATGCGGCGGCTGCGCGGCACGAAGTTGAACAGGCTCTTGGGGCAGACCGGAACGCAGCTGCCGCAGCCCGTGCACGCGCTGGTGTCGACTTGGGCGATGCCCCCGGGCCCGATGTGAAGTGCATCGAACGGACAGGCGCGCACGCAGTCGGCGAGGCCGAGGCAGCCGTTCTTGCAGGCTTTCGGGCCACCGAACACGAGGGCGGCTGCCGCACAGGTGTCGATGCCGGCGTACTGCGCTTCCTCGCGCGCATACGCACTCGTGCCATGGCACGCCATCGTGACGACGCGGTCCTCCATGACTCCGCCCGCCTTGCCGGTGAGTGCGGCCAGCGCATCGGCGACCGGGGCGCGACCCGGGATGCACAGCGAAGGCGACACGTCGGCGCGCTCGACGACTGCTTCGGCGTAGGCCTGGCAGCCGGCGTAGCCGCACGCGCCGCAGTTGGCACTGGGCAGCCGATCGCGCACCTGCTCGACCAGCGGATTGCCCGGCACCTTGAAGCGTTCGGCGGCGATGCCGAGCGCGACGCCGAAGCCGACGCCCACGGCCGTGAACACCGCGGCGCCACCCAGGGCGATCTCCGCCAGCGGCGGCAGGCTGAAGAGCACGATCGCGCTCATGCAAGCCTCTTCGCTTCGCTCATGCGAGCCTCTTCGCTTCGCTCATCGCAGTGCTGGTGGCGTGTCCGGTTGCGGACGACCGTGCGAATGGCGGCGTGGTTCTCATCGGAAGAAGTCCAGCCCAGAGAATCCCATGAACGCGAGCGCGAACAGACCGGCGAGTGCGAACGCGATGGGCAAGCCTTGAAACGCTTGCGGCACCCGCGCCAGTTCCAGACGCTCACGCGCACTCGACATCAGGAACAGGGCCAGCGCGAAGCCCGAGCCCGAACCCAGCGCGAGCGCCATGGCTTCGGGGAACGTCACCTGTCCCTGGGCGTTCAGGAGCGGCACCGCCAGGATGATGCAGTTGGTGGTGATGAGCACGAGGTAGACCCCGAAGCTCTTGTGCAGCGCGGGGTGCGTCTTGCGCAGCATGGTGTCCAGGAACTGCACCACGCACGCCACTGCGCCGATGAACACAAGAATCTGCAGGAAGCCCAGATGCATCGGGCGCAGTACCCAGCTGTCCATGACCCAGGCGAACGCCGCGGTCGCGATCATGACCGCCGTGAACGTGATGCCCATGCCGACCGACGTGCCGACCTTCTTGGACACGCCGAAGAAGATGCACAGTCCCAGGTAGCGCGTGAACACGAAGTTCTGGATGAGTGCGGACGACAGGAACACGCTCAGCAGGATCATCCACAGTGCGGGAGCGGCGCGCGTTCGTAGCGGCGGGTTCAGCACGCGAACGTCGTAGTGGGAGGTGCGGCGCAGCGGCGTCGCCAGTGTGAGTGTGACGCCGTTGGCGCGAGGCTCGACCGCCCGCACTGCCAGTGGCGCGTCGGGCGCCGAGGCTTCGGCGACGCGGAAGTTGGCGGCCGAGAGGTCCGTGACCGGCGCGCCGAAGTCGAGCTGGACGCGATCGGGTGGTTGCACGCGCGCGTGCAGCGTGCCGGTCGCGGCGGCCCGGACGGGCGGCGCCAGGCGCGGCACGAGCAGGAGGCCGGCCGCGAGCAGGACGAGCGGGACCAAGGCAGCGAGTCGGGAGCTCGAGAGGCGAGCGATGGGAGTCCTAACCATGCGAAGCTCCGCTGGCGGCGCGGGGCTTGCCGCCGCTGCGGCGTTCGAGGTGCTGGAAGAAAGCCATCAGCAGCGCGATGGTGAAGAACCCGCCCGCGGGGAGCGCGAAGAACAGCAACGGGCGCACCGGCAGCACCGCGAAGCCCAGCAAGGCACCGGCGCCGAGGAGCTCGCGCACCGCCCCGATCAAGAGGAGTGCGATCAGGAAGCCGAGCCCCATGCCGAGTCCGTCGAAGAAGGAGGGCAGGAGCGGCTGGCGCGAGGCGAACACCTCGAGGCGCGAGATGATGATGGCGAACGCCACGATCAGCTTCACGTACAGTCCGACCTGCGCGTAGAGCGCGGGGGCGAATGCCGCCAGCGCCATGTCGATCGCGCTCACCCACACCGCGATGATGATCGTGTAGACCGGGATACGAACACGCGGATGGATGAAGCTGCGCGCCAGCGCCACGGTGACGCTCGACAGCACCTGCACGGCAAGCACGGCGAGCCCGAGGATGATGCCGTTCGCCACGGTCGTCGTCACGGCCACGGCCGGGCACAGCGACAGTGCCAGGCGGAACACCGGGTTCTCGTGCACGATGCCGTTGACGAGCAGCTCCCAGGCTCCGGGTGGTTTGTCGACGGGCAGGATGGGGGTAGCACTCATGAACCGCTCTCCAGCCACGGGCGCACCAGCGCCCAGCGGCGGCGGAAGTGTTCGATGGTGCGTTTCACCCCGGTCGTCAGCGCACGGCTCGAGATGGTCGCCCCGGTCACCGCATGCACGGGCTGGACCGATTCTCGCGTGATGAGCGCGGCATGGCTCGCACGCCACGCGTCGGGTGTGCTGGTCGAGAGCGAGGCCAGCGCCACGCGCCAGTCCTCGGGCAGCGGGTCGCGTGTCACATCGAGCTTCGCGATGCTGGCGCTGTCTCGCCCCAGGTACTGACCTAAGTACGCGCGTGTCGCGATCTCGGCGCCGAGCCCCGGGTCCTCCTCATGTTCGAGCACGCGCACACCGCACACCGTGAACGCCGCGTCGAGCGCGACGAAGAAACGGATCCGGTTCTTGTAGCCACGAGATTCGCCCTCGAGCACGAACCCGCGCGGAGCCGCGGGCGTGCCGGCCACGAACATGCGGCCGAGCGGCGTGAGCGTGCGCGCCGCGCCGGGTGTGGACGGAAGCGGCTCGCCACTGAGCGAGAACACCTGTTCGCGCGCCACGGCACTCTCGTCACCCCAGGTGAACGCGCGATACACCACGGCGTCGTGCGCGGCGTCGAGCGATTGCTCGATCACCAGCAGCGGCTCGCCGGCTTTCAAGTCCAGCAGTTCACCGAGTGCGCGGCGTTCGCCCGCCAGGCGCCCCGCGGATGCGATGCGTTCGGTGCCAAGGTAGACGGCGCCCAGCACCAAGCCGCCGAGCAGGCAGACGACCGTGAGGTTGATGGCGATGCGCATGACTTCTGCCGGACTTGGGGCCTGGCGCGGTACGCCGTCGATGTGGACCAGTTCGCTCATGAGGGAGTGCCTGCGAGCTTCACGCGCCGGCGGCGGAACGCCGAGTCCAGTGCGGGTACCAGCGCATTGGCGATCAGGATGGCGTAGCAGATGCCTTCGGGATAGCCGCCCCAGATGCGGATGACGCCCGTGAGCAGCCCGATCAGGAACCCGAACACGAGTTGGCCGCGCGTGGTCGTCGGCGACGTCACGTAGTCCGTGGCCATGTAGAAGGCGCCGAGCCACAACCCGCCAGTGAACAGATGGAAGCCGGGAGCACCTGCGGGGAGCGTCGCGAGCGCCAGACCGGCGAACACCGCGAGTGGCGTGGTCAGTGAGATGATCCGGCGCCACAGCAGTACCGCGGCTCCCAGCGCGATCAGCACCGCGCTCACCTCACCCAGCGAGCCGCCGCGGAATCCCATCGCCAGCGCCTGATAGGGCGCCCCCGACGCCGTGAGGGCGCCGAAGCCCGCTGCCAGTCCCTGCTCCTTGGCGAGCGCCAGCGGCGTCGCCGCGGTGACGGCATCGAGCGGAGCGCCGAACCCGGTGCGCGGGGCGAGCCAGCCCGCGGTCATGGTGAGCGGGAAACTGGCCATCAGGAACGCGCGGCCGAGCAGCGCGGGGTTGAACAAGTTGAAGCCCAGTCCGCCGAACACCATCTTGCCGAGCAGCACCGCGAACACACCGCCCAGGAGTGCCTGCCACCACGGCAATGCGGGGGACACCGTCATGGCGAGCAGTAGTCCGGTGCAGAACGCGCTGCCGTCGTGCACCGAAGCGCGGCGGCCCAGCGCACGCGCCGCCAGCCACTCGCTCGCGACCGCGCCGGTGATGGAGCCGGCGAGCACCAGAAGTGCTGACAGCCCGAACACGTACACGCCCCACAGCGCCGCGGGTGCGAGCGTGGCGTTCACCGTCCACATGATCCGCGTGGTGCTCACGCCCGCGTGCAGGTGCGGACCCGGTGTGAGCACGAACTCGGGCTCGCGCGGCAGCGTCGGGGTGACGGTCATGAGCGTGCCCGCACTTCCGCGGCGCGCCGGAGCGCAGCCTTGGCCACCTGCATGAACTGCACGAGCGGCCGGCCCGATGGACACACGTAACTGCAGCAGCCGCACTCGTAGCAATCCAGCGCGCCGTGCTTCTCGGTGTCGAGCGTGCGTCCGGCTTCGACGCGGACGGACACCTGGTCGGGTTCGAGTCCGAGCGGGCAGGCATCGAGGCAGCGCGCGCAGCGGATGCAGGCGTCGTAGCCATCCTCCAACGGGCCTTTGCCAGTGAGGATCACCAGCCCGTTCATGCCCTTCACCAACGGCACGTCGAGCCGCGCCAGCGTGCGGCCCATCATCGGGCCGCCGGCCACGAGCCGGCGAGCGTCGCCGACCAGCCCGCCGCAGGCGTCTACCAGCGACGTGAGCGAGGTGCCGAGAGGCGCGATCAGGTTCCTGGGTTCCCGGATCCCCGGGCCCGTCACGGTGACCACACGATCCAGCAGGGGGCGCTGTTCGCGCAGCGCGTCGCGCACCGCGATCGCGGTCGCGACATTCTGCACCAGCACGCCGACGGCGGCAGGCAACTGCCGCGGCGGCACGACGCGCCCGGTGGTGGCGTACACGAGCTGGCGTTCGGCGCCCTGCGGATAGCGTGCCACGCAGGGTGTGACCTTGACTTCGATCGCGCCGGTCCAGACCTGACCGATGGCGCCGCGCAGCAGTGCGATGGCGTCCGGCTTGTCGGACTCGACGCCGATCAGCACCCGCGTCGCGCTCACCATACGCGCCAATGCCAGTGCGCCCTCGACGATCTCGCGCGGCCACGCCAGCATGAGCCGATGATCGGAGGTCAGGTAGGGCTCGCACTCCGCGCCGTTCAGCACCAGCGTGTCGACCGCGGACCGGGTGGCGGATTCCAGTTTGCGCCAAGTCGGGAAGGCGGCCCCGCCCAGCCCGACGACGCCGGCCTCGCGGATGCGCGCCAACGCGTCGGCCAGCGGGAGGCTCGTCCATGCGGGGTCTGCGGTGTACTCGAGTTCCGGGCCCGCGGCTTCGTCGGCCGCGATGGTGATGGCCGGCGCGATCCCGAGTGTGGGGTGCGACCGCTTCTCCAGCGGCCGGATCTTGCCGCTGATGCTGGCGTGCAGCGGCACGCCCGTCGCACCACCGTCGGCGATCTTCTGCCCCCGCCGCACCAGTTCGCCCTTCTTGACGATCGGGTTCGCGGGCTCACCCAGATGCTGCTGCAACGGCAACACGACTTCGGCCGGTGCCGGCACGGACTCGATGGCGCGGCCGGACGTCGCCTCCTTGTGAGGCTCCGGATGCACGCCGCCACGCCCGAACGTCTGGGCGGCTGGCGTCACGCCGGGAGTGTGGCTCATGCAATGAACTCGACGGACGTGATGTCCTTCAACGAAGCCGTGCCGTCGCGGCCGAGCAGGAACGCCAGGGTCGAGCCGGTGTCCGAAGTGATTCCGGTGCGTGCGGTGACCGTGGCCGACCGACGTGCATGCGCTGGCAGCCCGGAACTTGCATCGAGCAGGTGCCCGACGTGCTGGCCGTCGAGCATCACCGACTGTTCGGCATTCGAGCTGGTGGCCACCGCCATGTCGTTGAGCGTCAGCACTCGGGTCACGTCGCCGGTCTCTGGATGCAGCACGCCGATGTTCCAACCGGGCGAGTCAGGCGAGGGCGAACCCAACGCGTAGACATTGCGTCCGATGTCGATGAGCCCGGACGTGATGCCTTCGGCGCGCAGTGCCGCCACCGCCTGGTCGAGCGCAAAGCCCTTGCCGATCGAGCCGAGATCGAGCGCAGCACCCGCTTTGGCGAGCCCGATCGTGCCGGCGGCATCGTCGATGAGGATGTGCCGGGCCCCGAGGCTCGCGAGCGCGGCAGCGCGTTCGCGATCGGTGGGCAGGTGCGTGCGACCGGAGTGGTAGAAGCCGTAGAGCCGCATGAGCGGCAGAACGCTGGGATCGTACACACCGTTCGTCGCCAACGACGCCTCGCGCGCGAGGCGTACGACTGTCCGGAGTCCGGCGCTCACGGCGACCGGTTCGCGCCCTGCCATGCGGTTGACGCGCGACAACTCGCTGTCGCTGCGATGAATGCTCATCTGCGCGTCGACCGCGGTGATGGCCGCGAACGCTCGTGCTGTGGCGCGTTCGGCGCGGGAGCCGTCGGCATGCTGGGCGACGATGCGGATCCAGGTCCCGAGGCCCGCACGCGAGGTCTCGAGCCGGACCGGTGTCCGGGTCCCGCGGCGCGACAGGCCAGTGCATACCAAGGGGCCGAACAGGGCGGCTCCGCTCAGGGCACCGAGTGCGGTGAGGAAGCGGCGGCGGCCGCCCGCTGGCGAAGGCGCGGCGGTGGATCGCGCCTCGCGTCGACCGAAGAGTGGCCGCGCCATGGATGGAATCCTCCGTGAAGGGTCGAGGGCAGCCACCCGGCTGGGCGTTCCCCCTCAAGGGGCCAGCGTCCGCCGACCGGGTATACGCGCAATGAGTCACGCGCCGCGGTAAGCCCCTTGCATAGGTCATGCTAGAGAATCGGCAAACGAACGTGCGGAACATGTGAATGGACGTGCACGTGACCCGATATGCACCACTCGACAGGGAGGGGAATCCCAATGGGCCATCTACCGGAGTTCTATGTCGATCAAGACCTTTGCACGGAATGTGGGGATTGCATCAAGTTGATCCCGCAGGCATTCCGGAAGGTCGAAGACGAAGAGGTGGCGGAGGTTCACAACTGGCAGTTGGACGAGTCCGCCATGCCAAAAGTTCAGCAAATGATGACGGACTGTCCGGGCAAGGCCATCCTCTGGCGTAAGCCTTGAGTACCATATGAGAACCCTCGAGCCCCGCCGTCTGCTGATGGAGTCGTCGCTGGAGATGCGCGGGGATGGGAAGGCGGGCGGCGGTCTGGTGCTCGCTTTCCAGTCCCTGGCGGCATTGCTGTCGAGCTTTCCCGAGATGCACGTGCAGGAGTGGCCGTTCTTCGGCAGCGCGCGCCGTGGGGCGAACATCCGTTCGTTCCTGCGGGTCAGCGGCCGCCCGATCGCCCTGGGTTGCGAGGTCACCCGGCCCGCCATCTCGATGCTCATGGACGAAGCCGCCGCCCGTTCGGTCGACTTCGCCGAAGGCGTGCCGCACGGCGGTACGTTCGTGATCAACACCCGGCGCACGCCCGAGGAATGCGCGACCCATTTCCGTCTTTCGGGCCGCGTGTTGTGCGTGCCGGGCGACGATATCGGCACGCGTCATCTGGGGCACGCGATCGGCAACGTCTCCGCCTATGTGGCGATGACCGAGGCCATCGGTGGATTCGAGTTCGAACAGGTCGTGGAAGCGTTCCTGACGCAGTTGCGCAAACGCCGGATCCCCGAGGTGCTGTGTGAGAAAAACCGCGCCGCGCTCCAGGACACGCGCGAGGCGATCCGCATGGAAACGTTCGACTGTGCCCGCCCGGGGGACCACGGCAGCACGCGCTTCGAAGGCTACGGCGACCTGCCGCTCGGTGCCCAGACCGCGTTGCGCACATCCAAGGCCAACCTCACCTCGAGCTTCGCTCGCAGCGGGTTCCGCTTGCTGTTCGCCGATCCCGACACGCGCTGCACGGGTTGTTCGCACTGCATCGCGAACTGCCCCGAGGGCATCATCCGCTTCGAGCCCGATGCTGAACGCGGCGTACTCGTGAAGGGCGCGGACGTGAGCGCGTTCTGCAAGTTGTGCGGCGAGTGCGTCGCGGTCTGCCCCGAGAAGCTGTTCTCGGAGGGCAGTTACGAGGAAGTCTGGGACGAGGCCGGTCCCGCGGAGGTGATCTCATGAGCACGATCACACAAGCGGGTTCGCCCGCCCTGCACACACGCACCCCTTCCGGCGAGCGCTACGACGACGTGCTGGACTTGTCGAAAGTGCGCGCCGCACATGTGCCGCTCTACACCCAGCGCGAGCAGGTGACAGCCGACGGCAACACGGCAGCCGCGCTCGCCACGCTGCAGATGTGGCGCACGCTCATCGTGCCGGGCTTTCCGATCACACCGTCGACCAAGTATCTGGAGTTCATCGCCGCCAAGGTGTCGTCACAACCGGGCACGCCGCGGCGCGTGAAGCTGCTCGAGGCCGAGCATGCGGTCGCGGACTACATGGTGGGCGGCGCGGCCGCGTGTCGCGATCTCATCTTCGCCAC
>JANNWR010000448.1:0-2413 GCA_031408715.1 bacterium
TGAGCGTGACTTCGGCAAAAGCCCGCCGCGTGCTCGGTTGGGTGCCGCGCCACACGTCGTTCGTCGCCGAAGCCCCGGAGCTGTGGCGCGACTGGCAGGCCGCGCGCGTCACGCCGGTGCGTTGAGAGCGCTTCAGTCCCAACCCGTTTCACCAGGGCCGCTCTCGCGAGAGGGCGGCCTGATTCGTTGTAGCGTGATCGCCTGCGGGCGCGCGAGCTTCTGTGCGCCACCGGCCGATCGACGCCTAGGTCACGTGAGGACGCACCGTCCATGCGTCGCGCTGGCGCCTGCCGCCTTGGCTGCGTAGGCTGCCACGCGCATGAACCTCGAACGCTTCCTGCCCTCCCGCCGCGTGCTCATCGCCGCCGCCGCTCTGCTGGCGTTGGTGGTCGTCCTGCCGTGGCTCATCGAACCGCTGGCGGCGAGCCGATTGCGCGCCATGCTGCATGGCCGCGGGCTCGATGGGCGGTGGCAGAAGCTCACCGTGTCCTGGCCGCTCGTGGTCGAACTGCGCGGGCTCACCGTGGACCGCGAAGCCGACCGCGCCCGCCTCGTGAGTGCCAAGCGCGTGCAGGTCGCCTTGGGGGCGCGCGGCTTGTCGTGGAAGCCGCGCATCTCGAGTGTGATCCTGGACGACGCGCACTTCACCCTGCCATCGCGCGTCTCGAAAGAGGACAGCATCGACACCGCCGACGACGCGCCCAACGGCGGGCCCGCCGCCGCACGCGTTCGCGCCGCCGCACAGCAGCTGGCCGATGCCCTGCTGCTGCCAGCAAGACGGCTGCCCCAACTCAAGCTCACGGGCATCGCCGTGCAGCGCGGCGACTCGCTGTTCGCGCGCATCGACGCGCTCACGCTCACGCACAAGGCCGGCGGACTGCAGTTCGCGGTAGCAGGATCGTTGCGAGCGGAGCGCGCCATTCCTTTCGATGTCGCGCTGGAATGGGGCCGCGACGACCGGCTCACCGGGCGCGCCGGATTCCAGATCCCCGATGGCGAGCGCGGCAGCGCGCCGCTGGCGCTCACGATCGACGGTGGCGTCTCACAGGACCGCCGCACCGGTATGCTGCGCGTGGCAAAAGGCACGCATGTCAGCGTGGGCCGCTCCGACATGCGTGTGTCGGGCGAGGTGCACCGCAAGGGGCCACGCTTCCAGATGGCGCTCGAGGTCGACCAGCTCTCAGCACAGGAGGTGCAACGCAGCCTGCCGCGCGCCGTACTGGGACCGCTCGCCGATCTCGACGTGAAGGGGTCGTGGGACTGGCACGCCAGCCTCGACGTCAACGTGGCCGAACCCGACAGCACGCGCTTCACCGCCGATGTGATCCCGCACGGACTGCAGTTGGGCCAGAACGACACCCCGTTGCGACTCGGCCGGCTCTCCGGACCATTCGTGGCCGAGATCCACGTGCCGCGCGCCATCGTGTACCGCGACCTCTCGGACGCCAACCCGAACTATCGCCCCATCGACCGCATCAGCCCGCTGCTGCGCTACGGACTCCTCACCAACGAAGACGGCGGCTTCTACCGCCATCGCGGCTTCAACACCGAGGCGATCCAGCTCGCCATGGCCGCCAACCTGCGCGCGGGGTCGTTCAAGCGCGGCGCGGGCACGATCACCATGCAGCTCGTGCGCAACTTGTTCCTCGGCCACCAGCGCACGCTGTCGCGCAAGGGGCAGGAGGTCGTGCTCGCATGGGTGATCGAGCACCTCACGGGCCTGTCCAAAGACCGCCTGCTCGAGATCTACTTGAACATCATCGAGTGGGGCCCGGGTGTACATGGTGCGAGCGAGGCATCGCGCTTCTACTTCGACAAATCGCCCGACGACCTGACGCTCGACGAAGCGCTTTTCCTGGTGGTACTGGTGCCGAGCCCGAGCCGCTGGCGCACTCGTGTCGACGCGCAAGGCGAGTTGCGCCCGTGGGCGCGCGCGCAGATGGCATTCATCGCGCGCAAGATGGCCGGACACGGCTGGCTCGCCCCCGAAGCCGTGCCCGATGCCATGGCGTTCCGAGTGACCCTGCGTGGTGCGGCAGCCCGGGTGTTCGCGCCGGCCGACAGCACGGCCGAGCCCGCCACGACACCTGGCCGAGAGACCGTGCACTTCTAGAACCTGCGGCGGCCCCGGTGACGCACTCACGGGGGCCGCGCGCAGCGCAACTCAGCTCTCGGGATCGAACAGCGTCAGGCCTTCCGTACCGGCATCGTGCTCAGGCTCGGACCGCGGCGTCTTCCGGCGTTCGGGCTGCGGTTCGGCCGCAGCGTCCGCCGCCGGCGCTTCCTGACGCTGTTGGCGCTCGCGCATCGCGTCGGCCACGCGCGGCAGCATCGGGTGACGCGGCACTCCGCCGTTTCGCAACTGCTCGGCCGACGGCGACGGCGGCTCCCAGTCGGGCAGCTCGCTGAGCGG
>JANNWR010000449.1:0-6087 GCA_031408715.1 bacterium
CGGTTGCGAACTCCTTCACACTGCACCTCCCGAGGGGTCGGTGTGTAGTGCCAGCGTCGGGTCGTGCGGCAGGGGAAAGCGGCCCGGCGTAACTTGAAGCAATATCTGAGTCTAGCGCCGTTTTTTTTGCTGGGTCAAGACCTCAGGCGTGGTACCTGGGGCGGACTGTGGCGACAGAGCCGCAGACGCTGCAGCCATGCGCGGATGGCGCCCCCGTCGCTTGCCGTCTGGGCGCGCGAAGGCGCGGCAACGCGGCGTATTCCGCCTCGATCCGCTGCCTCGCCTCACCCGTGAGTGCACGGCACGCTCGGTGCATCGTGTCGTCCTCGGAGAGAAGTGACGGGCAACAGCAGCAGCGCTTGTACAGGGCTCGTCAAGCAGCGAACCGTTCCGTCGACAAATGCACTCGCGCTCGTTTGACCGCGCGACGAACCGAATCTAACTTTGCTCGGCTCCAGCCGACCATCCTTCCATGGGGTCGGCAACATGACCACCACGAAAAGGAGTACCCGATGTCGCTTCGCCAGTCCTTCCGCGCCCTGTTCGTGGCGCTCGGCGTGTCGGCCTTCATGGTCGCCGCGTTCTCGGTCACCGCTTCGGCTGTTCCCGCCAAGGGCAATGCTGCGGCCGGTCAGGCCATCTATAAGACCAAGTGCGTCGCCTGCCACAAGGTCGACGGCACGGGCGGCTTCAAGGTGACGGGCCTGCCCACCTCCAACTGGACGCTCAAGAAGACCTGGGACGCCACGCGCACGGACGACTATATGCGTGACTGCATCACGAACGGCAAGATGAAGGACGGCATGGTCGCGTGGGGCAAGACCAAGCAGCTCACCCCCGCGCAGATCGAAGACGTCATCATGTACATCAAGACGTTCAAGGCGGCGGCGAAGTAACTCCCGTCGCAGCGAGACAAACAGAAGAGGCGCGTCCCCGGTGGGGCGCGCCTCTCGCGTTTTCGATCTTTGAAACGGTGTGGACGCACATCGGGCGTGGAACTCGGAGTAGCTCGCCATTCGAGTCTGGCGAGCAGCCCGCCCGACGCTCGCGGCTAACGGATCTCGATCGTGTACGGCATGAGCGCCTGCACCCGGCCGGCGGGCATGGTCGCCATCTCGTACCAGTGCCCGAACGCCGCCAGACCCGGTAGTCGCGCCTCCTCGTTATCCGGCTCCTCGAGCACACCCCCCAGCCACCTCTGCACGAGCGTCTTGCGCGGCCGCGGGTAGACTTCGACGACGATGTCGGCGTCCGGGTCGATCTTGGCACGCGTGCGTGCCAGTTCGAACGCCTCCTGCAGTCCGCCCAGTTCGTCGACCAGACCGCGCGCCTTGGCCTGCACACCCGACCACACGCGCCCCTGCCCGACCGAATCGATGACTGCCGGATCCATCTTCCGGCCGGTCGCGACACGCGACAGGAAGACACGATAGAACTGGTCCAGGCTCTGCTGGTATCTCGTCAGCTCCTCGTCGCTGAAGTCCTTGAATGGCGACAGCATCTCGGCATGCTTGCCGCGCGACACGGTCTCGACATTCAGACCGAGCTTCTGGTACAGCCCGAGCACGTTGAGCTTGCCGCCGAACACACCGATCGACCCGGTGATGGTCGCCGGGCCGGCCACGATGACGTCGCCGGCGCAGGCCAGGTAGTAACCGCCCGACGCCGCCACGTCGCCCATACTGACGATGACCGGCTTCTCGCGCCGCACGCGGCGGATCTCCTGCCACACCGCGTCCGACGCATCACCCGAGCCACCCGGGCTGTCGATGCGCAGTACCACCGCGCGGATGTTGCGGCGCTGCCGGATCTCGCGCAGCGCCTCGACCAGCGTGGCATCACCGACCGAACGCCCGCCGAAGGCGCCCTCACGGCTCTTGCCCGAGATGATCTCCCCTTCGGCCACCAGCAGCGCGATGCGCTCGCCGCTGCCGCCCCCGCCTTCTTCCGCGTAGCGCGTGAGCGAGCCCAGCGAGAAGCGCTCGCCCCCCTGATGAGCGGCCAGTGAATCGACGTCGGCCTCGGCCAGGAGCGTGTCGAGCAGGCCGCGGGCCCGTGCGTCCGAGGCGGTGAACGGTCCTTCGTCGATCAGGTACCGCACGCTGTCGGCCGGAAGTGCACGCGCGACCGCGATCGAGTCGACCAGGAGCGCGTACTCATCGTCGAGCAGCTGGTCCATGGCGGCGCGCGCATCGGGCGACAGGGATTCACGCGTGTACTGCTCGACCGCCGACTTGAAGCGTCCGACATGCGCGAAGTTCGGGCGCACGCCGAACTTGTCGTACGCCCCCTTCAGGAACATGGCCGAAGCGGACAGCCCGTCGAGCTGCAGAGTCGAGACCGGAGGCATCGCCAGCAGATCCGCCGCCGCGGCGAGCACGTATTCCTTCTCGCCACCACCGTTCAGGCTGGCGTAGACCGGCTTGCCCGCAGCGCGGAACGTCCGCAGTGCAGCGGACATCTCGTAGACCCGCGCCCAGCCCCAGTCGATCCCGTCGACGTGCAGCACGATCGCCTCGACCGAGCGGTCCTCGGCGGCATTGGAGACCGCGAACAACAGGTCGTGGAACGTCGGCCGCTCACGCCTCAGGAAATCGAACGACAGATTGGGCGGCGGCGGACCTTCGTCGACCTGCGCTGGCACATCGAACACCAGCACACGCGGTGCGATCGTCGAGTGCATCGGCCGCCGCAGGCGGCTCGCGACGTTGAGCATCAACGCGCCGAGTGCCACACACAGCAGCAGGACGATCACAGCGCGACTGCGAGACAACATCGGGAGCCTCCGTTCCATCCAGCGGGTCTCGCGCAGGATGCCACAGGAGCGCACGAGTGCCGAATGCGCCGGCTCCCCGCGGACTTCCCCGTGCTGCCAGCACCGCATCAGCGCGGCGTCACGGCCCGGGCGCGTGGGGGGGGCAGGACCGAGTCCCGTGCCGACGCGACGGCGCCCTGAGCCGGGACTATTCATGCACGATGAACCGGGAGAGCCGGCTGCTCAAGAGCTCAAGAACTCAAGGGCAGCCCCGCGCTAGAAACGGCGGCGCAGGTCGAGCGAGAAGTACAGACTCGTGGCGTTCTGCGAGGGATCCTCATGGCTCTCGTAGCGACCGCTGCTCGTGAACCGCATACGCAGCGCAGCCGGAAGACCCACGTCGGCGTAGACCTCGCCCTCGGCGAACAGATAGGAGGAATGCAGGTCCGGTTCTGCGAGCGACACCGTGGCCGCGGAGCGCTCGTACTGCCGCCAGCCAGCGGCCGGCGTGAACGACCACCAGTCCCCGCCATGCAGGTGCTCGGCCTCGATCACGCCGGCCACCTCGTGGTAGCGCTCGGAAGACACCTTGGGCGCGACCAGCCACTCGAGGCGCGGGCCCACCCGGAGCGACCAATCGTGGGCCAGCTGCCAGCGGAATCCCGGCCGTGCGGTCCACGTCTGGTAGTCGAAATACACGCTGGTGTCGGCGCGGTCGTAGCGGTAGCCATCCACCGACAGGATGACCTCGGCCGTGAGATGGTCATGCAGCCGCAGGAACGCATTCGCGTCGGCGCGAGCGCTCCAGAAGTGGTCGCGTGTCGACAACGTCTCATTCAGCGTACTGCGGCGGTCGAGCTGCACCTCGAGCGCCGTCGAACTGCCTCCGGGCAGCAGTCCGCGAACCGCGAAGGCGCCATGTTGTTCGACTTGGTCGCGTTCGACCGAATCGGGGAACGCCCGGGCGTCGGCCCCGTAGCCCAGCTCGGTCTCCCAGGCCGCATCGAGCGGTGCGTGCGCCCAGCGCAGCCAGGCGCGGCCGGCATTGCGGTCCAACGCCGTCACTTCGGAGGTTCCCGAGGTACGTAGCCAGTCTCCCCCGACCGTGACGTCATAGCGGTTGGCGTGATCGAGTGAAGTGACCCGCAACCGGCCGTCGGGGCGGAAACGCAGTTCCCGTCGGTCGGACCCGAACGAGCGATCGCGTCGCGCGTCCAACTCGGGGACGATCGACAGCTTCCAACCGTCGCGTGGCTCACCGGTGAGTTCGAGCCGCGAGTAGCTTCGCAGCAGGTGATCCCCCACGGTCGCTTCCTGCCGAAGCAGGAAACGTCCGCCGCGCAGGAATGCGCCCGCGGCGTCGACCGCAGCGACTCCAGCGCTCCGGTATTCCGGCGTACCTGTCAGCCGGCGGCCGGTGAACGTGGTGTCGTCGAACGAATCCTCATAGAAGCGCTCATTCGTGACGTCGGACAGAGCGCCGAACTCGAACCGTACGAAGTTCGTGTCTGCAAACTGGGCGATCGAGACCGAGGGCGTCGCGAGCGCCCCCATCAGGACCAGCGCGAACGCCAATTCGCCACCGGAACGCATCCCGAACCAGCCCGCTGGGCTCAGCGTCGGCCCCCGGTCGCCGCGCCTCGCATGGCCCGTTCGGCCTGCTCGCGCGCCATGCGTGTGAAGCGCAATGCCGGCCGCAGGTGGTCGGCCTGCGCCTCGGTCTTGGCGCGGGCCTGCAGGTTGTCCGCGCTGGCGATCAGACTTCGAGCACGGTCGGTCGGGTTGGCGTCGAACACTTCATGGGCGCGGGCCAGGATGTCATCCGTGCGCTGCAAGGCGTTCGCCACGGTCTCCCCGAACGACTCACCGGAGTTGCACAGTTGCTGGGCACGCAGGGCTCGCTCCCTCGCACTCATGGTGAGCTGAAGGGCCGCCAGATACCGGGTCTCGCCGTAGGACTGCTCCGCGCGCACCTGCATGTCGATCGCCGTGCGCAGCATCTCGCGCGCAGCCGGCAGTTCACAATGCGCCAGACGATCGCGAGCGCGGTCCAGCAACTCACGCGTGCGGCCGAGTTGCTCCTGGACACGGCCGGGGTCCGGCAATCCGCGCAAAAGCGCGATGGCGCGATCGGCATGGATGCGGGCGTCGAAAGTCGCGCGACTGGCCGCAGCGAAACGGCCTTGCAGGAATGCATCCTTCGCGATGGCCTGGAGCGCGACGGCCTGGTCGACCTCCACAGCTGCGGTGGCATTCGGCGCCGCGGCCAGAAGATCCTTGGCCAACTGGATACGCTGGTCCGTCACGTCCAGAGCATCGCGCAGCCGCGGCCCGTCGGGCGGCGGCGGCCCCTGTGCTGCCGAGGGGACCGCGACACACGCACCCAGCACGACCAGCAAAGTCACGATCAGGGAACGGAACTGGATCAGCATGTCGGTCCTCCTGGTGGGACGCCTGGGAGCTCTGGGACGGGCCATACAGAACGATTCACCCGATAACCTAGCACCGCCCGTGCCCCGCGAGCCAAACTCGCCACCCGAGGCCATCCCATTGCACTCCAAGCCGTTAGCCGTCCACCCTGAGAGCGCCGGCCCGCCGGCCTCCGGTCAGAACTGGCCCCCTGGGTACGTGGGGCGGCCCGCGGTGCCCGGAATCGGCCAGGACTCGACACGAGAAGGACACGAGAGCCCCATCAACACGAAAGCCCCGTCCGGTGACCCGGACGGGGCTTTCGTGCAGAAAATAAGGGGCGGCGACCTACTCTCCCACCCAGTCTCCCGGGCAGTACCATCGGCGCTGGAGGGCTTAACTTCTCTGTTCGGAATGGGAAGAGGTGTTTCCCCTCCGCCAACGCCACCCCAATATGCAGTTATAAAGACAATCGAAATGAGACGCTGGATATACAGTTGTGAAGCATCTTAGAGAAAAAACTGGTAAAGCCTCTCGGGTTATTAGTACAGGTCGGCTGAAGCCCTTACGGGCCTTACACCTCCTGCCTATCGACGTCGTAATCTCCGACGACCCTTACAGACATATAGTCTGGGATCCCTCATCTTAGGGTGTGTTTCGCGCTTAGAGGCTTTCAGCGCTTATCACTTCCGAACATAGCTACTCTGCAATGCCCTTGGCAGAACAGCAGATACACTAGAGGTTCGTTCACTCCGGTCCTCTCGTACTAGGAGCAACTCCCTGCAAGGATCCTACGCCCACGATGGATAGGGACCGAACTGTCTCACGACGTTCTGAACCCAGCTCACGTACCGCTTTAATGGGCGAACAGCCCAACCCTTGGGACCTTCTCCAGCCCCAGGATGCGATGAGCCGACATCGAG
>JANNWR010000450.1:0-2159 GCA_031408715.1 bacterium
CGACAGCACCAGCTACGTGGTGCTCGATCATGAAGTCTGGATCCCGATCGAGACCACGGTCATGGCCAAGGGGTTCCTCGAGTCGTGGCGCGTCGGGGCCTCCGAGTTGGCCAGTCTGGATGGTGCGCCTTCGTTCGTCGACGTCACGCGATCGCAGGCGCGTTACGAGCCCACGCTGCCGCCCGGCGAGCGCGCGAACATCGCGATCGATCCCGCCAAGCTGCTCGCGAGGCTCGGCACCGAGGTGCAGCTCCTCGCCGCCTGGCGCGAGGAGGTGTTCCACCAGCGCTTCCCGGGCCGGAACCTGCAGAACCTGCGCGTGTCTTCCGAGGCAATGGCCGACATGGCCCGCATGCATCTGGAGGGCGGCGATCCTGCCGGGGCCCGCGCCCAGCTCGCGCGCGCCCTGACCACGGCGCCCCAATCGGCCATGCTGCACCACAATCTGGCGGTGGTCCTGGTCGGGCTCGACAGCCTGGAGGCGGCAGAGCAGCACTTGCGCACGGTGCTGGCGTTCGGCAATGCCCCGGCGGCCACCTGGCTCGATCTGGGCCTGGTGCGCTGGTTGCGCGGGGATTCGGTCACCGCGGTCGACCTGCTTGCCCGGGGTATCCAGCGCGCCGGCGGGCTTGCCGCCGCCCAGACGCTCCTGTCCGGGTCACAGGGTGGGGGCGGGCGCGACGGAGGGGGTGGAGGATCGAGCCCGGCTGTCGGGGAACTGCTGCAGCGCGCTGCCCAGAGGGTCCCCGGCAAGGGGGCGTCTGGGAGCGCATTCCAGAGTGAGAGTCCGCGGATGCCAGTGCTACCCTCCGGAACCCGGTCTCGCAACGCCGATGCATCCGCCAGCGCCATCCTCAAGAGCATGGCCTGGTGGGACTGAGTCCACACCCCCGCCGCGACGAAGGAGGAGCACATGCACCGCCTACTGCACATCGCTGGGAGCGCGCTGCTGATCCTGACTCCCATGGTCGCGCGGGCCGCCGATCCCGCTGCCGAGGCGAAACTCAATCTCTATGGCGTGAGCCGAGCTATGGCGGGGCATTCGGAGAGCGCGGACTCCGCGTTCCTGGCGTTGATGTCGCAGCACCGGCGGGACGCGCGCGCGGTCAACAACCTCGGCAACCTGAAACTCATGAAGGGCGAGTACGGGCCTGCGCTGGCGTTCTACGATGCTGCGCTCGCCGCTGATTCCACCGACCCGGGCATTCATCTGAACCGCGCCGCGGCGTTGTTGGTGATGGGAGATGACGATCGCGCGCTGGAAGCCGCGGCGCACGCCAGCCGGCTGGCCGGCGGCGCCGACCGTGCCGGCGCGCTGCTCGGACTGCGTTCGGATGCACCGGACTCGTCGCGTGCCGCCGAGGCGAAGTCCAAGCTGCTCACTCCGGCGATGATGCGTGCGCTGTTGCGGAGTGCCGCGACGAGAGTTCCAGCCGATAGCGTGAAGGCCATCCCCACGCCCAACCCGGAACGCGGAGAGGGCAAGCGGATCCAGGTCTGGCGCGGTGCCGTCACGCGCGCCGCCGAAGTCAGGGTCCCTGCCGATGCGGACTCCAAGCTGTCGCTGTACTGGAAGCGCTGATCGATGGCCGCTCCCAGTGCGGCTCCTCAGGTGCACCGTGTCCCGAGGTGTCGCGGAGCCCTGCTCGGGCTGGCCGCGGCTGCCGCGCTTGCACTGCTGAGCGTGCTGGGCGCATTCGAGACGTTCGATGCGCAGGTCGCGGATCTGCGCTATCAGATGCGCGGTATCGTGCCCGCGCCGGACGCGATCGCGATGATCGAGCTCGACGACGCCACCGTGAGCAGCTATGGCAAGTGGCCGCTGCCGCGTGAGACCTACGCGCTGCTCATCGAGGCGCTGCACGCGGGCGGCGCTCGCGCGATCGGCATGGACTTCGCGTTCATGGGGCGCATCGAGGCGGATTCAGTGGCGGATGAGCTTCTCACGGCCGTCACCGCTGCACACCCCGAAGTCGTGCACGCCATCGGGTTCCTGCCTTCGGCGCCCGGCTACCCCAACGACGTCGAGAACGCGTCGCTCACCGATCCTGACCTGATCCGGCATGGCCGCCCGGTCGGTCGCCAGCGGCTCGTCGTTGCTTCGCACGTCACGCTGCCGTACCCCGAATTGCTCGCGGCCGCGGACGCCGTCGGGCACT
>JANNWR010000451.1:0-10191 GCA_031408715.1 bacterium
GGGATACGACCTGGGGCCCGAACGTCGCCGGCAGATCGGTGAGGTTCTGCAGCACGCCGTCGACACGGACGCGTACCCGGACGCGGCCTTCGAACGGCTCGATGTGCACATCGCTGGCACGCAGGTGCACGGCACGCAGCAACAGGTAGTCGAGCGTGGCGACAGCGCCTTCGGCGTTCGGGACCTGCTCGTCCGGACCGTCCGAGGCCTCGAAGTACTGGATGCGAGCGTTGTCGTCACCGATTCCGTGGCCGGCGCGCAGGAATGCCAGCGCCTTGAGTGTCGCCTCGATACTCTCGGCCGTGGCCGCGCACGGCTTGATCGTCACCTTGTACGTACGATGGAGTTCGGCCAGCAACTCCGCATTGAGCGGGTCCGACATCGCCACCACCAGTTCGCCGTCCGCCATGCGAAGTGGCAGCAACCGGTTCCGCTGCAGGAATGGCAGGCTGACCTTGTCGAGCAGCGCGGTGTCGACCAAACCCGGATCCGGCGTGACATACGTCAGATCGTGCTTGAGCGCGAGCGCCTGCAGGAACTGCTCCTCGGTCACGAGCCCGCCGCTGAGGAGAATCTCGCGATCGTCGCGATCGGGGAACTCGGCGCTCAGCTCGTCGAATCGCCGGACCCCCTCATCGTCGAGCGACGACTGCTCGCGCAGGATGCCGGCCAGGGTCAGGGTCGCACGGTGGAGCCGGAGGATCCGTTCGAACTCGGCACGGGCGACATGCCCGGTCTCGACGAGCACCTCGGCGGGGCGCATCGGATGGCGCATGTGAATGGCCATGCGGCGGGCACGGGCCACCTGGGCTTCGGTGACCAGTCCTTCCTTGATGAGCAGTTGCTCGAGCTCCGACGTTTCGGATTGCGAACTCATGGGTCCTCCATGACCGGTTGGCACTACCGCTCCCTCTGGTCTCGGTCGCTCCGGTATCAAGTTGATGGCTGGCGTGACCACCACCGGCTCCCGCTCCGGGGGCAGACCGTGCATCGTGCAATTCGCATCGCCGCGCCAGTGTCATCGCGGCTCAACCACGGCGCCTTGCTCCCGATACTGGCTGGGACGCAGCCCCTAAGGGAGCAGAGCGAAAGGTCAGGGAGAGCCCGGATGGTCACCATCATCGGCATCGTGGTCGTGTGTGCTTCGGTCGTGGGCGGGTTCACCATCGCCGGCGGGCAGCTCATGGCCCTGTTCCATGTCTCCGAGATCCTGACGATCGTCGGCACCGCGGTAGGCACCGTCCTCATCTCGACGCCGCCCGCCGTGCTCGGCGATCTCGGCAAGAAGCTCGCCGCGACGATGCAGCCTCCGCCCTATACGAGGCAGCTGTACCTGGATGCGCTGAAGATGCTCTACGAGCTGTTCCAGCTCGCACGCCGCGACGGTCTGGTCGCCATCGAATCGCACATCGAGGGTCCCGAGAAGAGCGCGCTGTTCAAGAAGTACCCCGGTGTGCTCAAACAGCACCACGCCATGATCTACCTGTGCGACTCACTGCGCCTCGTGCTCGTCGGCAGCGTGCCCCCGCACGATCTGGAGCAGCTTCTCGGCAATGAGATCGATGTCCACCACGAGCAGGAGACGCGTACCTCGGCCTCGCTCCAGCGCGTCAGCGACTCGCTCCCGGGCATCGGTATCGTCGCGGCCGTCCTCGGCATCGTCGTGACGATGGGTTCCATCTCCGGTCCGGTCGAACAGATCGGCGAGCACGTGGCGGCCGCGCTCACAGGAACCTTCCTCGGCGTCCTCCTGGCGTACGGCTTTGCCTCGCCGCTGTCGACCGGTATCGAGAACAACACGGCGGCCGAGGCGCGTTTCTACTCGTTCCTCAAGGAAGCCATCGTCGCGTTCGCGAAGGGGCTGTCGCCGATCGTCGCGGTCGAGTTCGCCCGCCGCTCGGTCTTCCACGAGCACCGACCGACGTTCGCGGCCATGGAAGCGGCCTGCAAGAGCTTGAAGGCGAAGTGACGTGAACAAGAACCGCGAAGTTCCGATCCGGATCGTCATCAAGAAGCGCGGGCATGCTGCGCACCATGGCGGCGCCTGGAAGGTGGCATTCGCGGACTTCATGACCGCCATGTTCGCGCTGTTCCTGGTGTTGTGGCTCGTGAACCAGAGCTCGGACGTGAAGTCGGCGATCGCCGGGTACTTCCAGGACCCGCTCGGGCGCGCCGACGAGTTCGGCAGCTCGATCCTGCCCGGCGAGGGCTCGCAGTCCGCCGTGCCGCAGCCGCTGTCCCCCGAGCAGGTCATGGATCTGCGCCGCGATCGCATGCGCTCGCTGGGCGAGGACATCGAGAAATCCCTGCGTGAGGTGCCGGATCTGCGCGAAGTCAGTGACAAGATCGAAATCGAAGTCACGGAAGAGGGCCTGCGCATCCAGCTGCTCGAGGACGCCAACGGGACGTTCTACGAATCGGGCAGCGCGAACCTGTCGCCACGCGGCCGTGAACTCATGATGCTGCTCGGCAGCCAGCTCGGGAAGCTCAGCAACGAAGTCCGCATCGAGGGCTTCACGGATGCGCGCCCGATCGCCAATCGCCCCGACTACACGAACTGGGAGTTGTCCTCGGACCGTGCCAACACGGCGCGGCGCCTGCTCACGGCCGGAGGGATGCGCGACGCACAGGTCCAGCAGGTGCGGGGCCTTGCCGATCGCGAACTGCGGGTCCCCGCGGAACCGTTCTCGCCGCGCAACCGGCGCGTCGCCATCACGGTGATGCTGCCCACGCAGATCCAGGCCGCGAAGCTCGCCGCCGCGGGCGATCTCCCAACCACCACGCCCGCCGACAGCGCCGGTGCACCGTTGCCGGCAGTACTCCCCGGGGGGCCCCGATGATCGCGCGTGGCACGGTGTTGGTGAGCGGCTCGAGAGAGAGCATGGCCCCGGTCCGGCTGGCGCTCGAACAACTCGGCGGCCGAATCGTCGCCGTCGGCCACAGCGAGAGCATGCCCGCCGCCATCGAACACGAGCGCCCGGATGTCGTCGTGCTGTCCGCGGCGGGAGTCGGCACCGTTCTCGAACGCGTGCTGGTGCGAGAGCGCCACGCCTGCGCCGTGGTCGGGGTGGCCGGGGCCGCACCGCCCGACAGCGAGGTGTTCGACGTCACCGTGAGTCTGCCGCTCGAGGAGAACGGTCGTGAACGCCTGCGCATGGCGCTCCTGCTGGGCCGAGCCCGCCGCGAGGCACACGACATCGGGCGCGAGGTCGGCCGCCTGCGCGAGGCCACGTCGGCTGCCGTCCAACGGCTCACGGCGCTGTTGCTCGGTATGCTCGACCGCCGGTATCCCGGCTCCACCGAGCGCGCCGCGCATGTCGCGGAACTCTCGTTGCAGGCGGCGGAGCGTTTCGGAGTCCCCGAGGACATGCTGCCAGCGCTCGACCTGTCCGCCCGGCTGCGCGAGGTCGGCCGGCTGGTGCTGCCCAGCGGCGACGGCGGCGACAGCCCCGCGTGGCAATGGTCCGTGACCCAGGCCACGGCCCAGCTGCTGGATCCCTTCCCCGAGTTGGTCCACGCCGTCGAGCTGCTGAGTGCCGTCCACGAGAACTGGGACGGCACCGGACATCCGGGCCACTTGATGAGCGGGCAGATCCCCATGCGCTCGCGCATCCTGCGCGCCGCCGGCGATTACCTGCACCTGCGCGGAACGCTCGGCACTTCCCCTTCGCAGGTACTGGAACGCATGGCCGAGCACGCGGGCACGACTTACGATCCACTGGTGATCGTCCACCTCCGCGCCGCCATCGAGTCCGCCGGCTCACCCGCCACCACCGCCACGCGGGTCTACCTGCCGATCCCGGAACTTCAGGCCGGCATGGTTCTCGCCGAGGATCTGTACACCGACAGCGGCATGAAGTTGCTGTCGCGCAGTACGGTCCTGAGTGCTGCCGCGTTGGAGGTCATCCTGCGCCGCCACGCCCAGGAACCCATGTATCGCGGCGTCGGCATCCAGCGGCGCCCGAGCGCGCCTTAGGCACGGCGGCTCACGTCACGACCACGCCACCCGGTGGTGACGTGTTCCGGCGGCAGAGATCGAGCTTCAGATCGTGTCGAGGAGCACCTTCATCATCTCATCCGCGATCGTGATGATCTTGGCAGCCGCGCCGTAGGCCTGCTGCTGCGACATGAGATTGACCATCTCCTCGTCGACGGAAACACCACTCACCGCCGTGCGGCGCTGATCCGCCTGGTCCACGAGCGACTGTTGGACATCGGCATCCGCACTCGCGCCCTGCACCGATTGACCGACTCCCGCCGCGAGCCCCGAGAAGTAGTCCCGGAACGTCCGCCCCCCGAGCGCTGCGACCGTCGTGCTTCCGAGTTGCGACAGTTGCAGCGCCACGGTGCCATCACCGGTCAGGTTCGTACCGCCGGCCGCGACCGCCGCGCTCGAGTTGAGGAGCGCGTCGGTGAGCTTGATCGAGCCGGCCGTGACACGCGTCGGGTCGAAGAAATCGGTGTTGGTCGCGCCTGCGGCCGTGTAACCCCTGCGATGCACGGAATTCACCTGGGTGACCAGTGAACTCGCGAGCTGGTCCAGCTGCGCCTTGATGCCCGGCACGCTGCGATCGATGAACTCGAGCGCGCCTCCCATGCTGCCGCCGACCGAGGCGAGCGCCGTGCCGCCCGCATCGACGAGCGCGATCGCGCTGCCCGATCCGCTGAGCGACAGCGTGGTGGGGTTGACCCGATCGACCAGGCTGGCGCCATCCCCGACCACGGACACGGTGCCGTCGTCATGCCGGATCACCGTCACCGTCATCAGCTCGGACAGCGCGTCGATGGCGTTGTCGCGGGAGTCCTGGAGATCGACCGCCGAGTCGCCGCCCGACGCGAGGATATTCCGATTGAGATCGGCGATCCGCTTCAGGAGCTCGTTGGCCTGCTGCGTCTGCCCCTGCAACCGCGAATAGGCATCCGACGACGCGGTCGCCAGGCGCAGGTCGAGCTGGTTGAGCTGTTTGGCGAGCCGGTCACCGGCCCGGACCACCTGATCGCGGCCGGCGGGACTCGAGGGGTCGTTGGCCAGATCCGAGAATGCGTGGAACATACGGTCGAGCGAGGCCGACAACCCGACGTCGGACGGTTCGCCGATGGCGTCCTCGATCTGCGACAAGCCGTCCCGCAACGTCGAGGATCGCGAGAACGACCCGTTCTCGCGCCGGAACGCCGCGTCGTAGAACTGGTCGCGCGAGCGCGACACGGTCTCCGCAGTCACGCCACGGCCGATGAGTCCTTCGGGCGTGCGCACCGGTTCCAAAGTGTGCAACTGCAGGCGCTGGCGGCTGTAGCCTGGCGTCTGTGCGTTCGCCACGTTGTGGGCGGTGACTTCCATGGCGCGCTTGTGAGTGAGCAGCGCCGAACGCGCGATACTGAGCAGACTCGAGAGTGACACGACTCAGCCCTCCCGATCGAGCAGCCATCCAGAGCTGGGTACGGTCGAGGCACCGGGGTAACCCACGACCGGGCCGTCCGTGAACAACGACTGCAGGAAGGTCCGTTCCGAATCGAGCACGCGCCGCAGCACCACATTGTTGACCCGCGACGCGCGAGCCGCGCTCTCAGCGGCGTGGCGCAACTGTCGCTGCGCCTGACTCAGCGCCAGCGGCACGCTCTCGCCGAGCCGGTCCACGAACTGGGTCAGGGACCAGCCGCGTTCTCCGCTCAGGCTGTCGATCATCGACTGGCGCTGCTCGCGCTGCTTGGCGAGACGGAGCAACAGGCGGTCGAGGTCCTCGACGCTGTGGTCCAGCGCCGGGCGATCACCCGCCGACACCGCGGCGCGCTGGCGTTCGAGCACGCCCGCGAACTCCTCGAGCGCGCGTGTTTCCTGGGAGACGACCTCGGCCAGTCCGCCGTAAGCGGCGGAACGGGCCGGACGCACGTCCTGCGTGATCTCGGTGGCCATGATCACAGACCTTTCTGCTCAGATGCCGGCCCGGCGGCATCGAGCCGGCGGGCAAGCTGGTGGTAGAGGGCTTCACCGAGTCCGCGGGACTGTTGCTGTGCGGACGACGCGGCGACCTGCTGGTCGAACAACGACGTGAACATCTGTTGGGCGGGGGCATCTTCGCCGCCCGAAGTGGGGACGCTGGCGCGCATGGCCTGGAACAGCTGGTTGAGGAACAGGCCTTCCATGGCGTGCGCCATCTTGCGCAACTGGACGTGCGGATCGGCGGCCACCGCCCGGCTGGAGTGAATGCCGTCGGCGGTCATCGCACCACCACCGCGGCGCGCAGCGCGCCAGAAGCGCGCAGCGCCTCGAATACCGCGGCGATCTCGGGTCCGCGCGCACCGGCCGCATGCAGCCCCGCGGCCACGTCCTGCACGGAAGCGTCCGCGGCCATGTGCACCAGTCCATCGCTCGTCGTCGTACTGCTGCCGCCGATCTCGAGTGTGACACCACCATGGCTGACCACGGCTGCCGAGACGCGCAAGCCGCCGCCCGCGACCACGGTGCCGTCGCGACCATCGATGATCACGCGCGCCGGTTCAGGCGCGCGCACGTCGACGGTGTCGACGGCCGCGAGCCATAGCGGTACCGACGTGCCCGCTGGCACCTTGAGCGTGATCGAGCCCGCATCCTCGAGCGTCGCCGTACCCGTACCGAACGCCGTGTCGATCGCATCGGCCAGACGGCGCGCCGTGACCAGATCGGGCTCGCGCAGGAGCAGCCGCGGCTCGCTCACGGGCACCACGGTCTCGGTCTCGAGCACGCCACCGTCCACGACGCGGCCCGAGTTCGAGCGCCGGAATGCGGCGCTGACACCCTCCCCGTCGGTCGTCACGTACAAGATCCCTTGCGCGGTCGCCACGGGCGGTTCGCCCGGGTCGGTGACGAGAGGCGTGATCCACAGCGCTCCGCCGCGCAACGACGTCGCATCTCCGAGCGCGGAGACGTTCACGTCGAAGCGCCCGCCCTGGCGCAGCCACGGCGACACTTCGGCCGTGACGAGCACCGCCGCGACATTGCGCAGCCGGAGTTGCTCCGGTGGAACTTCGATCTGGAACCGGCGCAGCAGGTTCGCCACCGAGCGCACACTCGGTGAACCCGCCGATGCGCGGCCCAGGCTGCGGTCGCCCGTGCCATCCAAGCCGGTCACGAGCCCGTAGCCGACGATGCGGCGCGGCACGTCGCCGGCGTGTCGCGTGAGTTCGCCGACCCGCGTCAGCGCCGCCCCAGCCGGTGTCGCGAGCACGAGCATCAGCGCGGCCGCGGTGATCGAGAGATACGCGCGCGCATGTCGGCGCAGCAGCGTGTCCCACGAACCGGATGCCAGTCGTGGTCCGACCACCGTGAATAGGCCGGCGTAACGCGTGCCCGAGAACGGCTTTCGCCTCCGGGACACTCCCCAAGCCATCGGCGTCATCATGGCCACAGCATCCCGAGGATCTTACCCATGATCCCCTTGCGCGGCCCGATCGTGCCGCCCTTGTAAGCGATGACCGCATCGGCGATGCGGCTGGAGAGCACGCGGTTCGAGCCGTCGACATCCTCCGCACGCACCAGTCCCTCGAGCGAGATGGTCTGCGGCCGGCCATCGACCGTCACGCTGCGCGCGCCCTTGATGCGCAGCGCCCCACCCGGCTCCACCGACAGCACCGTCACGGTGAGCACCGCGGTGAGGTCCCCCGTCCGGCCGGCCTCGCCGACATCGCGCGAGTTGCTGAGGATGCCGGTGCGGATGTTGTAGTTCATCGGCGCGCCGCTACCGAGCGCGGCGTTGATGGCGTTCGTCGAGTTGCGGTTGCCGTCGGCGACACGGGAGACGCGTTCCCGCGCCGCGGTCTGCTCGTCGACCACCACGGTGACCAGGTCGCCGGGCCGCAGCGGCATGCGGTCCGACAGCCAGCCGGCGCGCGGCGGGATGATCTTCACCGGCGGCGGGGTACTGTCCGCGACAGCAGCGTTGGGATCCGCGGCGGGATCGGTCTGTGCATGCGAGACCGCCGCCCATGCCAGCAGGGCGAACAGCGACCATGCCACGATCGCCGCCACACGGCCGGTCCTGTTCCAGGTGTCGTTCATCGAAATCCTCCCACCAGGCTGACTTCGCCGTCCCCGGTCGCGCGACCGACCATGCGGTCGGCGCGACCGTCCACTCGCACGCGCACCCAACCACCGCGCGCCGCTCCATTCACCGCCAGACCCGGGCGCGTGACGCGCACCCCGTCCTGCTGCCACACCAGTGTCACGGGCGCGCCCGCCTGCACGGCCTGCGGCGGCGTGAGTGCCGGCCACGCCAGCTCCTCACCCATAGCCACCGTCCGGCGCAGGAGCCAGCCGGCCTCGGGCGTGCCGGGCCCGGCGCTCACCGCCGCACGCGGCGGCCCCCAGACAGTGCGCTCGCTCCACATGATGTCCGCGGGCTCGAGCTTGGCACCCATGGCGAGATCGTGTGCCGCGACCGGCACCGGCATGCGCACGCCGGCTCGCACGCGCGCGACCTGTGCGGGCGCGCCAGGCGAGTCGAACGTGACCGCGAGCCATCCCTCGCGACCACCCCCGCCCAGCGATACGCCCGCATCGTCGCGCACGGCACTGCTCGGCCGTGCCCATGCCATCTCGACTCGTGCGGCCTCGACGCGCCAACGCATGGCGATGCCGGCGCGCACGCGGGCCTCGACGCTCGCCGGTAGCGGCACCGCGAGCAGGCCCGCCAGGAGCAGCTCAACGCAGCAGGTCATTCGATGCCTGCATCATCTCTTCCGCGGTCCGAACGGCCTTCGCATTGATCTCGTAGGCACGCTGTGCGGCGATCATGTCGGTCATCTCCTGCACCATTTCGACGTTGCTGGTCTCGAGCGTGCCCTGCAGCAGCCGACCGAAGCCGTCGTCCACGGGCATTCCGGTGACGGGCTCACCGGACGCGTCGCTGGACAGGAACTGATTCTCGCCGATCGCCGTGAGGCCACTCGGGTTCAGGAAGCGCGCGAGCTCGATGCGGCCGACCTCGGTGGGTTCGCTGCTGCCGGGCACGATGGCGGTGACCGTGCCGTTCGGTGCGATCGCCACCTGCGTCGCGTCCGCCGGCATGCTGATCCCCGGCAGCACGTGGTAACCGCCCGTGGTGACGAGTGCGCCCGTCGCATCGAGCGTGAAGTTGCCGTCGCGCGTGTAGGCGACCGAGCCGTCGGGGCGCTGGACCTGGAACATGCCTTCGCCTTCGACCGACAGGTCGAGCGGACGCTGCGTGCCCTCGGACGAGCCCTGGGAGTGCAGCCGCAGCACGCCCGAGATACGCACGCCCTTGCCGATCTGCACCGGCGCCAGCATCTCCTTGCCCTGCGGATCAGCGGCGCGCGCCTCGCGCACGGTCTCGTACAGTACGTCCTCGAAGCTGACGCGGCTGCGTTTGAATCCTGTGGTGTTGACGTTCGCCAGGTTGTTGGCGATGACGTCGATCATGCGCTGCTGGGCCATCATGCCGCTGGCGGACGTTCTCAGACTCGAGTTCATTCAGGTTCTCCTCCGGACCGCGCCTGGGGCGCGGAGTTGCCGTCCTGCGTCACTCGACGCGTCCGACTTGATTCACGACGGTGCCGAGTACGCCATCCATGGTGCGTAGCGCATCGAGATTCGCGGCGTAGGCCCGTTGAATGGCGACCAGGTCCACCATGCCGAGCAGTGGATCGACGTTGGGTTCTTCCACGCTGCCCTGGCGGACGCGCAACGCGCCTTCCGTGGCAGGCTGCATGGGAGCCAGAGCCTCGTAACGTCCTTCTCCCAGTTTGCGTACCTGCTCGGTAGGCAGGTTCACGACACGCAACTGGCCCACGAGCGCGCCATCGACCAGAACACTGCCGTCCGGATGCAGCTCGATGTCCCCGCCGGCAGCCACGATCGGACCTTTCTCACCGAGCACGGGCGCGCCGTGCGCATCGGTGATGCGGCCAGAGGGGTCGAGCTGGAGCGATCCACCGCGCGTGAGGCGCTCGCCCGAGTTCGTCTGGACCACGAGCCAGCCGGGACCCTCGAGTGCGACGTCGAGTGACCGGCCGGTGTCGCGGAACATGCCCTGGCGCAGGTCGGTACGCTGCACGGCTTGCGGAAACGTCTCGCCGGGTAACTGGCGCGCCGTGATGCGATCGACCTTGAACGCGTCACTGTTGGCATTGGCCAGGTTGTTCGCGGTGACTTCTTGCGAACGCAACCAGTAGCCGAGCGAACGTGCCGTGTTCACGATA
>JANNWR010000452.1:0-24441 GCA_031408715.1 bacterium
CCCGCGTCGGGAACACATAACGCAGCCATGGAATGCTCACGCATGCGGCGAGCGTGTTGAGTACGACTCCGAGCAGCAGCAGTAAGGCGCCCGACGCCAGCGTCCGGCGCGGGCGCGTGAACAGCCACAGCACCAGCGACCCCAGCCACAGCCCGCGCGGGCCTTCCAGCATGGGCAGCAACAGCTTCGGGAGATTGCCCCAGACTTTGGCGGCCAGCAGCTGCATGGCCGCGAAGCCGGTGGGAACGCTGGGTACCTCAGGGCGGTGGAACAGCTCGAACCAACCCCGTCCTCCGACCTTGTCCCAGATCACGAAACGCGTCAGGTCCCAGGCCGGAGACCCGAACACGCGCCACTTGTAGCCCCACCAGGGCAGAAGCACGATCGCATAGCCGGCCAGCACCATGAGCGCGACGCGCAGACGATGTTCGCGCGGCGCGCACCAGGCCGAGACCAGTGCGAACGCAGGCGCCAGCCACAGCATGTTGGCGCGGAACAGGCCGCCGAGTCCGAGCAGCAGGCCGAACGCAAGCGGGTATTCCGCGCCCGCACCGCGGGCCAGCCCGAGCACGGCCGCCAGCAACAGCACGGTGAACGGCAACTCGGTGAGCCCGCTGACCGCGAAGTGCTGTGCTTCGGGGTCCAGGAGCACCATGAGTCCGAGCGCAGCCGGCGCGCCGGCGCGCACCCAGCGCTCGGCTTCGGGCATGAAGCGCGCGAGCAGATGGCGTGTCCCGAGCACCGCCGAGGCGCCCAGCATGAGATAGCTGATGAACGGCAGCAGCAACGTGAGCCAGGCGCGCGGATCCGAACCTGCCGTCGCACCTCGTGAAGGCACGAGCTTGAAGATCAGCGCCTCGACGAGCACGAGCCCCGGTTGGAGGGCCGAGAGCGGCCACGGGGAACCTGCATGCGAGACCAGGTCCACGGGCAACGCGTAGGGAGTAGCCAGTCTGCCGTGCCAAGCCAGCTCGCGCGCCGCGAGCGCGTATTGCGCGCTGTCATATGATAGCAGCGGTGATCTCCCGCCCAGGTCCCACGACAGCGCATGCGCGTACCAGAGCACCGACCCGGCCAGCATCACCAGGATGAGCGGGAGCAGATGGTCCGTCGACCTCCGTGTCGGCGTCATGCGTCGCACAGTACGCGGCCACGGGCACCGCCTCAAACGCGCTGGACGCCCTCGCTCGTCACCGGGCTGCCGGTGGATCCCGCCTGGTCACATGAACATCAACGGCCGTCGCTTGCGTGATCATCCCCTCGCGAGCTTCCCGGTCGGCGCGGCCCGCGCCCGTGCGCCCGAAACGCGCGCTGGCCCTGCGAGTGCTTGCGCGGCCCGCATCGTCGCCCCACTGTCGTGCCCTTCTGGCTCACGAGGATCCTTCGACCGGAGGTGTCATGCTGTCGCCCGCCCGCCGCATCCTGCTTCTCGCGCTCACGATGTTCGCTGCAGCCCGGCTTGCCGCTCCCGCGAGCGTGCGCGCGGAAGAGGCTCCGGATGTCCGGTTGGGCCGCGACGTCGTGCCGGTGTTCCAGCAGGTGCGCCTGAGGCTCGATCCCGACAAGCGCAGTTATTCCGGAAGCGTGCATGTCGACCTCAAGGTGCTGAAGCCCACGGATATCGTGCGCTTCCATGCCGAGGGCCAGAAGCTCGTGCGCATCGCGTTACTGCAGGGTGGCGACACCGTGACGGTGAAGCGCAGCACGGGGGAGCAGGGACTCCAGACGCTGACCGCCACGGCCGCCCTCAAGCCGGGGGTCGCCAAGCTCGAGATCGAGTTCACGCATATGTACGGCACGCGCGCGGTGGGCCTGTACCGCGCGAACCGCGACAAGCATGGCTACCTGTTCACGCAGTTCGAGTCCGACGACGCGCGCGAAGCGTTCCCGTGCTGGGACGAGCCCGGTTTCAAGTTCCCCTACCAGTTCGTGATCGAGGCGCCGGTCGCACAGGAAGTTCTCACGAACACGCCGATCGAGACCAGTGTCACGAACGACGGCTGGAAGACGGTGACGTTCAAGCGCACGCCACCACTGCCGAGCTACCTGCTCGCGATCGCGGTGGGACCGTTCGAATACACGAGCATCCCGGGCCTCAAGGTGCCGGGCCGCGTGGTCACGTGCCAGGGCCAGAAACACCTTGCGGGTACCACGGTCGAGATCACGCCCAAGCTGGTCGCCGGGCTCGAGCGCTGGTTCGGGATCCCCTACCCGTTCGAGAAACTCGACCTGATCGCGGTGCCGGAGTTCGCGTACGGCGCCATGGAGAACCCGGGACTCATCACGTTCCGTGACGACATCCTGTTGCTCGATGCTGCCAGCGCGACCGCATCCCAGCGCCGCTCGAACGCTTCGGTGACTTGTCACGAACTGGCGCACATGTGGTTCGGTGACCTGGTGACCATGGCGTGGTGGGACGACCTGTGGCTCAATGAATCGTTCGCGGACTGGATGGCCGCCAAGATCACCGACGAGGTGTTCCCCACCTATAAGGATGGCCTGTCGGACCTGCAGCGCATCCAGAACGTCAAGGAGGGCGATTCGCAGCCCTCGACGCGGCCGATCCGCGACAACACCACCAGCTCGTCCGCCGGTTTGCAGAACGTCGGGCTGGTCTACAGCAAGGGCAACGCCGTGCTGTCGATGTTCGAGCGCTATCTGGGTGCCGAGGCGTTCCGGAAGGGAGTGCAGCTCTACTTGAAGGAGCATTCATGGGGCAACGCCACGGCGAGTGACCTGTGGCGCGCGCTCGACAAGTCGAGCGGCACGAATGTCTCGGCGGCGATGACCACGTTCCTGGACCAGCCCGGAGTGCCTTACCTGCGCGTGGTGCCGGCGGACGGTGGCGTGCGTGTGACGCAATCCCGCGCGACGCCTTACGGAGTGTCGCAGCCGGCGATGAAGTGGCACGTCCCCGTGACGCTCAAGTACTCGGACGGCAAGGTGGTGAAGTCGCAGCGCGTGCTGCTCACCGAGGAGTCGATGGTGGTGAAGCTGCCGGGCAAGCTGGCGTGGGTGATGCCGAATGGCGAGGGCCGTGGCTACTACGCTTGGAGCGTGCCGGACGAGTGGATGGCGGCGCTCGCGGAGAATGCGAACGGCGTGCTGATACCTGAGGAGCGGGTGGCATACCTGGGCAATCTGTCGTTGCTCATGACCATGGGCGAAGTGCGTGGCGATACCTATCTGCGCGCGTTGTCGCACTTCGGCCGCGACAGCGAGCCGCAGGTGGTGTCGAGCACGATGGACGGTCTGCAGACCGTGCGCGCGGCCTTCGTGCCGGACAGTCTGTCGAGTCTGTTCGCGGTCTACGTGCGGCGCACGTTGTCGCCCGCGCTGGAACGCGTGGGCTACGAGAAGAAGCCGGGTGAAGACGAGACCGTGTCCACGATGCGCGGTGAGTTGCTGCGCTGGCTGGCGAGCCGCGGGCAGGACGACAAGGTCATGCAGTACGCACGTGACGCCGCGGCGCGGTATTTGAAAGACTCCACCAGTGTGGACCCGGGCATCGCGGATGCCGTCGTGTCATTGGCCGCGCGCAAGGGTGACGCGGCGATGTTCGACGACTACACAAGCCGGCTCGAGGCCACAGACGTGCCGGCGATCCGGCGGCGCTTTCTAGCCGCGCTCGGCGCATTCGAGGATCTGGCACTCGAGAAGCGTGCGCTCGACTACATGTTGTCCGACAAGGTGCGGCCCACCGAGACGTTCGTGATCATGCAGGGGCTCGGAGGGCGCAGTGAGTCGACCAGCGAGCGCATGTTCAACTGGGTGCGGGAGCACTACGACCAGCTGGCGACCCGCATCCCGCCGCCGGCGCTGCGCTTCATGCCCATGATGGGCAGTGGTTGCTCGGAAGAGCGACTGGCGGCGACCAAGGTGTTCTTCACCGAGCCGGCGCATGCGGTGCCGGGAGTCGAGAAGACGCTCGAGCGCGTCAGCGACAACGTGCACACCTGCATTTCGCTGCGCGAGCGTGAAGGTGCGCGGGTGACGGAGTTCATGCGCGGCTTCGCGATCAACTGAGTCGGCGAACGAAGGGTCAGCGTTCGCTGGCCGCGTTCGCCCGCGCGAATCCGAGCGACGCCCAGGTGCTCTCCCAGTCGGCGTCGGCGGGGGACGCGCTCGGTTCCATGTGTACGACGCCGACGAGCCATTGCCCGGGCTCGGCACAGGGAACATTCACACGGCCGTCTGCATCGGTGTGCCCGGACCAGACTTCCGCAGGCCCGCGCGGGCCCGGGCAGAAGCGCGGGTGCGTGCCGTTGTCGAGCGGCGCTCGCCACACGCGCACCAGCACGTTCGCGAGCGGCTTGCCTTCGAACGTCGCCCGGATCGGCAGCATCGCGTCGGCGCCTGGCACCGTGCCGGGCAAGATCTCGAGCGGGAAGCCGAACGTACGCGTGGCGCGCTCGGCGCCCGAGGCCGCACCGCCGGCGCCGGTGAGCCACACCTTCGTGCAGCGTCGGTAACGCTCGCGGCCGCCGGTCGTGTCCTGGCGCGCATGCCGTGCCGCGAGCGGGCCGTCGAGCCCCTCGGCGGCGAGATAGGCCTCGAACGCCGCGGCTTTCATCTGGTGGTTCACGAAGTTCGACTCCCAGCCGAGCATCACGCCGTCGTCGTCGGACGCCGTGAAGCGCGCCCACACGCTGTCGCCGGCCGAGGCGACCGGCGAGAGGTCGAACACACGCTTGGCCCCAGCCAGAAAGTGCACCGCGCGTTCGGGCTTGTAGAGCAGTGCTTCGCCACACATGCCTTCGCCCACCCGCAGCGTGACCGAGACGGGGCGGGCGCGATGCAGTTGGAAATCGTCGGGGGAGAACCACTGCTCGTGCGCGCGGACCGAGCCCGGCATGAGGACGGTGAAAAGCAGCCCGAGTGCGCGCAAGCGGACGTTCATGGTTTCACCTTGCCGACCATGACCACGGGTCCGCTCGGGGCGTTCGGGTTGGGCGAGCCCCCTTCGGGTTCCAGCGAGATGGCGAACGCCTGCAGCGTGTTCGGGTCACCGGTGTCCTCGAGCTTCACGATCGCGCGGCCGGAAGCGTCCGCACGCACGAGACCGAGGCTCCGGGGGCCATCCGGATGCAACCCCCACAGCTCGTAGTCGCGGCCGCTCGGCGCCACGACGTGCTCGAATACGATCACGGCGCGATGAGTGCCGGGATCAAACGTGCCGCGACCACGCAGGTCGGCCGCGCCGTCGGCGGTGGGCGACAGGCTCACGCTCTGCGCATCCATGGCGTTCAGCACCTCGGTCCAGCGCCGCTCGTCGAGCAGTTGCAGCTCGCTGTCTGCCAGGTGCTGCCGCACCTCGCGCAGTTCGCCGCGCAACTGCTCGCCCTGCCGCCAGAGCCCGACGGTCGAGATCGCGAGCAGGGTGGCCGCGACCGCGAGCGCCCACGGCGAGACCCCGGACCGGCGTGACTCGGGCAGGCGGATGATCTTTGGAGCGGCCTCCGGCGTGGTCGCGGGCTTCGACTCGGCCGCGATCGCCGCCAGCGTGCGCACGCGCAGCGCGGCAGACGGTTCCGCGGCCGGAGCCGAGTGAGCCAAGAGCGACACCGCTTCCTGCAGGCGCGCGATCTCGGCTTCGCACGCCGGGCAGCCCGCGGCGCGGTGTGCTTCGAGTTCGCGCTGGTCGGCGTGGTCGAGTGCGTCCAGCACGGAGCCGGCGCACAGCTCCAGGTGTTCGGGGCGATGCGCGCTCACGTCCACTCCTCCTGAGGCACCAGCTCACGCAGCCGGAGCAGCCCCTGTCGGCACCAGGACTTCACGGTCCCGAGCGGCGCGCCCAATCGCGCCGCGATCTCGGACTGACTCATTCCTCCGAAATACGCCAGCTCGAGCGACTGCCGTTGGGTGTCCGGAAGCCCGGCGAGCGCTTCGCTCACGACTCGCCCGCGTTCCCGCGCCTCGGTCACGGCGACGGGCTCCTCTGGGGCTGGCGCAGTGGTCATTTCCACCGCGGATTCGGCGGTGGTGCGCGACGCGAGACTCCGGAAACGGTCGATGGCGCGACTCCTCACGATGGTGACCAACCACCCGGCGACGCTTCCGCGGGATGGATCCCAGGAGGCGGCGCTCCGCCAGACCTGCAGCCAGGTCTCCTGCACCACGTCCTCGGCATCACTCGCGCGCCGCACGATGCGCAGCGCGAGCGAGTGGAGCAGGGGCGTGTGCCGGTCATAGAGCTCGGCCAGCGCGGCGGTGTCGCCCTCGCGCAGTCGAGCCATGCATTCGCGGTCGTGGTCAGGTTCGGGCATCGGGGGTCCAGGGGGCTCGGTTTCCACGAACACTACGGAGCCCGGGCGGGATCGGATGAGCCACTGCGGATGACGATGACACTGCCACAGACATTAGAGAGCGAGCCACGTGGGCACAAGCACGGAGTCGCTCATCCGCTGGCGCGTTCGCTCCGTAGCAGCATCGAGTCCCGGTCGCGGGGCGCCTCCGGCCCCGGCTGCGAGCCGCCCCTCAGCGACCGGGCCGGGCCCCGGAGACACCGACGCCCCTCCTATTCCTGTTGAAAGGAACCCCGCATGCTCCGCCTGTTCAACCGCCTCCTGTTCCTCACCGCCGCGCTACTGCCGGCGGTCGTATTCGCCTCCAGTCACAGCGAAGCCCCCGGCACCTCGAAAGACCGGCTCGCCGACGACACCGACCTCTACGCCTGGGTCGCCGCCGACGCACCGAACGCGGTGACGTTCGTCGGCAACTGGGCGCCGATGCTCGAGCCGAACGGTGGCCCGAACTTCGCCGGCTTCGACGACGACGCGCACTACTACATCAATGTCGACAACGTCGGCGATGCGGTGGCGCACATCCGTTACGAGTTCACGTTCCGCACTCTGCGCAACAATCCGAACACGTTCCTCTACAACACCGGCGTGGTCACGTCGCTCGACGATCCGGACCTGAACGTGCGCCAGATGTGCACGATCACGCGCTTCGACAACGGCGTGCCGACGGTGCTCGCCTCTGACGTGCAGGTGGCGCCGAACCGGGTCGGCCCGGCGTCGATGCCCGGGTACGAGTCGCTGGCGCAGGCGGCGGTGCGTGAGCTGCCCGACGGCTCCAAGGTGTTCATCGGGCCGCGCGACGATCCGTTCTTCGTCGACCTCGCCGCGATCTTCGACCTGCTGACGATCCGCAAGGTTCCGGGTGACAAGGGCAAGGGGGTCGATGGCCTCGGCGGCTACAACGTGCTCAGCGTCGTGCTTCAGGTGCCGAAAACGCGCCTGACCGCCGACGGCCAGACCCCCAGCGCCGCGAACGGAACCATCGGGATCTACGACTCGGTCGAGCGGCTCGCCACGCGCACGATCAACGGCGACGGCACGATCACGACGAGCGGGCCCGGTATCCAGGTGTCGCGGCTCGGCATGCCGCTCGTGAACGAGGTCGTGGTCCCGGTCGGCATGAAGGACCGCTTCAACGCCACCGCGCCCACGGGTGACGGCGTGTTCCTGCCGTATGTCACGAATCCCGAGCTCGCGGGGCTGTTCACGGCGCTCTACGGCTTCCCCACGCCGCCCGCCCCGCGCAACGACCTCGTCGCGGTGTTCCTCACCGGCATTCCCGGCCTCAACAAGCCGGCGAACCCGAACCAGGTGCCGTGCGAGATGCTGCGGCTCAACATGACGATCCCGCCGGCGGCCAAACCGAACCGCTTCGGCCTTCTGGGCGGTGACATCGCGGGCTTCCCGAACGGCCGCCGGCTCGCGGACGACGTGGTCGACATCGCCGAGCGTGTAGTGGCGGGTGCGACACCGTTCACGCCGGCGTTCAATGTGACGCCGAACAACGCGTTGGGTGACGGCGTCGACTTCAACGACCGGCCGTTCCTGCCGAACTTCCCGTATGTCGCACTCCCGCACGATCCGTTCTCGCACACGCATCACCCCGAGCAGCATGGCGCGTCCGAGCAATCCGTGAACCGCGAGGGCAGGCGTGGTCCTTCGGGAGGCTCGGATGCCACCGTCCCGGCTCCGACGTCCGACGCCGCGCCAACGACGAAATCGCTCGGCCTGCGGCTCGCGGGTGCGAACCCCGGGTCGCTCGCTCAGCTCGAGTTCACGCTTCCGGCCCCGGGTCGCACGACGCTGCGCATTCACGACGTGCAGGGGCGCACGGTGCGTACCCTGTTCGAACAGGACGCGGCGGCCGGCACGTTCGCGGCAACCTGGGATGGCAGCGCCGATGACGGCGCGCGTGCGGTGAGCGGCGTCTACTTCGCGCGGCTCACGTCAGGCGCGCAGAAGTTCACGCGGCGCATCGTCCTCAAGTGACGGCCTCCGCCGAGGAGTGAGCCGACTTGGGGGGCCCAGCGGGGCACGAGGCGGCGGGGCCGTGAAGGAAGGGCTCTGCGGGTGACCGCAGAGCCCTTCGCGATGGATGCCCAGCATGGCCGCGGACCTACAGGTGGAAGTCCCTCGCGACCCGGCGAAGGGTCTCGCCCGGGTGAACCTCGACGTGCTGATGGAGCGACTGTCGCGGCGCCTTGCAGACCGACGCGTGCTGGGATCGATGCGCGCGCCGACCTGTTCCTCAGGAAGGACGACGAGCGTGCCAGTCATGCCTTGCTTGGCGTGATGATCCTCGTGGCAGAAGAAGAGGATGGGTCGCATGGGAACTTCCATGGATCGCGTGCGGTGGAGCGGCCGGTGTCCATGACCTGTCCCGCTCAGGTGCGGCAACTCGTCCGCCGCCGCTACTGCGATTCACTCGAATCCCAACACCTGGCCAGAACATCTTCAGGGGCCCGTTCCTTCATGATCGCCTGATCCCGCTCGAATACCTCCCTCATCGCCCGAGGTTTCACATCATGCCTTCGAACTTCCCCATCCTGCTGTCGTCGTTCAAGCTCGGTGAGCTCACGCTGCCGAATCGTGTGGTGATGGCCCCCATGACGCGCAGCCGTGCCAACAATCCCGAGCGCGCGCCGTTCGACCTGCATGCGGAGTATTACCGGCAGCGCGCCACGGCCGGCTTGCTGATCACCGAGGCCACCAGCGTCAGCCCCCAGGGTGTCGGCTATCTGGCGACGCCGGGTATCTGGTCTGACGCGCAGCAGCAGGGTTGGAAGAAGGTCACGGACACGGTGCATGCTGCTGGCGGGCGCATCTTCCTGCAGCTCTGGCATGTCGGTCGCGTCTCGCACCCGGCGTTCCAGCCCAATGGCGAGCAGCCGGTGTCGTCGTCGGCTGTGGGCTTCGAGGGCAGCACGTACCTGCCTGACTACTCGCAGGCGCCTTACCCGGTGCCACGGGCACTCGAGTTGAAGGAGATCCCGGGCGTGGTCGCCAGCTTCGGCGAAGGCGCACGCCGTGCCAAGGCCGCAGGCTTCGACGGTGTCGAGATCCACGGCGCGAACAGCTACTTGATCGACCAGTTCCTGCGCAACGGCGTGAACCAGCGCACCGACTTGTACGGTGGTTCGATCGAGAATCGCGCGCGGCTGGCGCTCGAGATCGTCGATGCGGTCGTCGCGGTGTGGGGCAAGGGCCGCGTCGGCCTGCGGCTGTCGCCCACGTCACCCTGGAACGGCATGAGCGACTCCGATCCGCGGGCGCTCTACACGTATCTGGCCGCACAGCTCAAGGGCCGCGGGCTCGCGTACCTGCACGTGCTCGAGTCGCCGGTCGAGGGCACGGGCAAGTTGCCGCTCACGCAGGCCATCCGCGAGGCGTTCGGTGGCACGGTGATCACGAACACGGGTTACACGGCCGAGCGCGCCGAGCAGGTCGTGGCCGCGGGTGATGCCGACCTCGTGGCATTCGGCGTGCCGTTCATCGCGAATCCCGATCTGGTGGAGCGCTTCCGCACGGGTGCCGAGCTCAACAAGGCGGATCCAGCCACGTTCTATGGTGGCGCGGAGCAGGGCTACACGGACTACCCGGCGCTCAGCGCGAGGTAAGTCGACAACCGGGTCATCGAAGTACGAGAGCCGCTCGCGCGCGAGCGGCTCTCGGTTTGAATGCGATCGGTCAGCGCGAGCCGGGCGTGAGTCGCTCCGAGATGCCGAGGCCTGGCGCATCGAACCGGCCGGAGGGCCGCCACTCGATCCCAAATGTCACCTGCGCATCGCGCGAGTACGAGTTGAATGCACTCTGTCGGGGCTGGAATCTCTTGTTGGACTGCGTCAGTGTGTAGGACAGCGCAACCGACCAGGAGTCCTCGAGCCAGTAGTCCAGGGAGTTGTGCCAGTCCACCCGCCAGTTCGGGGGAATCGCCAGACCTTCGATGCGTTCGTTGCCCGACAACTGTCGGATCGTGCTCGAGGCCGACCAGCGATCCGCGATCTCCCAGCCGGCTTCTGCGAGCGAGAAGACCTCGGTGATCCGCCTCCTCCCTCCGCCATAGCGCGCACGGGTGAAGGCGCCGAGTTGTCCGCGATGACCGACCGGCCGCTGGTACTCGAACTGGAGCCCGCCCAGCACCTCGTCCGTGTCGCGACGATTGCGCTGGCTCAAGCGGAAGGCGGAGCTTGAAAACGGAACTCCATTGATTCGGAAGACGGACTCGCCGAAGTTGTCGAGGTCCGTATGGCCGTGCGCTTCGCGGAGCGTTGCGGACAGCATGACCGTGAAGCCACGGGCCCGGCGCAGGAAAGAGTTACGCGTCCATGGTTCGAACAATCGCAGCAGTGCGTACGCATCGAGCGACGTGCCGGTGAGGGCGCCGTCCTCGCGCAGGATGCGCTCCACTTCCCGCCAGTAGTGCTTCGAGCTGCGTTCGTGTGCTGCCGACAGCCCGCCTCGGGCGTACGACAGTTGTGCGAGCCGCATCCGCGCGGCCTCCGAGAGCGGATGCGCCAGACGGCCGTTGGCGGCGAGACGTTGCTCGATGGTCCAGGCGTCGTGGGCGCCGTTCAGTGAGCGGAGCCTTCCGGCGCCAAGTCCGAGGGTGAAGTCCCCGAATCCGAGGTAGTCGCGGAACTCGCTGCGCTCGCTCGTGAGGTTGTCGCTCGCCCCTGAGACCGAGCGGGAGTTCCTGCTGTCGATCGATTGGTGGAACAACCCGGCTGCGAATGCCGTCGTGTTGAAGAACAGCAGGCCGCTCCCGGGGTAACGTGAACGGCTCCAGGCCCCGCTGATGAGCTGTCCGTCCCGCCGGAACTGCCGCTCTTCTGAGAAGCCGAACGCCGGTGCGCTCTCCCTCTTGGAGTGGCCGCGTCCCCAGCGCAGGTTGGACTGCAGCATCCGGGAGTCCACGACGTCCTCGCTGTTGTGGAACCAGTTGAGGAATGTGCCCCCGGCCGGGAAGTAGTCGGTTGCCCTCTCAACCCCGAAGGGATCGCCACTCACGCGGGAACCACGGCGGAAGTCGCCCTGAACCCGCCACTCGAACGAGCGGTAGTCGGGAACACGGAAGTCGGCATAGGGGTCCTGAGCGCGTGCGGGGACCACGAACAGGAGTGAGAGGAGTGCGGCGGTGCGGGAGAGAAGTCCTCGCATGGAGACTCCGATCAATCAGAAACTCAACGGGGTTTCGACACCCTACGCCCAGCGCACAGTGAATGGAATACGAAGCATATCGTGACCGTCGTCCCCGGGTACTCCAAGAGGGGGTCGCTTGCGGTCTCGACCCGTACCCCCGAAAACGGACAGGCCGGCACGAGAGTGCATTCCCGCGCCGGCCTCGGATGGTCCAATAGTCCTACTTCTTGGCGACCAACTCCGCGCCCTGTGTGCTGAGCACGTAGCTCGGAGTCGGGCAGTCGTGCGCGGCGACTTCCGCGCCGTGATCGTGGTCGTGACCCTTGGCCGGCATTGCCATCACCACGCCCTGCACGACGATGCGCTTGCCCTTGCAGTCCTTGGGCAGCAGCACACTCTCATCGAGGCTCTTGGCCATGAACGTCGCGCCCTTGGCGTCCTGCACCTCGACCCAGCAGCCCTGGCCCTGGCAGACGTCCTTCACGACGCCCTCGATGCGCAGCGTCTTGCCCGCGAAGCTCGCGGGCTTCTTGGCAAGCTTGCCGATCGAGGCGGCCTTCTTTTCGACCACCGGCGCGCCGAAGCGCTGGTTCGCGGATGGGGCGGCATCGCCGGCGAAGGCGGGCAGGGCGAGTGTGCAAGCGAGAAGTGCGGCGATCACGTGGGAAGTACGACGCATGGGGGTCCTTTCGAACGGACAATCGGGTCTGTCACGGCGGGTAGAGCGCTCATCGCACGAACAGGACGCTTCGCGACGTGGCGGCTGCTCCGGTTCGCACCACCACGAAGTAGGTGCCCGGCGGGACGCGCCGGCCGGCGGTATCTCGGCCATCCCAGCGCAGGTGTTGCTCGCCCACTGCGAGTGGGGCATCCAATAGTTCGCGCACGCGCCTGCCGCTCACGTCGTGAAGCACCACCTGCACGTGCGTCTGGGCAGCCAACGTGAACGAGATGTCGCTGTGCTCGTGCGCTGGATTCGGGGAGACGCGCATGGCGCCACTCAGCAGGACGCCCGGGGGCACACCGGTGAGCGATGCCGAGACGCACGAATCCACTGTCGCCCAGATCACCGGCGTTCCTGGAAGCAGCAATGCACACATATCCGCCGTGTCGGCAGGGTAGTAGTTCCACGCCACGCATGGGATGCACGATGCCGTGGTGACAAGCCGGGGGCGCGTGGCGTCGGTATTGCATCCTGCGCCGATGCCCGTGAAGCGAACCTGCAAGTACGCGTCGTGCGTCACTGCGACTGGGCGGCCGAGCGAAAGGGTGAAGTCGTGAATGCCGGAAGTGGTGGCGGTCACCGTGCCGGGCCACGGTCCGCCGATGGTGATGGGCGGACGGGGCGGGGCGCAGAGCGTGTCGGCGACAGGAGTCACCACGGTCACTTCTACCGGCAGACTGCACGGCACGCGGAACTCGAGCGCGAGCTTGACCGACGAGATCCACACGCCGGGAAGGGTCGCGCATGCAGAGCAACCGTTCAACTGGAGGGCCATGAAATACGAGTCGTCCGGCGGCTGCAGATAGTCGATCACGAAGCTGCGTGGTCCCGAGTAGCCGAGTGTGCAGGACACCGGCAGCGTCGGATCACCTGTCTCGTGCGTCGACTCGACCTCCGAAACGGGTACTGCCAACGGAATCACCTTGCGGGCCGCAGGCTGCGCCGATGCGCACGTCGCCAGTGCCGCAAGAAGGGCGAGCGTGAGCATGAGTCGCATGGGTGCGGCCCCCGAACCGGCGATGGGAGTACCAAGAACGCAAGTCATTCACCCCAGATGCTCCGTCTGACCCAGGGGCAGGTCAAGGACCAACTGTGGGGGCGGCCGGAATAGTGCTTGTTGGTGATTGATTCCATGAGTAACCTTCGGGCATGGTAATACGCCGAATGTTGCCGGCTGCCACCGCAATGGCGCTGGTGTGGAGCGTTGCATTCGCGGTTCCTGGTTGTGGCAGGCACGCCAGCGTGCTGATGGGCCCCAATCAGCCACCCGAACTCGAGATCGTGAGCGCTCGCGCCGTGGGGAGTGGCGGCGTGCACGTTCGCTGGTCTGCACGCGATCCCGACGGCCGTGTGGCGAGCAGCCAATGGTCGCTCACATCCATTGGTAGTGCGTGGCAGCGGCGCGGCGTGACGTCAGCAACCGGGGAAGAATGCACGCTTCCCGCCGCTGAGCCGCGGATCGTGTGGTCGAACGGTGCCGCGCGGCGCGAGCCGGACCTCTTCACGGTCTGGGCGGTGGACGACCGTGGTGCGGAATCAGAGCCAGCAAGAATCGCTCTGTTCGGCAATAACGTGGCACCCACCATCGTGATCACGTCTCCGGTGCCGAGTGCCCTTCTGCGGGTGCAGACGAGCACTCAGTTGTGCATCACCTGGCGCGGAATCGATCCCGATGGAGTGTTCACGCAGAGTCCCGTCAAGTACAAGTATCGAGTGCTTGATCTCGACGATCCATCGAACTTTGTCTTCTTGACCAATCCGGACTCGCTTCGCCGACTGGCCGTGGAGACCAGCTGGGCCGGCTGGGACTCCACTTCTTCCGATACGACCTTCGCTCGATTCAGCAATCTGACTCTTGGCAAGAGCTACCTGTTCGCAGTCAATGGCTTCGACGAGCAGGGCGACTACGACCCCATTTTCAGTCTCTGGGGGAACCTGCTCCAGTTCACCGTCCGATTCGCAGAAACGTTGGGCCCGCGGCTTACCCTGAGCGCCGCCTCGCTGCGATACAGCTACCCTTCCGGGAGTGCGTCGTTGGATCCGAGCCGCTGGATCAACCTCGAAGTGCCGTCCGGGCAACCCCTCGAATACACCGTCAGCGCGATACCCGGATTCTCCCAGTCTGTTTCCGGTTACCGTTGGGTGCTCGATCCCGTGGACTTCAACGACGAGACCGCACGCTCCGGGCCATCCGACCTGCTTCATTGGAGTGCGTGGGACGTGAATGCCCCCACCATCTCGCTCCCGGCCTTCAATGAAACCGGCATCAAGCGGCGCGAGCACATGCTGTATGTCGAAGCACGCAGTGGGTTTGGTGGATGCAATCCGGTCAGCGCGGATTTTGTGAGCGTCGGCATCCTGCACCTTGTCACCGTGCGCGCCACCCTCACGCACGAGCTGTTGGTCGTGGACGACACGCGCTTCGAACCCGACCGCACGGGTGTGGGTGGTTGTCCGTCGATCTATACACAGCCATGGCCCAGCGCAGCCGAACTCGACACCTTCCTGTATGCGCGAGGCAACGTGACGTGGCGCTGCACGCGGAACCCGACCACCGGCGTGCTGTCCAAGCCCGGCGTCTTCGCGGGGTACAGCTTCGACACGCTGGGAACGCGGGGCGTGACTTCGGGCCCCGCCGGCGATCTCTACCCGGTCGCGAACCAGACGGTACCGCTCTCGATCCTCGCGGACTATCGACACGTGATCTGGCTTTCGGACTTGAACGGCGGCGTGTCGAACAACCCGCCCAACTCACCGGTCACGCCGATGTCGGCACTCAAGTTCTCGAGCGCACAGGGCAGGGTGAATGTCCTTTCGAGCTACGTCGCCATGGGAGGCAAGGCGTGGCTTGCGGGTGGGGCGGGATCGTACGCGTCACTGATCAGTTTCGATCGGACCAGCAACAACACCGGGCAGACCACGGTGTTCTCGAGCGCCCCGCAGTTCGGCGAACTCGTGCCCGGCCGTCTCATGTACGACCAATCGCACTGGCGATCGACTCTCGCCACGGTCAGGGCGGCGGTGCAGTTCTCTCGCTCGCCCCGGGCCGATGCCATCGCCGCGGACCCCTGGCATCACTTCTCGGCCTACGCCGGAGACACGCTGCGAGCGCCCGACTATGTGAAGCTGCCGGCGATCTTCCAGAACAGGATCGCGGGCACCGACCCCATCCCCCCCACACGCACTCCTGCGCAGTCAGGTCTGTTCTACCCATCGACCTTGGCTTGCGAATACCTGATGCAGCCGAACGCCGTGCTCGAAGATGTCGACCCAAGTCCCAGCGTCTCGAACGAGATCTCGGTCTTGGACACACTCGTGCAAGCCTCGGGTGGGCTGTTGTTGTTGTCCCCAGCGCCGGTGATGACGTACTACCACGGTGGTTCGGCGCAACAGTTCGTGTTCTCTGGGTTCGCGCCGTGGGATCTCGTGCGCTCCGACTGCATCACCCTGGTCGATTTCGTGTTGCAGGACATCTGGGGTCTTGCGCGCGCCAACGTCGACCGCACATCCGTCTCACCCGAGGTCGGTAGCGTGTACCGCACTACCCCGGTACGTCTGGTGACACCGGCCCAGCGTGTGGTGGGCGCACAGCGAGCCGTGCGCTCCCGCTGACCCTCGCCCGCCCGCAGCGCCTGGGCTCCCGGGCCGGGCGGCGTCTCCCAAACGGCACGGCTACCACGCTGCCGCATTGCGCGAGTCGGACCATGACGCGGAGCACTACTTCGACACGCGCGTCGAGTCGATGTACTGCCAGTCGTCCCAGACCCGCATGGCGGGGATCCCGTAGCCTGCATACATGAAGGCGGTGCGCGGGTTGCTCTCCACCGCAACATAGCGGGTGCCGTCGGCGGGTCGTCCGTAGCGCGGGAAGATGCGCGTGAGCAGGAGCTCCTGCTTGCACAGCGCGGGAGCGAGGTCGTGTTCATTGAAGAACGCCTCGTCCGGGTGCCATCCGAGCACGCTGTCGATACGCGCCAGCGTGGCGGCGCGATAGCGCTCGGGCCGTGCGGTGATCAGCACGACATGACCTTGCTTCACGAAATCACGTAGCCACGCTCGGTAGCGCTCGTAGCGCAGGCGGTCGCCGAAGTCCTCGCCTCCGAGTTTCGCGGTCTCGGCCTGGTTCTCGACGAACGTGTAGTTCAGGTCCAGGAGCACGATTGGCTCGCGATGCTTGGGCGCAGGCTTGCGCGCTGGTGCGGCGGCCGCGAGTAGCAGGGCGATCAGGCCAGCAGCGGCCACGAGTACAAGCCGCGGGAGGTGCTGTGTCCGCCATGAACGCGGGTCGCGCGTACTCATGATGCCTTCCGCGGCGTCTTGAGCCTCGGCGCGGGCACCGCGAGCCCGGCCATCTGCATCCCGCCCACGAGGGCGGCGAACATGATCACCATCTTGAACGCAGCTTGGATGCCGTCGACGACCTCTTGTTGCAGGAGCAGCGCTAGACTCCGGAAGCCGACGCTTCCCGGCACCAACAGAAGCAGCGCGGGTGACAGCGTCACGAGTGACGGCACGTGCCGGCGGTGCGCGAGCAGGTTGCTCGCGAGTGCCGCCACGAACGCGCCCACGAACACGCCCAGCTCAGGGCCGAGTTGCGACGCACCCCAGCGGCCGCCGATGAACGCCAGCACGCACACGCTCAAGATGGCGGGCGCATCGACCGGACGCGCGCGCATGATCACGGTGAACGCCAGTGGCGAGACCAGCACCGTGATCCACTCCGTCCACACCGGCAACGGCACTGCGGTCACGTGCGGCGCGTGCCCGAACAGCAGTTCCGCCACGCGCGTGCCCAAAGCCACGCCGAACGCCAATCCGATGAAGCGCATGATCGCGCTTGTGAGCCGGGCGGTGCCGCTCACCAGATGCATCGAGTTGAGTTCCGAGATCGCGGCCGAGAGCGTGAGGCCGGGGAGCAGCACCATGAGCCCGCCGAGCGTGGCGAGGTAGGTGGACAGGTGCACGCGCGTGGCGAGTGCCGTGACCAGCGCCGACACGATGAACGCGGCGAGCGGCTCGAAGAACCGCCGGGCCGGTGCGGGCAGGATGTTCGCCACCGCGAGCCAGCCGGTGAACATGGCCATGGCGGCGGCGGTCAGGATCTCCGGGATGCCTCCGCCCAGGAAGCGCGCAGCGGCGGCCCCGGCCACACCGAACGCCAGCGTGCTGATGCCAGCGCCCCAACGCGGCGGCTCACGGTCCATGGCATCCAGCGCGTCGAGTCCTTCGCGGGGTGTCTGGCGACCTGCGAGCACACCCTCCGCGATCACCTGCACGCGGCCCAAACGTTCCAGATGCAGGTCGCCGGGCTCCACGCGCACCAGGAACGTCTGTTGCCGGTCCTGCGCGCCGAACGCGGCGAAGATGCTGGTCGGGGTGGTGAAGAATTGGCCCTCGAGCTCGAGTTGTTCGGCAGCGTCGCCGAGCATCTCCTCGATACGATGCGACGGGTACCCGAGGGCGTGGAAGGCACGCCCCAGCCGCAGCAGGAACGCGGTCGAATCATGGTCGCGGGACGACGGCGTGCGGGGCTCGCTCATGGCGCGCACCGTACCCAAGGCGCGCGCGGCGTGCGAATCGGCAGCACGTGCCGCGCCAACACACGAACGCCGTGCGGGGTTCACGCGCGAGTGGGTGTGGATCGCGCGTTCCGCCGCACGGCGTTCGTCGTGTCGTGTGTGGTCAGGCCGCGAGCAGAGCCGTCGCGATGGCCTCGATCACACGCGCATCTGCTTCCTGTGCCGTCTCGGTCGCGGCCCACGCAGCGGCCGACTCCGTCAGTGCTTCCGCGTCGGTGTCCGCGAGCATGGCGCGTTCACACGCTGCACGCGCACGGATGGCCGCGCGCCCCGCTTCGGCCGCATCGTCTTCGCCAACACCTGAAGCGTGCGCCCAGATCACCGCGTTCTCCGCCGCCTGGGCTGCCATCTCGGCCGCCAACTCGGCGTCCGCTTCGCACTCGAACCGGTCCATCCCGGGACTGGTCTGCCCCACCTTGTTCATCGTGCTCATGGCCGGCCCCTCTCTCTCGCTCTCGGGTCTCCGTCTCACGGGTCTCTCCTCCCGCTTCATCCTGATAGGTGGGGGAATGTTCGAAAAAGTGCGCGAAATCTCAGAGGCCCTTCAAGAATCGTCCGAATCGCCCCGTGGCGGCGAATTCCGTGTGGCCGTGGTGAACACCGTACGGTCCATGCGAACAGGAGTGCCAGCCGGCTGAGTCGATCGGCTGTTACCGGTCCGATCGGACGGGCACAGCCGCCGCACTCCCACCCGGTCACTTCGCGAGCACCACGAACACGAACGGCACTCAGACCGAAGCTAGCGCCCGTTCCACCCCGCTCGCGTGATGGCGCGGAACATGTGGTCCTCCCTTGCGCCGTCTCGCCATAGGAGGTCGTGCTCGGTGCGCAGGAGCGTCATGCCGAGCTTCTCCATCACGCGCCCGGATGCCGTATTGCGCACGATGTGGCGTGCGGTCACCCGGTCCAGCGCCAGCGTGTCGAACGCGAACTCGAGCAGCGCGCCAGCCGCCTCGCTGGCGTAGCCCTTGCCCCAGTGCTCGTATGCCACCCAGTAGCCCATCTCGGCCTCGTTCGCAGCTCCATCCAGCGCGACGAACCCCATGCCCCCGATAAGAGCGTCCGCGGTGTTCACGATCGCGTACGCAACGCTGTGCTTGCTCGCGTACTGATCCGGGTGCGAGGCGATGAATGCAACGGCCGCCCCATCCGGGTAGGGGCAGGGGATGTTCAAGGTCATCTCGGCCACACGCCTGTCGCCGGCGAGCCGCTGCAGTTCGCTCGCATCGGCGATCGTGAATGGGCGTAGGCGCACGCGCTGGGCGGTCAAAGTGGGCTGCGGCATCGGCAGTGGTCGCATGGGTGATCTCCTCGCGTGCCACCCGAGGGTGGCCGCATGCCGGGTCTACAGTAGTGCCTTGATCCAGCCGCCATCCACGGGGATCGATGTTCCGGTGATGTAGCTGGCGCGCTCGGACGCCAGGAACGCCGCGAGCGCGGCGAACTCGCGCGGCTCGCCCAGTCGCCCGGCGGGGATCTCGCGCTCCCAGCGCGCCACCGCCTGCTCCGGTGTGATGTCGTCGCGTTTCGCGATCACCCCCGCCAGTTCATCGACGCGTTCGGTGCGCGTGTAGCCCGGCATCAGGTTGTTCACCGTGATGCCATGCGCGGCGACCTCGTTGGCGAGCGTGCGCGCCCAGCCGGTGACCGCCGCGCGCAGGCTGTTCGACAACATGAGGTTGTCGATCGGCTGCTTCACCGCGATCGACGTGATGTTCAGGATGCGGCCCCAGCGGCGCGCTTTCATGCCGGGTATGACGAGGCGGGCGAACTCGATCGGCGCGAACAGCGTGAGTTCGGTGGCCTTCTGCCAGGCGGCCATGTCGAGCGCTTCGAAGCGCCCCGGCGGCGGGCCGCCGCTGTTCGTGAGCAGGATGTCGATGCGACCGAAGCGAGCAAGCGCGGCGTCGACGAATGCGCCGATCGCACTCGGGTCCGCCACATCCGCGGCGATCGCCAGCACTTCTGCTCCGGTCGCCGCCGCGATTTCCCGCCCGGTGGCGGCGATCGCGGCGGCGTCGCGCGAGCAGATGGCGACCGACGCGCCTTCGGCGGCCAGCTCATGCGCCACGGCGCGCCCCAGGCCCTTCGAAGCCGCGGCGACCAAGGCGACTTTGCCGCGCAGACCCAGATCCATGTGCCGGCTCCTTTGCGTGCCGCAGCTTGCTTGACGTGCGGCGTGCGAACGCTACTTCTTCGCCTCGCGCAGATAGGTGTCGGTCTTGTTCACCCAATCCCAACGTGGCGGGCTGAACACGTCGATCGCGAACACGTCATCGACCGCCTCGGCCCGGTGCGGCACGTGCGGCGGAAGGTGCAGCACCTCGCCAGCCTTCACGTCGATGACGCGCTCCTCGTCGCCGACCCAGAAGCGCAACGTGCCCTTCAGGATGTAGCTGAACTGCTCGTTTTCATGACTGTGCTTGGGCGCACCGCCGCCGGGCTTCAGGAAGATCTGCGCCAGCGTGATGTGCTCGCCGGTCACGATGCGGCGATCGAACGTGGCGTTCACCGCATCGAGCGGCTGGTCGTCCCAGCGCGTGTGCGTGACGGGCTTCAAGTCGCTCATGATCACTCCGGTGCGGGTCAGACGATCTCGAACGGTGGCGCCTTGCTGATCGCGCCGCACGCCAGTGCGCGGTCGTACAGTAGTTGGATGCCGGCGCGGCCTCGTTCGCCCATGTCGAGGGTGAGGTCGTTCACGTACATGTGCACGAACTTCTTGCCCTGTTCGGTGTCGAGTCCGCGCCCGAACTGCAGCGCGTAGCGGATGGCGTCGTCCTCGTGTGCGAACGCGGCGTCGATGCTGGCGCGAAAACCTTCGCTGCACGCCTTCATGAGCGGCGCGCCCAAGTCGCGGCGCACGATGTCGAGCCCCAGTGGCACGGGCAGGTTGTCGCGCGTCTTCCACAGTTCGCCGAAGTCGACCACCTTGGTGAGGCCCTCGGCCACGTACGTCAACTGACTCTCGTGGATGATGACGCCCGCCTCGACTTCGCCCTCGAGGATGGCGCGCGGGATGTCGTCGAACATCACCTCGACCGGCTCGACGTCGGGGCACTCGATCTTCAGCAGCAGTGCCGCAGTCGTGAGCTTGCCGGGGATCGCGACCCGTTTGCCCTTCAAGCTCGCCACATCGCGTGCCTCACGCGCCACCAGCACTGGGCCGTAGCCCCAGCCGAAGCTGGCGCCACACTTCATCACCGCGTAGCGATCGGCCAGGTAGGCGTAGGCATGCGCGCTCACCGCGGTGATCTCGAGGTCGGCGTGCTCGATCGCGCGCACGTTCAGGGTCTGGATGTCCTGCAGCACGTGCTCGACCTTGCAGCCGTCGATGACCGCTTCGCCGGTATGGAAGCCGTAGAACATGTAAGCGTCGTCGGCGTCGGGGCTGTGGCCGAAGCGCACGGTGCGCAGCTCGGTGGGCGTGGCGGACATGCGGGAGCTTTCTGGAAGGGTGGCGCGTGGCGGCGCGGACGGGAGTGCATGGCCCCGATCCCGGCCTGGAGTGATGTTCCGAGTGGCCCACCATAGCGCACCGGGCCGCAGCCCGCAGCGCGGAAACGGCACCGCACCGACCGCCCATCCGGGGCTCGGAATGCGGGCGGAAGCCTCCACAGAAGTCGTGTGAGGACGCGCTCGACGCGTGCTACGCTCGCAGCGCGCGGGACGACGCGCTTGCGGTCGTTCCGGTCCATTCCGGCCCCGCGCTGTCGCCGGGGCCGTCCCGCCGGCGGTTCCGGATCCGCCGACCGCCGTACTCGACTGTTCGGAGTCCCCTGACCCATGGTCACCCGCCCGTCACGCTCACTCTCGATCCGATTCATCGCGCTGGCTTGCACGCTCGCGGCGGCAACTCCCGCGCTCGCGGCGTGGCCCGGTTACGGCGGCACGGCCCAGCACACGGCCATGAGCCCGGTGCCCACACAGCCGCTCCAGGTCATCCACTGGCAGACCCCGGTCGACCTGCAGCCTCAGTACAGCGGCAGCACTCTGCTCATCCACTACGGCTCGCCGATGGTGACCGAGGGCAACACGGTGATCTTCCCGGTCAAGACCGGAGCTTCGGGCGGCTTCCGGTTCGATGCTCGCAACGGGGGCAACGGCGCGCTGCGCTGGACCCTGCCCACGGACTACATCCTGCCGCCGCACAACTGGACACCGAGCGTGGGCAGCACGATCACGCCGCAGGGGCGCTTCTGGTTCCCGGGCGCGGGCGGCACGCTCTGGTTCACGGATGCGCTCGATGCAGCCGTGCCGCACACCGCGACGCGTATCGCGTTCTATGGCAATGGTGCCTACTCGGCCAACAAGGCCGGCATGGACGCGGGCCTGTTCGTGTCGACGCCGCTGACGAGCGATTCGCGCGGGCGCATCTACTTCGGCGTGCGCGCCGTCAACAGCAATCCGCTCGGCATCACCAGCGGACTCGTGCGCTGGGATCCCGCGGGCCCGATGCTGTTCTTCTCGCCGGCGGCAGCCACCGCCGGCGCCGTCACCGACGTGTCGATGAACTGCGCGCCTGCGCTCTCGGCCAACGAACAAACGGTCTATGTCGCCTGTCGCGGTGCGGCAAGTGCACCGGCCTATCTCATGGCGGTCTCCACCTCGACCATGCAACTCACCGCCTCGCGTCTGCTGGTCGACCCGGTGTCCGCTCAGCCTGCGCTGGTGCCGTTCGACGGCACCGCCTCTCCGATGGTCGCGCCCGATGGCCGCGTGTACTTCGGCGTGCTCGAGAACCCGTTCGGCAGCAACGCTTCGCGCGGGTGGCTGCTTCAGTTCAACGGCATCACGCTGGCTCCCAGTGGTGCGCCCGGGGCGTTCGGCTGGGACGACACGCCGTCACTCGTGCCACGCTCCGCGGTGCCGAGTTATCTCGGTACCGCGCCCTACCTGCTCATGATCAAGTACAACTACTATGCCGGCAACGGTGACGGTGTGAACAAGCTCGCGATCGTCGATCCCGACGCGACGCAGATCGACGCACACGCCGGTGCGACGGTGATGCGCGAGTTCCGCATCATCGCCGGCATCACGCCCGATCCCGGTGCGGGCGGTGGCTTCCCGAACGCCGTGAAGGAGTGGTGCATCAACTCCGCGGCCATCGATCCGTTCTCGGGTTCGGTGCTGGCGGGGTCCGAAGACGGCGTGCTGTACCGCTGGGACCTCGCGACCAACAGCCTGTCGGAATCCGTCGTGCTCACGCCCGGCATCGGCGAGGCGTACACGCCCACGCTCACCGGCCCGGACGGTCAGGTGTACGCGATCAACAACGCCACATTGTTTGCGGTCGGGGCGAGCACCGTCGACGCGCCACCACAGCCGCGTGTTACGGCCATCGCGCTTTCCACGCCGCGGCCGAACCCGTTCCGCGACCACACCACGCTGCGCTTCACGCTGCCCAGTGCAGCATCGGTCACGCTCGACATCATCGATATCGCAGGCGAGCGTGTCGCGACGTTGTGGTCGGGCAGCGCGCCCGCCGGCGAGCATGTCGCGCGCTGGGATGGCCGTGACCTGGCGGGTGCCTCGCGCCCGCCAGGTGTGTACTTCGCACGGCTCGCAGTGGGCGGTGTGTCGCGCTCGGCGCGGCTCGTGCGCATGCGGTGACGCGAAGTTGAAGTGCGCCCCGGGTTGCGGTTCGCGACCCGGGGCGCAGGGATCGCGCGCGCCTCAGCCTTGGACGGGAACCGTCACCGGTGCAAGCACCGGCCGCTTCCCGGGTGCGTCCGTGCGCGACCCGCGTGGCAGCACGCTCAGCACGCACCAAGGCAGCAGGTAGCGCGCGGTCCACCAGGCCTCGCGTGCCACGACCGCCAGCGGAGACAGCGCGCGCGGCGGCAGCGGCTCGCGCCATGTCGCGTTGCTGCCCGGTAGCGCCAGCGCTTCGTACAGCGCGTCGGCGATGCGCGCGTGCCCGGCGGAGTTGGCGTGGATCCGATCGCGGTCCCACAGCCGCGCGTCGGTGGTCACGGGGTATTGCGCAAAGTCCACGAGCCGCGTGCCGGTCAGTCCGCACACCGCGCGCACGGCGGCGTTCATGAGTTCGATGCGCGGCGCGATCAGCCGGGCCAGCGGCAGCAGCGGGGTGAGGTCGGGCAGCGTGAACGTCAGCACGGTGGCCCCGCGCGCGCGCAGCGCGGCCTGCATGGCGTGCACGTCCGCGGTGAACGCCTGGATGTCGAAGCGGGATTGCAGCACGTCGTTGGTGCCGCAGAACACCGTGGCGAGGTCGGGCTCCATGGCGAGCGCGCGGTCCAGTTGCTGCTCGCGGATCTCGCGCGTGGTGCGTCCGCGCACGGCGAGGTTGGCGTATAACAATCCCGTGCCGCCCCCGGCAGCGCGCTGCGCGGCGTCGATACGCTCAGCCAGGCGTTGCGACCAGCCCCGCAGGCCGATGCGATCATCGCCATCGGCAGCAACATCCATGAGCCCTTCGGTCGAGCTGTCACCGATCGCCACGTAGCGGCGGAATGGTCCGGGCGAACCCGAGTGCGCGGCACGCGCGGATTCGAGCGACGCCAGACTCCGCGCCCATGCGGCGTCTCCGCCCGACGGGGCGGCGGGTTCGTCGCTCAGGCGCCGCGCTCCGCTGTGGCCAGATGGTGCGCCAGTCGCTCCAGTGCGCGCGGCCAGGCGCCGCGCCAGGCCGCGAGCATGGCTTCGTAGCCCGCCGACGCAGGCAGAGTGTGGC
>JANNWR010000453.1:0-28950 GCA_031408715.1 bacterium
CGTCGGTGCCCGTCAGGTAGAACGTGGCGTCGCCCTTCTGGCGATGGCGGCGGGCGATGGCATCCGCGAGGACCTTCTCGTAGGCATGCCCCAGGTGCGGGCGTCCGTTCACGTAGTCGATCGCGGTGGTGATGTAGAAGCGGGACAAGTCGGGCTCCGGAGGGGGTTGGGATGCGACGGCGACGGAGTATAGCGGAAACAGCACGTTCGGCTGCCCTCCGCGGGCCGACCCGCGCTGCGGGCGGGCGTTTCGGAACGGAACGCTTCTCCCGGCGGTCACCTTGCCGATTCCGGTGGCGCCATCGCAGCCCGTTGGGGCACAGGTGTGTCCGGTGGCACTGCCTGTTCGGCCCGGCCGTGATACCCCGGGGGTTCGGGCGTACATTCCCCCACGATGGCCATCGGCGACACGGTATTCGGCAGGCTCTGGGCTCTGGACCCGGCCCGGGAGGCGGACTGGGACGCGTTGTATGCGGACCAGTTGCCGCGGGTATTGAACTACTTCCGCTACCGACTGGGCAGCGGGCCCGTGGCCGAGGACCTCACGTCGCTCACATTCGAGAAAGCGTGGGGTGCGCGTCACCGCTATCGGCGGGACCTGGCGGGCTTCTCCACGTGGCTCATGGCCATCGCACGCAACGTGGCGATCGACTACTACCGGCGGCGGCGCGATCACGCCCCGCTCGAAGCGGCGGCCCATGTGGCGGGTGGCGAGGAGCCGCACGTCGCAACGGAAGCACGCGAGCAGTTCGAGAAGCTCGCGCGGCTATTGAACGAGCTGCCCGAACGCGATCGTGAGCTGGTGTCGCTCAAGTACGGCGCGGGTCTCACGAACCGCGCCATCGCCAAGCAGATCCACCTCTCCGAGACCAATGTCGGCTCGATCCTGCACCGTGCGGTGCAGAAGCTGCGCGCCGGCTGGGATAGCGAAGGAGCATGAACATGGACGACCGTTTTCTGCACGAACAGCGCCGTGATCCAAGCCCGGGCTACGCCCGGTCCCTGCGCGAGCAGTTGCGCACTATTGAAGCCGAAACGCCCGCGCGCGGATTCCGGCTGCATCCCGCGTTCGCCACGGCGCTGGCCGCAGGTTTGGTGGCCGCCAGCTTCGCTCTGCCCGCGGTGCGCGTGGCGGCACAGAACGCGCTCGACATGTTCCGCGTCAAGTCGTTCGCCGCGGTCGAGATCGACGGCGAAGCCATGGAACGCCTGAAGCAGTTCCAGGGCGCCGATGGCGCCGACCCCATGTCGGCCATTCTCGAGAAGCAGTTCGTGCACGAGCCCTCGGCCCCGGTCGACTTCGCGTCCGCCGAACTGGCCGGCACGGCGGCAGGCCTGCCGGGTCTCTTGAAGCCCTCGTCGCTGCCGGGTGGGCTCGTGTTCGACAAGGCCACCGCCACGGGTCAGGGCTCGGCGCGTTTCATCGTGCACACCGAGAAGGTGCAGCACGTGCTCGATGCGCTCGGCATCGACGACGTCCATGTTCCGAGCATGGTCGATGGTCAGAGCATCAGTGTTCACATGCCGGCGAGCGTGATCCAGAAGTACAAGAGTGGCGAGCGCACCATGGTGGTGATCGAGGCGAACAGCCCCGAGGTGTCACTGCCGCCGGGTGCCGACTTGAAGCAGATGGGCGAGATCGGCCTGCGCGTGCTGGGGCTCGATCGGGACGAAGCGCGCCGCGTCGCGGCAGGCATCGATTGGCGCAACACGCTGGTCGTGCCGGTGCCCATGAACGCGGCGTCGTTCCGACAGATCGAGGTGAACGGTCACCCCGGGCTGTTCGTGCGCACGAACGCACAGACCGAGCCTGGTGAGGGCGGCCGCCGGCACCGCAGCGGTGCGATGGTCATGTGGAGTGATCGCGGACGGGTGTTCGCGGTGCAGGGCGACATGTCGCCCGAGGACGTGCTCGAAGTCGCGCAGTCGTTGCGATAACAGCTTTCGGCTTGCTCGATCCTCCGGCCCGCGGCGCGCTCCGCTGCGGGCCGATCCGTACCCAGCCACCATTCGCCCTGGACCCCGCCTGTGATCCAACGCGAGACGCTCATCGCCAACCTGACGGTCGGCGCAGACGCACTGCGCATCCACCCGATGCGCACGTTGCTGTCCGTACTCGGCATCATGATCGGCTGCGCTGCGCTCGTGGCCACGATGGCGGTGAGCGATGGCATGGTCGAGTTCGCGCGCACACAGATCCAGCGCCAGACGAGCGTGCAGGTCGTGGGCATCAGCCCGCGCACGCATCGCTTCCACGAAGGCCAGTGGGTCGCTGTGCGCGACTACCCGATCTTCACGGCGGACGATGTCCGCTCGCTGCGGGAACACCTGCCGGGTGCGACCGACGCGACGCTCACGCTGTCGGGGCGGGCACCCGCGCGCTACCGTGGCGTGCAACACAACGTCAGTCTTGTCCTGGCCACGGCGAGTTTGCCCAGTTTCTCGACGCTCCAGGTGGGCGCCGGGCGGTTCTTCACGGAGGTCGAGGTCGAGAACAGGTCGCCGGTGATCGTGCTGAACCACGCGCTCGCGCGGCAGCTCGCTCCGACGCGCGATCCGTTCGAGATGGTCGGACAGGACGTACGCGTGCGCGATCGCGTTCGGCGCGTGATCGGCGTCATGGAGCCGACGGGCCTCGAGGACTCCGACAACCCGTCGTTCTCGGCGTATGCGCCGATCACCACCGCCTCGGCTCTGCTCGAACCACCATCGAGTGGGCGGTTCGCACCCGTGATCCAGCTCCTGGCGCCTTCGGTCGAAGCCGTCGAAGACCTGAAGGACGGCGCGTCGGACTGGTTGTCGCGACGCTATGTGCGCTGGCAGCAGCGGATCGATGTCTCGGTGGGTCGCGAGTCCTTGCGTCAGGTTGAACAAGCACTGCTGCTGGTGAAGTGCTTCATCGGAGCACTGGTGAGCATCTCGTTGCTGGTGGGCGGCATCGGCATCATGAACGTGCTGTTGGCGTCGGTGGCCGAACGCACCCGCGAGATCGGTATCCGCAAGAGCGTCGGAGCGCGCCGCTCGGACATCCGCGCGCAGTTCCTCACCGAGTCGGTGGCCATCTCGCTCGTGTGCGCCGGCGTGGGCCTTGTGGTGGGGTTCCTGCTGGCGGTCGTGGTCACGGCGGTATTCCGCATGATGGTCAAGGCGCCGGTCTATCCGGTGCTATCGCTGAGTTCCGTGCTCATCGCCACGGTCTCATCGTCGATCGTGGGACTCATCTTCGGCACTTATCCCGCGCGCCGGGCCGCCGAACTGCCACCCATCGTGGCGATCGCGCATGAGTGACGTGACCTGTTGCGCCCACTTGCGCGTCCGACTAGCGTCGCGATCATGACCACCGACCTCGCCATCGAGACCCACCACCTGAGCCGGCGCTTCGGCGAGAAGCTCGCCGTGGCCGACCTGAGCCTCGCGGTGAAGCGCGGCGAGGTGTTCGGGTTCCTGGGGCCGAACGGTGCGGGCAAGACAACATCGCTCAAGATGCTGCTGGGGCTGATCGAACCCACGACCGGCCGCGGCACGCTGCTCGGCAAGCCGATCGGCGATCGCGCCGCGCGCGCCAAGGTTGGCTTCCTGCCTGAGCACTTCCGCTTCCAGGACTGGCTCACGGGGCGCGAACTGCTGCGCTTTCACGGGCGGCTGTACGGGCTGTCGGGCTCGGCGCTCGATGCCAAGGCTGATGCGCTCCTGACGCGCATGGCGCTGCAGGAGGCGGCCGACCGGCCGATCAAGGGCTACAGCAAAGGCATGACGCAGCGCGTCGGCTTGGCGCAGACGCTGTTGAACGATCCCGACATCATCTTCCTGGACGAGCCCACCTCGGGACTCGATCCCTTGGGCCGGCTGCTGGTGCGCGATGTCATCCACGAGCTGCGGGCGCAAGGCACGAGCGTGTTCCTGAACTCGCACCTGCTGGGCGAGGTCGAGGCGACCTGCGACCGGGTAGGGTTCGTGAAGCAGGGCCGGGTGATCCACGAGCTCGACTTGTCGACCACCCCGAGCGGCCTCGAAGTCGAGCTTCGAGTGGAGCTCGCCAGCGACGCGGTGCTCGCGACGCACGGCACATTGCTCTCGCACACCGATGGGGTCGCGCGCGTGCGCGTCGATGCCGACGACAAGCTGCCGTTGCTGGCGGCCGCGCTCGTTCAATCCGGCGCTCGCTTGTATTCGATGACGCCGCACAAACGTTCGCTCGAGGACACGTTTCTCGCGGTCATGGGCGAAGACCAGAGGCCCGGATGAGAGACATCCTCACCATTCTGCACATCACGCTGCACGAAGCCGGGCGCCGGCGCGTGCTCACCGCCACGCTCATCGGTGCGGCGGCATTCCTGCTGCTCTACGGCATCGGGTTCCACTTCGTGGCCCAGAAGGTGACCGCGGACGCCGGGCTCACCGTGGTCCGGCAGCGGCTGTTCTTGAACTTCCTCACGCTGGCGGGGCTCTATGTATCGCACTTCCTGGCGCTCATGACAGCCGTGCTGTTGCCAGTTGACACGCTGTCGGGGGACATCGCCTCGGGAGTCGTGCAGACGGTGGCCACCAAGCCGGTGGCACGATCCAGCATCGTGCTGGGCAAGTGGCTGGCGTTCTCGCTGGTCGCGGTGGCGTACTACATGGTGGTCGCGCTCGGTGTGCTGGCGATCGCGCGCGTGCTCGGCCATTTCACGCCGCCGGGACTGGCCGTGGGCATGCCGCTCATGGCGCTCGAAGCCGTGGTGTTCGTGTCGATCTCGATCGCCGGGGGTGCCACGCTCGCCACGGTCACGAATGGCGTGCTCGTGTTCGGGCTCTATGGGCTTGCCTTCATCGGCACGTGGGTCGAACAGGTCGGTGCCATGGCCGGCAATCTGGCCGCCCAGAACGTCGGCACGGTAGCCAGCTTGATCATGCCCACCGAGGCGCTGTGGCAGCGCGCCGCATATCATATGCAGCCCGCGATGATGCGCGATCTGCACATGACGCCGTTCTCGCCCGCCTCCCTGCCGAGCCCCGCCATGGTGTGGTGGGCTGCCGGGTACGCGCTGGTCGCACTGGCGCTCGGCGTGCGGGCGTTCGAGAAGCGGGCGCTGTAGCGGCTCGTAAGTGCTACGGCGGTGTGAGCATGGCGCGCTTGTGGTGACATTGCTGGATTCTCGTGTCCTGCCTCGCAACGAGCCTTTGGAAGGCCGCGGCGCGCAGTCCTGCCAGACAGGCCGTCATACCGAATGACACTTTTACACGCGTGCGAGGCAGTTCTCGACACGGCGCCGCTGCGACGCCGTGGACCGGTTGACTGCGCGCCGACCAAGCGCTTGATGGGACAACATCTTCGGCGCGAGATGGTCCGAAGGGCGCCCGTCCGGCGAGTTGTGTCGGGCTTGACGAAGTTCAGCACGGGTGTTGCGGGGTGTATTGCGCGGACGAGCGCCGCGCCCACGACGCGCACGTTCGCAGTCACCCTTGCCAAGGAGTGCTCGTCATGACCACCACTCGTACATACGCGAGAATCGCCGCGTTCGCACTCGTCGCCCTCGGGCTCTCGGTCGGAGCCCGTCAGGTTCTCGCCGACATCACCGGGCGCACCGGCCGCACGCAATCGAGCACCGGCTGCAGCTGCCACAGCAGCACGCTCAGCGCGGGCGTCAACGTCGCGATCACCGGACCGCGCAATGTCATCACCGGAGCGAAGAACACGTACACGGTGACCGTGACCGGCGGCCCCGTGGGACCGAATGGCGGCTTCAACCTGAAGGCCAGCGCCGGCACGCTCACTGCGGGTGCCAACAACCGCGTCTCCGGCCTCGAAGTCACGCACGCCAACTCGGACGTGCGCACGTGGACGTTCCAGTGGACCGCTCCCGCAACGGCCGGTACATACAACTTCTGGGCGATCGGCCTGGCTGCCGACGGCGGTCAGGATACGTCGGCCGATGACTGGAACTACTACGGTGGTGTCATGAACACCGCATTCACGATCACGGCCGCCGCCGCGACCGCCGTGGGCGACGAACCCGGCCTGACGTGGATCGCACCCCCGCTGCCGAACCCGTGCATGAGCCAGACGCAGATCACCTACTCGCTCGCCACTTCGGCCGACGTGCGGCTGACGATCCTCGATGCCGCCGGGCGCCGTGTGCGCACGCTGGTGCAGGGCACGCGGCCGGCCGGTCGTGAGTCGGTGGCGTGGGACGCGCGCGGTGACGATGGTTCGCGCGTCGCTTCGGGCGTCTACTTCGCGCAGTTGGCACTACCGGGACGCGTGCTGTCGACGCGCATCACGGTGGTCGACTAGCGACACCAAGATTCCGCTGCCACGGAATGATCATCACGAAGCCCGGGCGACGCGAACGCCCGGGCTTCGTCGTGTCCCGCGTCGAGAATGATCCGGTCACACACCGGGCACTCGTTCGACGAATCAGATGCCGCGAACCCCCATCTTGGATGGGTCGGGGGACCTTCTGGGATGGGCTCGCGGCGAAGTACCACCTGCGGCCTGCTGCGACTCAGGACGGCGTGTCGCCCGGCGTCGCGTCACCGGCGTCCGCTTCCGGCTTCTTCTTCCCGCACCCGCAATCCCCGCACTTGTGGTACGGCCCGGGCGGCATGTCTTCGTAAGCGATCTTGTGCTCCGCGCCCTCGGAGTCGCGCACCCACACGGCTTCCTGATAGGCGTCCGTGCGCGTTACCGTGACCGGGCCCTGGCCGGTGCTGATCTTGGTGCCCACGGGCGGCATCTTGGCGGCGCTGTCGCGGTACTGGGCCAGCTCGTAGCTCAGGCAGCACATCAGACGGCCGCACGCGCCCGAGATCTTGGTCGGGTTCAACGACAGGTTCTGCTCGCGCGCCATCTTGAGCGTGACCGGGTGGAAGCTCTTCATCCAGGTGGAGCAGCAGAACGCCCGCCCGCACGGTCCGCAGCCGTCGACGCGTTTCGCCTGATCGCGCACGCCGATCTGGCGCAGCTCGATGCGCGTTTGGAACTTGCTCGCCAGATCCTTCACCAGCTCGCGGAAGTCCACGCGCTGCTCGGCGGTGAAGTAGAACGTGATGCGGTTGCGCCGGAACGCCACCTCGACTTCGGACAGCTCCATTTTCAGGTCGCGCAGGGTGATGCGCTGGCGGCAGTAGTCGAAGGCGTCTTCCTCGAGCTGGCGATTGTGGTCTTCCTGGTCGAGGTCTTCTTCTTCGGCCTTGCGGATGATCTCGCGTGTGATGTTGCCCGGGCGCTTCAGGGCCACGAGGGTGGGGTCCTTCAGCAGCACCATGGCGATGTTCTCGCCGTGCTCGCCCTGCACCACGACGCGGTCGCGCAACCGCAGCCACAGGCTGCGCGAGTTCAGGAAGAATTCCCGGCGCGAACCGCGCAGGGAGACCTGGATGATCTCCGACATGACGGGACCTCTATGGCGGACGACTGCGTCCGCGCAAAGCCGGCGAGCATGCGGCCGGCTGAGAACCTTCACGATTGCGACTGCGTTCCAGTGCCCGCACGGTCGGCGAGTTACTGCGCCGGCACGGCAGGCTATTCGAAAGGCCCCGAGGCGAGGCTCGCGTGGGATGAGCTTAGCAGAAGGGCTGCCCGATGACGGGGGAAACGGACCGGCGACGAAAGGCGCGCGCGGGGCGTCCGCCCGGGCGGTACCCTCGGGTTCGTGCGCGCCGCGGAAGACCAAGGCGCCGGCGGCCGCGCCCGCCTACACGTCCCAGCGCGCCGTGGCGTGCGCGGGCCAGGCGCCTTCACCCATGCGCTGGCCGCCGACGCGTGACAGCGTCGAGAACAGCGTCAGGTCGGGCGAGATGTTGCCGTCGATGCTGCGCAGGGCCTCTTCGAGCACCATGAGCCGGCGGCGCACCTCGGTCGCATCGATGCGAGCGGCGAGTTGCTCGAGCAGCTTCACCTGATCACGGTTCACGAGCTGGTCGACGCCCGCGCCGTAGCGCAGCCGCAGCATGTCACGCAGCCAGAGCTGGTGGAACTCGAGCGTCTGGCGAAGACGCTCGCGTCCGGCCTTGCCGAACGCGGTGGTCTTCTGGATGGCGGCCCACAGCAAGCTCACGTCGCCACTCAGTGCCGGCGACAAGAGCGCGAGCGCGGCATCGCGCTGCGCCAGCATGCCGGGATCGGCGTCGCGCATGGCGAGCGCGCGCGCCAGCGAACCGCCCGACAGAGCGGCCAGCATGCGCGCGTCCTTCTCTTCGACTTCGGCCACGTCTTGCAGCACGCCGCGAATCAAGGGCTCCGACAGCGGCGCGAAGCGCACGCGCTGACAACGTGAGCGGATCGTCACGGGCACGAGCGACAGCCGTGCCGTGGTGAGTACCCAGATAGTCGAGGCGCCGGGCTCTTCCACGCTCTTCAAGAGCGCCGAAAACTGGTCCTCGCGCATGCGGTCGCAATCGCGCACCACGACCATCCGGCGCGAGGCGGTGTGCGGGCGGTAACCGAGTTCAGTCAGCAGTTCGCGCGTCTGCGAGATGCGGATGCTGGCGGCTTTCTCGTACTGGAACACGTACAGCGGATCGTCGCGCATGGCCTGTATGGTCTCGACCACGGTCGCTTCGAGCGTCTTCTCTTCGCCCGAGAGCGGGAACAGGAACTGGAGGTCGGGGTGCAGCATCTGGCCCGACAACCGGCAGCCGCGACACTCGCCGCAGGCGTCGTTGCCATCACGCGCAGACTGCTCCACCAACGCTTCGCCGAACAACGACGGCCCGGCGTCCACCGCGGCTGCGCCGTGCACGCGCTCGCACAACACGGCGCGCGCGAATGCCAGCGCGGCGGTGCACTTGCCCACACCGGCGGGGCCATGGAACAGGTAGGCGTTGGCGTAGCGGCCGCGCTGCACGATGCCGCGCAGGTAGTCCGACACATCCGGCTGCCCGAGCAGCCCGCCAAGCGTGATGTCGATCATGCGGGCATTCTACGCCAACTCGGGGCAGGTTCGCCGCCCGGCCGAGCCGCGCGTCCGCCTGGCGTGCGAGTTCCGCGCAGGTGCCGGGCGAGGCCCGGCGCCGGACGCGAAGCCGGCGGCCCGATGGCGCGCCTCCGCGTTTATCTCGAGGGGGTATCGCCCCGTTGCGGGATTGTCGGGTCGGTTCCTCACAAGAAGCGTTAGTGTGCGCTTTCATGGGAGTGGGACTTCTCGAAAGAAAGGCGGAATCGATGCGCATCCAGTTGCTGGTCGTGGGTGTGCTGTGCTGGGCGTCAGTGGCTGCCGCTGTGGAACCCACGCCGTTTGGTCGCATGGCCTGGATGGAGGGTCACTGGGCCGGCGTCACCGGTGAGGTGCAGATGGAGGAGCACTGGACTTCGGCCGCAGGCGACGGGCTGGTCGGCATGCACAAGGACGTCAAGGCCGGTCGGATATCGGGGTTCGAGTTCTTCCGGATCGAGTCACACCCCGATGGCGTCTACTACATGACCAGCCCTGGCGGCGCGCCGGCGACGCCGTTCAAGCTCGTCGAGCAGGGCGAGCGACGGGTCGTGTTCGAGAATGCGGCGCACGACTTCCCGCAACGCATCCTGTACTGGAGTCCGCATCCGGACACGCTGTGCGCGCGCATCGAAGGCACGATCAACGGCAAGTCGCGCGCCAAGGACTGGCGCTGGCCGCGCGTGAAAGCCTAGCGGCGCATTAGCGCAGCCACGTCTCCGGGTTCATGGGAGCCGAGCCCTTGCGGACCTCGAAGTGCAGCACCGGCCCCTTGAGCGAGCCTTCTTCTCCGGTGCGGCCGATCACGGCGCCGGCCTGCACTTCGGTACCAGAGGCGACGTTCACTTCGGACAGGTGCGAATAGATGGTGTAGTAGCCGTCGCCATGGTTCAGCACGATCAGGCCGCCGACGCCTTCGTAGTCGTCGTCGGCGGCGTCGACTCGGCCTTTGGCCACGGCGCGCACCGCGGTGCCCACCGCGCACGAGATGTCGATGCCGTCGTTGCGCACCTGTGTGCCGAAGCGCGGGTGCGTCTCGAGTCCCATGCGTCCCACGATGGAGCCCTGCACGGGCCAGTCCAACTGGCCCTGTCCACGTGCGAACTCGCCGCTGTAGGGCTGCGGGTTGCGGCCCTCGACGCGGGCCTTGGTGGCTTCGGCCTGGCGGGCGCGTTCGAGGCGCGCCAGCAGGCCTTGCAACGCCCGCGCGCTACGTTCCAGTTCGGCGGCCGCTGCCTCGTACTCCCCGCGCTTCGACTGGATCTGTTTCACGGTCGAGGCGTGCTGCTGGCGCAGGCCCGCGAGCTTGCTCGATTCCACCGTGGTCTTCTTGGCGGTGAGCGAGACCTGCTTCAGGTTCTTCTCGAGCGCGTTCTCGTTGTTCTGGACGTGTTCCTTTTCGGAGCGAACGCTCTCCAACAGCAGGCGGTCCTGCTCGGCGAGCATCTGCAGGAAGTCCCAGCGCATCATGAGGCCGGCGAACGAGCGTGTGCTGACCAGGAACTCGAGATCGCGCGCGGGGCCGATCATGTACATGCGGCGCAGCCGGCGCGCCAGACGCTTGCGCTGCATCTGCAGCGTCTCGACGCTGCGCTGCAGGTTGGCGCGCGTGACTTCGAGCTGCTGGTCGAGCCGGTTGCGGCGGCCCTGAAGCTGGCGCAGCCGGCGCCGGGTGGCGTTGAGTTCGCGATCGGTGCGCTTCAACACGCCCATCGCACGTGTCTCCTGGCCTTTGAGCGCGCCGGCCTGCGCGCGCTTCTCCTGCGCCTGGCGACGGATGAGCTCCAGCTCCTGCCGCTTCGCCGCTTCGAGGCTGTCCTGCGCGCGCACCGGCACCACCGCCAGTATCAGCAACGCCACGACGCACGCGCGTGTGAACACGGGGCGCGTGATCAGGCGATGCAAGCGTGCGAACAGACCGGACGTCACGACCCGATGACCCTCAGGATGCGCGTCAGCGCGGTGGCCGAAGCGACCCACGCCACGACGAGTGCCGTGCCCACGAATGACAGCGACCACGACCATGGCAAGAACGTCAGCCCGGTGAGCCTTCCGGCCAGGGCTTGTTGCAGCGCGAACAGCAACAATAGTGCGGCGGCTGCGGCCATGGCGGTCTGCAGCAGGGCTTCGAAGATGTACGGCGTGGCGATGAACCGGTCGCTCGCGCCCATCCGCAGCATGACCTCGACCTGCTGGCGGCGTGCCAGCACGGTCAAGCGCAGCGTGTTGTAGAGCACCAGTACGATGGCGATGGCGACGAGCCCCCCCACCGCGATGGTCGTCGCGCGCAGCCCTGCCGAGAAGTCGTCGAGCCGGCGCACGTAGTCGGCGCCGTAGCGCACGTCTTCCACCTCGGCGAACTCGAGCACCTGCTTGGCGGCCTGCTCCATGGCGGCGAAGCTCAGCAGTTCGGGCTTCAAGCGCACGCGCAGCGATGCCGGCAGCGGATTGTCGTCGACGCCCGACAGCAGGTCGGGGTCGCCGATCTGCTCCGAGAACTCCTGCCACGCCTGCTTGCGGCTCACATAGGTGGGTTCGCCGAAGTACTGGCGCACCTTGTCCATGAGCGTGGCCAGATCGGATTCGCTGACGCCGTCCTTCAGGTACACGACCATCTCGCGCCGGTCGCCGATGGTCTGGAGCGCCTGCCGGGCATTGTGATCCAGCAATACGAAGATGCCGCACAGCGTCAGCGCTGCGGCCAGCGACACGATCGAGGTGATGGCGAGCCCGCGGTGCGAGCGGAACACGCGCCAGGCTTCGCGCCAGTGATGAAGATGCATGGCTGTCAGGCTCCTCCGCCGGGCGGGGCGAACAGGTCGGGTTTCGAGCCACCCGCCGCGGGCGGGAGCGGTGCTGCGGCCTGGGTGGCCGGCGGCATGTAGGCCGTGGTCGCAATGGCGCCGCGGCCGCTCTCGCGCAAGCGGCCGTCGGCGAGCTCGTAGTGCTTGCCGGTCATGACGTTCGCCACTTCGGCGCGCGTCGTGCCCAGCAGCAGGGCCGCGCCCTCGCGGTGGATGCGCAGCAGCAGCGACAGCACTTCGGCCGCGGACTTGGGTTCCAGCGCGCCGGTGGGTTCGTCCGCCAGGATCAGCGCGGGGCGGTTCACGATGGCGCGTGCGATCGCGCAGCGCTGGCGTTCGCCGAACGACAGTTCGGCTGGCAGCAGGTCGCGATGCGACTCGAGCCCGACTTCCTCCAGTGCACGGCGCACCTTGGGCGTGACGTCGGCGTCGTTGAACTGACCAGCGATTTGCAGCGCCAGCGCGACGTTCTCGAGCACGGTGCGGTCTGGCAGCAGCCGGAAGTCCTCGTAGATCACGCCGATCGTGCGGCGCAGCAGCGCGCGGTGCGAACGCGACAGACGCCCGCCGCGGAACGTGCCGACCGTGACCACGCCCGACGTGGGCTGGGTCTCGTGCGTGATGAGCCGTAGCAGCGTGGTCTTGCCAGCGGCACTGTGGCCATGCACGACGGCGCACTCGCCCTCGTCCATCCGCCATGTCACGTCGTCGAGTGCGAGGCGCTCTCCGTAGCGCTTCGTCACGTGCTCGAATGAGATCATCGCGCCTCCTGGCTGCGTGCCGTGGTTACGGCGTCTCTTGGATCAAGCGGCTTGAGATCGCGTCGATTACAGGTTGCGGTACTCGATCTGGGCTTTGGCGCGCAGCGTCTTCAACCACGCGTCGTACTTCTCCTTGAACTGCGCCTGGGCCACGGCCTCGGGCAGCTCTTCGCGGATCTCCGCGAGTTCATATTCGCGCTCGGGCTTCCTGTCCGCCACCTTGAAGATGTTGAAACCCTGGGCATTCGGCAGCACTTCGCTGACCTCGCCTGGCTTCAGGTCGACAAGCCCCGCGCGGATGTTGGGCGAGAGTGCCGCCAGGCTCACGAAGCCGATGTCGCCATCGGGCGTGGCCTGACCCTGATAGTTGCTGTAGCGCTTCACCAAGGCCGCGTAGTCGCCGCCCTTGGCCGCCAGCTCGCGCACCTTCTTGGCGCTCTCGAAACCGCGATCGATGTCGGCATCGTTCGGGGTGACCTTCACCATGATGTGGCGCGCGTGCACCTCGGCGATGGGTAGGCCGTTCAGGTCGAGCGAGTCGACGCCAGCCGGGCTACGCACGGTGTCGCGCTCCATGACTTCGACCAGATGCCAGCCGAACGCAGTGCGTACCGGCTCCGACAGCTTGCCGAGCGGCAGCGCGAACGCCGCGTCCTCGAGCGCCGGTTCCATCTGGCCGCGACGGAAGAAGCTCAGGTCGCCGCCCGACTTGGAGGTGCCCGGATCGTCCGATGCCTCGGCCGCGATCTTGGCGAACTTCTCGCCCGCCAGGATGCGCTTGCGCAGACCATCGATCCGGGCGCGCGCGGCCTTGAGCGTCACGGAGTCCGGAGCCGGCACGATCTGGATCACCTGGAGCCGCAACTGCGGCGGCACCTTGGGGAATTTGGCTTTGTGCGTCTGGAACCAGGCTTCGGCTTCGGTCTGGGGCACGACGCGGCGCGGGACCGCCTTCTGCACCACGCGCTGCTCCATCATCTGGCGTTCGACATCGTTCTTGTAGCGCTCGCGCAGACGCGCCTCGGTGGTGTTCTCCCGTGCCAGCTGTTCGGCGAAGCCCTGCTCGCCACCCAGGCGCTGCTTGGCCTCGGCGAGCGCGCCCTCGACCTGCTTGTTGACCTCGGCCGGGTTCACCGTGATGGCCTGGCGCTTGGCTTCCAGGAGAAGCACTTTCTCGTCGATCAGCTGCTCGAGCACCTGACGGCGCAGCGTGTCGATCTGGGCCGAATCCGGGCGGACCTGGGCACGCTGCACGAACTGGAACAACTGCTCTTCGACGTCGCTGGCCAGGATCGGGTCGTCGTTGACCAGCGCGGCGATGGCGTCGAGCGCCACATCATCTGCAGCCGCGGCTCGCGACGCGGCGGCAGGCGGGGTCGGCCGAGGGGCGGCGGGCTTGGGCGTCGCCGGTGCGCTCGCTGCCGGCTTCGCTGCCGGCTTGGTCGGGGGGGCTGCCACGGCGGGCAGCAGGGCGGCCGTGATCGCCAGGCCGGCGAGCAGCACGGACATCAGGACGCGACGAGCTTGGTTCGGCAAGACGGGAATCCTCCGGAATCAGATGGCGGCGAGCACGGCATGGCCACGCCGCTGGTCGGGGAGCGGTATGGAATCGCAGGCCAGTATAGCGACTGCCCCGCGCGCCGCCCACTCGATACGCCCCCCGCGGTGGCGGCCTTCCATGCGAGGGCGCGTTTTTGCGCTTCCGGGACACTGGAAACGCCCTCACGGCGCAGGCGTCCGTCCGCAACACGGGCCGCTCCGGGACGCCAACAGCAGCGCTGGGAGCCATGCCGCCCGCATCGGTGGGTGGCCGGCTGCGCGGCCCGCGGGGCTATGGGAAGCTGACCGCGTGACTTCTGACGTGCGACTCCGGCGGGTGCTGGCCGTGGCCGTGCTGCTCGCCGGCTTCGGCGTGGCACTGCCGCGGTTCCTCACGCACGGCCCGTACCCTCGTCTGGGCGCCCGCATCGGCGCGCAGGGTGTGGTGCAGGGTGTGATCGGCCCGCCCGCGCTCGGCACGCTGCAGCCCGGCGATCGGCTGCTGCGGCTGAACGGGCAGGTGCTCGCGGACTCGAGCGTGCGCGCCCGGCTCGTGACCGATGGCTGGCCGCGCGGCACGCTGGTGCTGGAGTTCGAGCGCGATGGCACCGAGCGGCGCGCCACGTTCCCACCGACGCGGCTTACCCCATGGGAACGCTTCCGCTTGTCGGCCTACCCGATCGCGGTGGCCGTGGCCGCGCCGCTGGTGGCGTTCCTGCTCGTCTGGCGCCGGCCCGACCTCGGCACGGCGTGGGTGTTCCTGTGGTACGCCACGCTCGACGGGCTGGCCGTGCTGCACGCGCTGTTCCGTTACACGCTCGTCGACCAGCACGGCGCGTTCTCGATCTACCTTCAGGTCTACGACGCGCTGGTGTTGTTGTACCCGGCGAGCTTCGTGCACTTCATGTCGGTGTTCCCGCGCCCGCGCTGGCACAAGGGTTCGCGCTTGCGAAATCCGTGGTTCTGGTTGGCGGTGGTCAGCTACGCACTGCCGATCGGGCTGCTCATCGATTACGGCAGCACCGCCAACGTCCCGCCGGTCGTCCTTGCCACGTACTACCCGGGTGCGGCGGCGATCATCGGGGCCTTGTCGTTGCTGCTGCGCTACAGCCGCTCCGAGGCCGGTTGGTCGCCCACGATGGGCCAGCGCGTGCTGGCGATCGTGGTCGCGTTGGTGATGCTCGTGAACAATCTGGGCTTCGGCGGCGACCGCATGGCGCCCATCCTGGCGGCAGCCGCGCCCACCGCACCCGTGCATGTGCTGTTCACGACCATCTTCGTGGTCTGGCTCGCCACGCCCATCCTGTTGTCGTACCTGATCGCCGATGACGTGCTGTTCGACCCGCGCCGGCTCATCGTCGGTGGCCTGCCGTATGCGTTGCTGTCGGGGCTGCTCGCCGCCATCTATCTGGGCATCGTGTTCACCGGCCAGCGCTTCTTCGCCACCGTCACCGGCGAGCAGGCGTTGGCGTTCAATGTGGTGGCCGCGCTGATCCTGGCGTTCGCGTTCGCGCCCCTGCGCGAGCGTGTGCAGCGCGCCATCGCGCGCGTCTACGGGCGCGACCCCGAAGCGCTGCGCGCCGCTCTGGACGCGGCGGGCGACAGCCTGCTGTCGGCGCTCGACCGCAATGAGGTGCGCGGCGCGGTGGCGGCCGGCATCGAACGCGGGCTGCACCGGAAGGTCGCGATCGACTGGCGCGACAAGGGCGGTCCGGTGCTGGCGGAGCCCGAGAAGGTGCCCGACTTCGCGCGCGGGCCTATCACGGCGCTGCTCACACAGGCGGGCGTGCGTCTCGACAATCTGCGGCTCACCGCCGAACGGGCGGCGGCGACGCGAGCCGAGCTGCGAGCGTTGCAAGCACAGGTCCAGCCGCATTTCCTGTTCAACGCCCTGAATGCCCTGGCCTATCTCATCGAGACCGACCCCATGGCGGCCTCGCGCTTCACCGGGCGGCTCGCCGACATGCTGCGCTATACGGTCGAGGCCGGAAAACGCCAGGCCGCGCTCTTGAGCGACGAGATCGCGTTCGTCGATGATTATCTGGGCGTGGCGCGCGAGCGCTACGAGAATCCGCTGCACTTCCGCTTTCGCGGCGATCCGGCGCTGCTGTCGGCGAGCGTGCCGCCATTGTTGTTGCAACCGCTGGTGGAGAACAGTCTCAAATATGGCATCACGCCGGGCGAGACATCGTTGCGGATGACGCTCGACGCGCAACAAGCAGACGGCTGGTTCGTACTGGAGTTCGCCGACGATGGTGTGCCGCACGGGAACGGCGCGCACGGACTCGGCGTGGGTCTCGAGAACCTGGAACAGCGCGTCCGGCATTTCGCCGGGCCGGACGCGCGTGTCAAGGCCACACCGGGTGACGGTGGCGGATTCACCGTCCACATGGCGTGGCCCATCCCGACCGGAGGAAGCGAGTGACGATGGACGAGCGGTTGAGAGTGGTGATCGCCGACGACGAGCCTCGTGCGCGGCAGTTTCTGGAGAAGCTGTTGTCCGAGCACGAGAACGTCGAAGTGGCGGGTGTGGCGAAGGGTGGCGGAGAAGCGCTCGCCGTGATCGCGCGCACCAAGCCGGATGCCGTATTTCTCGACATCCACATGCCGGACCTGTCGGGACTCGAGGTGGCGCGGCACCTGAAGGGCGATGACGCACCCATCGTCGTGTTCGTGACGGCCTACGACCAACATGCGGTCGAGGCGTTCGAGCTGGCGGCGCTGGACTACGTGCTGAAGCCGATCCGGCGTGAGCGCCTGGCCGAGACCGTGCAGCGCGTGGTGCGCGAGGCCAAGCTGGGTGCGAAGCGTTCGGGCAATGCCGCCGCGGTGCGCACCGCGCTGGCTGCCGAGCCGCTCACCAGCAATGCGACACCGCTGATGCGGCTGCCGGTGCGCCACCGGCGCGAGGTCAAGCTATTGGATCTGTCGCAGGTGCCGATCGTGTTCTCACGCGACCGGTTGGTGCTGGCGCGTTCGGAGGCCAAGGAGTTCCTGGTCGACTACACGCTGCAGGAACTCGAGGAACGCCTGCCCGAAGGGCAGTTCGTGCGCGTGCACCGCGGTGCGCTCGTCAACATGAGTGCCATCGAGAGCTACGGTGCGGAAGACGGCGTGCTCGTGCTGCGGCTGAAGGATGGCACGCGTGTCGAGGCGAGCGAACGCCGGGCCGCCGAGGTGCGTCGCAAGCTGCGCTAGCGGAGTGGTCGATCCACAACAAGCAGAACGCCGCCCGGTGCGTTGAGCCGGGCGGCGTTCTCGTGGTCTCGGTTATGGGTGGCGGTCTATCATTCAAGGTCCTCGGCGGGCCGCGCAGCGGATCGGCCGAGGATCTTGTTGTCAGGCTGCTCCTCTCGTCCGATTACCTAGAAGCAAACCTTCCACACTGAGGTCCTCGTCCGCGTCTGGCCAATGAATACCCTCGCCGTCGCCAAGGAGTTCCCACTTGCTGCGCGCGGAGGCGTCGGCGTGCACAAGACGAGGAAACCAGACAAGAGGAACCGTGATCACTCGGCCGTCGGCGAGCCCAACGGTCAGCTCGTCTTCAGACACGATGACCGAGCGCGCCAACGGGCGGAGCTCAATCGGTGAAGTACTCATTCCAGGCCTCCAGAAGAACACTCCTGTTGTCTGCCACGAGGTTCTGAACCCTGCGAAGCTCGGCAGGTGAAAAGCCGGTCGACCGGGCTAGGCTCACAGGTATAAGCCAGAATTTCGCCAGCATCCGCTCGCGCTGGACATGCACATGCGGCGGCTCTCCTGCCTCATTGCTAAAGAAGAAGAATCGATACGGCCCGGATCGAAAGACGGTTGGCGACATGCGCCAACTCTACCATCCTCGATGCTGCTCCAGCACGTCGCCAAGGATGGCGGCCTAGCGCCCGATGTCGAGCGTCGGGCGTGGCGGCCACGGCAGCTTGTCGAGCAGCGGCTGATTCAGTACGGGGTGGTACGCCTGCACGAGTGAGTCGCGGAACACCTTGAAGCGCTCCTCGCGTGCCAGTTCCGCGGCATTCGCGGCGATGTTCTGCTGCAGCGCGGGGGGGAGTTCCTCGAAGGTCTGCTGGTGCATGGTCTTGCTCACCAACTGGACCACCCGGTAGCCGCCCGCCGTGGGTTCGGGGCCGAACCACGATCCGGGCTGCATCTGGGTGAACAGCGACACCATCGACGACCACTGTGGGTCGGGGTTCGGGAACTTGACCGTGGAGCGGCTCACCTGGATCGACGGATCGACCGCGGCCGCGGCGTCGGCCAGCACGCGCATCGACGCACCCTGCAGCGTCAGCTTCGCCACCAAGTTCGTGTCCGGCACGATGGCGATGGTCACGTCCGCCTCGAGCAGCTGGTTGAAACGCTCTTTCACCTGATCCCAAGCCATGCGCACCAGTTCAGGGCCCGGCGGCGGCACCGAGGCGATCGCCGCCTGCGCGACGCCCTCGATCAGGATCTCCTCGCGCTTGGCGCGCACCTGCGCCACGATCTCGGGCTCTTCATGCAGATGGCGCCGCCGGGCCTCGGCGTCGGCCACGCGCAACATGACCTGCTGCTCGATCCAGATCTCGATGGCAGGGAGCACGTTCGAAGGCGGGCGCGACACGCTGGCGTCCTGCATGTCGTCGAACGCGTCACGCAGCGTGTATTGGCCGCCATCGTAGGTGGCGAGTGCGGCCTTGAACTGCTCGGGGGTGGGCTGCAGTGGTGCGACCGGAGAGGTGACGCGGAACAACAACTGCGACCCGCCGGGCACGAGCGTCAGGTGCCACGAGTCCTTGAGCGCCTGATAGCTGACATTGAAAGCCGCGCGCTGCTTGCGCTGACGGCCGAGGTCGAACATGCCGGCGCGCATGGCTTCCCACGTGGGTTGTTCGCGCGGCACACGCGATTTGATGACGACCACGAACCAGCCTTCGCGTGTGTTGTAAGGCCCGCCGATCTCGCCGACCTTCTGGTGTCGGACTGCGCCATCCAGTGGGTCCGGCAGAGATCCCGGCGCGACCATGCCCATGTTGCCGTCCGGTGGCAGCAGCCCGGGCAGACTGTACGAACGCGACACCTGTTCGAATGGCTCGCCGCTCTTCAGGCGTTCCATGGCGTTCTGGGCGGTCTGCTTGGTCGAAGTGTAGATCATGAGCACCTCGGCCTGGACATTGCGCGCGTCATACAACGCACGCGCCTCCGCCTCCGAGACCCTCTGGTTCGGCGGAGCCATGCGCGTATAGAGCGCCTGGGTGAGCGCGCGGCGCATCTCATTGCGCGCCGTGTTCTCGACGACCGGTGCTTCCTCGTGGCCGAGCTGGTGCGCCAGCTCCAGCAGCAGCGCACGGCTCATCAGGTCGTTGGCGAGCTGGGCCTTGGCTTGGTCGGGCATGCCGGTGTACTGATTCTGGGATCCACGCGCGGCGCGCTCGAAGTCCTGGACGGTCACCTTCTGGCTGCCGGCCTGAACCAAGGGGACCTGCTGCTGCGAGCAGCCGGCGGACGCGAGCATGGCCACGACAGCGGCCGCGCGAGCGGCCAGGCGCGGCGCCAGCATCGCGGCGTGCGACTTGTGCATCACGGGTGAGTCCTTTCGTGGGTGGGACACGGTCTTGGGACGCTCGCGCAGGTTAGGCTCGGCGGGGAGTACGGGCAAGCCTGCGCGCGGGCGTGTGGTGCTGGCACGCGAGCGCGTCACATTCCTGTCGGCGTTGGTCGGAAATCGCTTCGTTCCGGACCACCGGGGCGGCACGCTGCCGCGGTCGGCTGTGCGCGCACATGCGGGCTCAGGAGCTCCCTGCCGACATCCCGGAGGTGACGATGTCCCGCCGCAGCGTGGTTCGAGTGCTTGTGTCGCTCGTGTTGGTTCTCATCGCCGTGCCCGTGTGGGCCCAAGTGGAGTGGCCCGCGAGCGATCTGTCGCGCCATGCGCAGGCGTGGTTCGCCATGCTGAAGGGCGACGAAACAGCCGCGCGTGCGTTCTTCGCCGAGCACATGGCGAGTGCGGCCATGGCCGAGGCCGGCATCGACGAGCGCCTGCAGCGCCGCACCGCGCTGCTCGGGCGTACCGGCGGGCTCACGCCGCTCGAAGTGGTGGACGACGATGTCGCGCGGCTGGCGGTGCGCTGCAAGGCTGGCAACGGCGATCTCGTGGTGGCGGCATTCGAGGCTGAAGCTGCCGCACCACACCGGATCATGGGCGTGCGGCTCGAGGCGCGCCCGCCGGGTGGCGGCGACGGACCTCCGCCTGCGCCCGTGGGCGCACCACTCGATGACGCCGAGGCTGTGAAACAGGCCAAGGCATACCTCGACTCGCGTGCGGCCAGCGGTGATTGGTCGGGGGCGGCGTTGATCGCCCGCGGTCCTGACGTATTGATGAGCAACGCCTGGGGGCTGGCCGATCGCGACAAGAAGACCGCGAACACCGCCACGACGCGTTTCAACGTGGGCTCGATCGGAAAGATGTTCACGCGCGCGGCCATCGCGCAATTGGCCGAAGCCGGCAAGCTGTCGCTTGACGACAAGCTGGCGAAGTTCCTGCCGGACTTCCCGCACGCGGACTCGATCACCATCGCCATGCTGTGTGCGCATCGCTCGGGTGTGGGTGATTTCTTCGGTCCTGCGTACGAGGGTATGGACAAGACGAAGCTCCGGCATAATCACGACTACCTGGCGCTGTTGCGTGACCAACCCTTGTGGTTCGCGCCAGGCACGAGCCAGCGTTACTCGAACGGCGGCTACGTGCTCTTGGGCGAGGTCATCGCCAAGGCCTCGGGCGAGGACTACTACGACTATCTGGCCAAGCACGTGTTCGGTCCTGCCGGGATGACCTCGACAGGCGCGCCCATCGAAGGTGACGGCGCGAAGGGGCTGGCGCGCGGGTACACGCGTGCCGGCGCACATGGGGATGATCCGCCGCCCCCGACCGGCCCCGAGCGCGACAATGTCGTCACACGTCCGGCGCGTGGCAGTGCGGCCGGTGGCAGCTACTCGACGCTCGCGGACCTGTTGGCGCTCGATCGCGCGTTGATGGGCGGCAAGCTGTGCGGCGCGGGTTGGTCGGCGTGGGTCACCGGTGGTCCGCCGCCCACGGCGGGCGGTTCGCTCGCGCCCGAGGTCCCGTCGTTCGGCTTCGCGGGCGGCGCGCCGGGGTTGAACGCCGAGTGGTCGCATGAGGGCGACATCGTGAGCATCGTGCTCACGAACCGCGACCCTGAGACCGCCATGCCCACCGTGCAGGGTGTGCGCGACATCGTGCGGCGGATGAAGCCGGACGGGAAGCGCGCGCGGTCATAGTCCGGGGCAACTTCGCGTGACGGGCTCTCATGCGCCAGCGCATGGGGGCTCGCGTGCGGGACGTCAGCGCGGCGAGTTCGCCCGTTTCGCGAGCAGTGCCTCGATCGCATCGACCGCGCCGGCGGCACCGGGCTCCTGGCGCATTCGTTCGGCCACGAGCTTCGCCTGAGTGGCAGCGTCCGCGTCTGCGAGCAATGCAGACAACTCGCGCACGAAGGCCGCTGTGCTGATGCGCTTGCGCGGCAACACGCGCGCGATGCCGAGCCGTCGGCAGCGCGCGGCATTGTCGGGCTGGTCGTGACTGAACGGTACGACGAGCATGGGCCGGCCCGCGCGCATGGCCTGTGCCGTGGTGCCGACGCCGCCTTGATGGATCGTGGCACAGCCGCGCGGCATGAGCTCCGAATGCGGGGCATAGTGCACCGCCACCACCGGCGCATCGAGCGGAGCCACGTCGATGAGCGGCACGCCCGTCACCGGGTTCATGCCCTCGTGCCCCGTGAGCAGCACGGCACGACGGCCGAGCGCACGCGCGGCCTCAGCCGCCGCGTCATAGAACGTACCCGCGGTATAGACGGCGGAAGAGCCGAGCGTGAACACCAGCGGCGCGCCATTCGGTGCGCCGGCCTCCAGCCAGCGTGTGAGCGCGGGCGGCATGCCTTGGCCGTGCTCGTCGCGATCGTGGATGGGGAATCCCGGCTGCACCGAAGCCGCCGGCCAGTCGGGCTGCGGCGCCATGAGTTCACGCGAGAACAGCACCAGGTGCAGGTCGTGCGAGGCGCCGTCCAGCATCGGGTGTTCGCGCGTCGGCGGCAGGCCCATCTCGCGTCGCATGACATCGATCTCGCGGAACCAGCCGCGGGTCGCCAGGCGTCCGAAGTTCCAGAATGCACGCCACAGTGGCGGGCCGAAGCCGCGCAAGGAACTCATCCACGGCGCGCCCGGGAACAGCGGCGGGTCGTAGGCGGAGAACATCGCCACGGGCTGCAGCGTTGTCGAGACGCGCGGCAGCTGGAGTTGTTCACACACCAACGACGCGGGGAATGTCAGTATGTGATCGATGAGCAGGTCGGCCCCCCGTGCGGCCGCCAGCAGGTCGTCGCGGGTGTGGCGCAGGTAGGGAAGGATGATCTTCCTCGCCACGACTTCGCTGCCCCTGCGCTCGTCCATGGCCTCGCGGATGAGTTCGGCGAAGTTACCGAACTGCGTGTAGTCTGGACGCAGGGGGGCGAACTCGATTCCCAGCGTCTCGGCGTGGCTGCGGTAACTCTCGTGCGTGACGAGGACGGGGTGGTGCCCCCGAACCAGGAGCTCGCGCGCGATGGCGAGATACGGATGCAGATCGCCGAGCGAGCCGAGTGTAGCGAGGACGATGCGGGCCATGAAGTGCGGACCCTACCCGCGCCCGGGTCGAAAAGCGTGGAGCACGCCCGAAGACGTCACTTCCGTGGGCCCGCGCTCGGCTGCGGGTGGACGCGGCCGTCGGCGGCTCTCGTGCCGGCGGGCGGGCCGGAGGGCCTGCCACCGGCGGGAGCACTGCCGGGCGTGCCTGCACTCATGAGCGCCTGCAGCACGCTGCGCAGCCGGTGCAACAGCAAGATGCCTTCACCTTTTACGCGCAGGCCGAACTCACGGCCGCTGAAGAACTCGGTCTGGAAGTCGAGCCCGGTCACGATCGCCTTGATCTCGTCGGGACGAAGCGGTCGACGCAGCGTGACCTCTGCGACGGCCTGGAACACCTTGAGGGTTTCGACTGGCGCCGAACCGCCTCCGGCGGTTCCCTTGCCGAGCACGCGCATGCGGCGCAGCTCGACCAGCGCGACCGCCTGCGATGGCGGCGCACCGAAGCGATCGCGCAGCTCGAGCGTGAAGTCGTCGATCGCCTCGGGCGTACGTGCATCGGCGAGCCGGCGATACAGCGTCAGTTTCTCGTGCTCGTCGGGCACGTAGTCGTCGGGCAGGTAGGCGCTCCAGTCGGTGAGCAGGCGCGGCTCGGGGGCCACCGCCTCGGTCTCGCCGCGCAGTTCGGTCACCGCTTCTTCCAAGAGCTTCAGGTACAGGTCGAAGCCCAGTCCCACGATGTGCCCGCTCTGTTCGGGGCCCAGCATGTTGCCGGCGCCGCGGATCTCCATGTCCTTCAAAGCCACCTTGAAGCCGACGCCGAGTTCGTCGAACTCCTCGATGACGCGCAGGCGTTTCTCGGCTTCCTCGGTGAGTACGCGCCGGCTCGGCACCATGAGGTAGGCGTAGGCGCGGTGCGAGCTGCGCCCGACGCGGCCGCGCAGCTGGTAGAGCTGTGCCAACCCGAGCGTGTCGGCGCGATCGACGATGAGCGTGTTGACCGTGGGGATGTCGATGCCGGACTCGATGATCATCGTGGCCACGAGCACGTCGGCGCGGCCCTCGGTGAAGTCGAGCATGACATGCTCCATCTCGTGCTCGTGCATCTGCCCGTGGCCGACCACGACGCGCACCTGAGGCACCATGTGCTGGAGCTCCGCCGCTTTGGTGTAGATGGTCTCGACGCGGTTGTGCACCACGAACACCTGTCCGCCGCGGTCGACTTCGCGCAGGATGGCGTCGGTGATGACTCCGGGGTCGTACTCGAGCACTTCCGTGTGGACCGGCAGCCGGTTGGCGGGCGGCGTCTCGATGACGCTCATGTCGCGAGCACCCGCCAATGACAGGTTCAGCGTGCGCGGGATCGGCGTGGCGGTGAGCGCCAGGACGTCGACCGTGCGCGTCAACTGGCGGATCTTCTCCTTCTGCGCCACGCCGAAGCGATGCTCTTCGTCGATGACCACCAGTCCCAAGTCGACGAACTTCACGTCTTTGGATAACAACCGGTGCGTGCCGATGAGAATGTCGACGTCTTTTCGAGCGAGACGGGCGAGGGTGTCCTTCTGTTCCTTGGCGGTACGGAATCGGCTCAGTACTTCGACCTTCACCGGGAAGTCGGCCAAGCGCTCGCGGAACGTATGACCGTGCTGCTGCGCCAGGATCGTCGTGGGCACCAGTACGGCGACCTGCTTGCCGTCCTGCACGGCCTTGAACGCTGCGCGAATGGCGACTTCGGTCTTGCCGTAGCCCACGTCGCCGCAGATCAGGCGGTCCATCGGCGCGGCGGTCTCCATGTCGACGCGCACGTCCTCGATGGCCTTGGCCTGGTCGGGTGTCTCGTCGTAGGGGAACGACGCTTCGAGCTCGCGCTGCCAGACCGAGTCGGGCTTGAACGCATGGCCGGGCAGCGCGCGGCGCGCGGCGTACGCCTTCAAGAGGCCCTCGGCCATGTCCTGGATGGCCTTCTTGGCGCGCGCCTTGGTCTTCTGCCACGTCGCGCTGCCGAGCGCATGGATACTGGGGCGCGCGCCGTCGCCGGCCGAGTAGCGCGACACCAGTCCCAGCTGGTGCACGGGCACGTACAGGACGTCTTTGCCGGCGTACGACAGTTCGAGGCAATCGGTCTCCTGCCCCGACAGCGTCAGGCGCTTCATGCCGCGATAGGTACCGACACCGTGGTCTTCGTGCACCACGTAGTCGCCGAGCTTCAGCTCGGAGAGCTCGGCCGCCGTGAGCCCGGCCGTCTTGCGCGACCGGCGCCTTCGGCGCCGGTACCTCGAAAAGATCTCGTGGTCGGTGAGCAGCGCCAGTCCGGCGCTCTTCCAGGTGAAGCCGCCGGTGATCAACCCCACTCCCAGCGTGGCGCCGGTATCCCCGAGCATGTCGTACAGCCGGTCACGCTGGCCCTGATTGTCGCACAGGATGATCGGCGCCAGGCCGTTCGCACCCAGTTCCGCCAGGTGGTTCTTCAGCTTCTCCATGGAACGTTGCAGGGGCTCGGGTGGCGAGCAATCGACGAGGATGGTGGCGGCGTAGCGTGCGGTCTCGCCGATCTCGGTCACAGTGCCCATGAGATCGGCGCCGCGCCGCGTGGCGCACAGCTCGGTCCACGCGCTCTCCGGCAGGAACAGCTGCTCGGGTGGCGAGATGAGCGGATACTGCGCCCGCGCGTCCGCGAAGCCGCGCCGGATACCGTTCCACAGATCCTCGGCGCGCTCGCGCAGTGCGGCCGGGTCGTCGAAGATCACGAACGTGTCCGCGGGCAGGTGATCGAGCAGGCCGCCGAGTGCGTCATCGTAGAAGCCGGCGAAGCGCTCCATCCCCTCGTGGAACAGCGCCGCGCCACCTTTGGCAGCCTCATCGCCGGCGTCGCGCAGGCGTTGCGCGATGGTCTCGGCGTCTTTGGGTTCGACGACGATCTCGTAGCGCGGCAACACGCGGGCATCGGCCAGCTTCTCCAACGAGCGCTGCGAACCCGCGTCGAAGCGGCGCAGCGACGCGATGGTGTCGCCGTCGAACTCGATGCGCAGCGGGTCGTTCCAGCCCACCGGCCAGACATCCAGGATGCCGCCGCGGCGCGCGCAGTGCCCCACCGCCTCGACTTCGGGATAGCGTTCGTAGCCCAGGAACACCAGCCGTTCGAGCAACTTCTGCGGCTCGAAGTCCTCGCCCGTGCGCACGCTGAGCAGCGCTCGCGCCATCTTGGCGGGTTGCGGGACTTTCTGCAGCACGCCGCGCACGGTGGTCACGACGACGCCCGATTCGCCCGCGGCCAGTCGCGACAGCGTGTCGAGCCGTTCGGCCGTCACCGAAGGGTGCGGCGACGTCGGGTCGTAGGGCAGCGCGTCGGGCTCCGGGAATGGCAGCATCGCGCCGCGACCGGCGAAGTACTCGATGTCGTCCCGCGCGGCTTCCCAAGCTTCGCCGTGCTTGACCACGTAGATCAATGGCACTTCGAGTTCGTGCTGCAGCCACGCCACCAGGAACGCGCGCGCCGAGCCCGTGAGGCCGCGCACGGCGGCACGCGGGTACTGGGCCGCGTCGTCGCGGCCCCAGCCATCGCGCAGCATGCCGAGCAGTTCGCGCGCCTGCGGGCTCCGGGCGGCCTGCGCCCACAGGGATTCGGCGAGGGCGTCGCGCAGGAACACGTCGCGCACGGCCGGCTTCTGGGTCAATGCGCGTCCGCCGAAGACGTGCCCGTGAGCCGGCGGATGGTGCGTTCGAGTTCGGCGTAGCTGGCGTCACAGCTCGCATGGCGCGGGTCGCCGGACGGGTGATACTCGCCGCCGCCCTGCGCCCAGCGCACCACACCATCGCGGTCGATCAGGAACGACACGCTCGTCCAGTTGCGGCCCGGATGGTTCGCGAGCCACCAACGGTTGAGCGTGGTCCACTCTTCATCCACGGCGATGGGGCCGTTGAAGCCGAGCTTGCGCGCGGTGCGCCGCACGAACGCGTCGCTCACCTTGTGCACGGGCTTGGGGTGGAACACGCCCACGACCACCAGACCCTGCGCGGCGTAACGCGTGCGCAGCGTCTCGAGCCCGGGCAGCGTGTTGCCGCAGAAACGGCAGTTGGTGTTGAACCAGCGCACCAGGACGACCTTGCCGCGCAGTGACTCGAGCGTCAGCGGTGGCGAATCCACCCAGCGCTCGAAGCTCCACGCCCGCGCGGGCTCGCCCAGGAGTTCGGCTGCGGAATCCTGCTCGTCGTCGGGGGTGGGTACGGGTTGCGTGCTGGCTGCAGCCACGGACGCCGCATGCACGCAGGTCGCTGTGAACAGCAGCGCGAGCAGCGCGATGCCGGCCGCCAGCAAGAGCGGCATGCCGCTGTCGCGGAGCGCGGAATGGAAGAAGCGGATGCACTTCATAGGGGAGCGAGGCTAGTCTAGCAGGGCGGTTCACTCAATCTGCGCCCAGCTCCCCCATCCGGAGGTGTTCGATGACCGCGGGTTCGCTCTCCCGACTCGGTCTGGTTCTGTTGATCTCAGTCATGGTTATTCCTACCGCCCATGCGCTCCCCAACGGACTCGAGAAGGTCGATCCCAAGGCGCCGTGCTTCCGCTGGCCCGCCACCGACCACGACCATGATGGCGTGTTCGACCGGCTCGACCGTTGTGACAACACGCCGCTCGGCGCGGTGGTCGACGAGCGTGGCTGCCCGCTCGATACCGACGGCGACGGCGTCTACGACGGGCTGGATCAGTGTCCGAGCACGCCCGCTGGCGAGAAAGTCGACGCCAATGGTTGTTCCGCCTCGCAGCGCAACGGCGCGCCTGCCGCGGTGCGGGAGACAAAGCCGACACCGCCGCCACCGGCCCCCGCACCGGTCGTCACCGAGACCGAACGCCAGCTGGTCGAAGGCGGCAAGGTACGACTCGAGAACATCTACTTCGAGACCAACAGCGCCAATCTCCTGCCCGAGTCCGAGGCGACGCTCAACGAGGTGGGTTCCGTGCTCGAGAAGTACAGCGACCTGAGGGTCGAGGTGCAGGGCCACACCGACACGCGCGGTTCGGCGGCCTACAACATGAAGCTCTCGCAGGCGCGCGCCGAGTCCGTGCGCGGGTACCTGCTCGGGCACTTCCGCCTGCGCGACGGCAACGTCATCGCCAAGGGCTACGGCGAGCGGCAGCCGGAGACCAAGGAGTCCAACGATGAAGAACGCCTGCGCAATCGCCGCGTCGAGCTGAAGGCGCTGAACCCGGACGTGCTGCCGAAGAACGTGAAGCTGGAGCAGCACTGAGACGGGCGAAATCCAGCACCGGCCCGCGGGCCGGGCGGTGATCATGGGGCCGTCGCGGGGAGCTCCCTGCGGCGGCCCTTCGCTAAATGCGATGCCTGAGCGGGGCCCCGGCCGCCACTGCTACGCGGCGCGCTTCACTGCCCCCGGCATGCCCCAGCGGCCGATGATCGATTCCGCGATCAGCAGCAGGAGCGCTAGGATCACGAACTCGCGCCACAGCTCGCGTCCGAAGCGCGCCTCGCGGATGCGCACCGCCAGGTCATCGCCGGTGCGCAGCACGCGGACGCGATCGGCTTTGAACGCGGACGTCACGGCGGCCAAGGCGATCGGCGTGAGGTCGCCCTCGCGCGGATCGGGGTTCACGGCGAAGCTGGCGCGCAGTGTGGCGCCCGCGAACGCGCGATAGAGCCCGGTGCGTTCGAGCGGCGCGCTCATCGCACGGGCTGCACCGCCGCTCGATTCGATGCTCACAGGGACTTCGCGGCCGGTCTCGTCCTCCACACGCCATTCCGCGGACGCAGGTGCACTCCAACGGTCCCCCGGCGTGAGCGACGGCGCTGCCGTGCCGCGGCCCAGCACGAGTGCTGCCTGATGCACGAGCGGCAGGAACGCGCCGGAGACCGCGAAGTCGCTGCGCGTGGGATCGAGCGGCGTGGCGAGCGCCAGCACGCGCGGGCTCTCGACCAGCGCAGCGTGCGCATCGTCGAAGCGCAGCAGCACGCGCGCACCGGCCGCGGCACGGAACGCGTGCACGCGCGTGAAGCGCGCCTGCGTCAGCGGCTCGCCCGGTCGCGTCGGGAAGCCGTCCAGCACGGCGTGCCCGGCGACGGTGCGCAGCAACCGCCAGGTGGCACCCGCATTGGCGGCGTCCTCGGCCCCGAACGAACCCAGCCCGAGCTGTCCGAACAGGTCGTTCCACGCGCCAATCTGGGCGCGCGGACCGGGAACCAGCAAGAGCCCGCCACCCGCGCGATGGAAGTCGAGCACCGCCTGCAACTCGGACGGGCCCAGTTGTTCGACGTCGCCGATCACCACCAGATCGGCATCACCCGTGCCCGCCGCAAGCTG
>JANNWR010000454.1:0-2201 GCA_031408715.1 bacterium
CAAGATGCTGCGCTGGGTGTGCGTCAGCCCGAAGGGTGATCGCGTGGTGTACTCGGCACTCGGCTATCTGTATGTGCGCGGGCTGCCGGACGGAAGACCCAAGCGGCTCAGCACGCAGACCGACCACTGGGAGTTCTATCCCACATGGTCGCGCGACGGACGATCGATCGCGTACGTGACATGGAACGACTCGACGCTCGGCTCCGTGCGCGTGATCAGCGCGGCAGGTGGCGCGGGACGCGTGCTCACGGGCAAACCCGGACATTACGTGCAACCGGCGTTCTCGCCCGATGGCGCCACGGTCGTCTACCGCGCCACGACGGGCGGCTATCTGTTCTCGACCGCGTGGCAGCGCGACCCCGGTATCTATCAGGTGCCCACGCGTGGCGGGGAGGCGAAGCTGGTGTCGCGCCATGGCGAGTAACCGCAGTTCGGCGCCGCCAGCGACCGCGTCTATCTGGTCGACCTGAACGGTGCCGACCAGGACGACCGCTCGCTGTTCAGCATCGACCTCGCCGGCACGAACGAGCGCACGCACGTGAAGGGCGTCTACTTCACCGAAGTGAAGTTGTCGCCCGACGAGAAGTGGCTGGCGTTCCGCGAGAAGTACAAGGTCTGGGTCGCACCCGCGGTGCGTGCCGGCCGTCCGGTCGACATCGGCCCCGGCATGCGCGACCTGCCCGTGAAGCTGCTGTCGAACGATGCCGGCGACTGGCTCGGCTGGTCGGGCGACTCGCGCACGCTCCACTGGGCGCTCGGCTCGAAGCTCTGCAAACAGGACCTGCGCGAAATGTTCACGTTCGCGCCCGGCGCACCGGACTCGCTCCCGGGCACACCGGTGCGAACCGTCGACATCGGCTTCCCGTACGCCGCCGACAAGCCCGCCGGCACGATCGCGTTCACGGGCGCGCAACTCGTGACCATGAAGGGCGACGAGGTCATCGTGGACGGCACCATCATCGTGACCGGCAATCGCATCGCCGCGATCGGCCCGCGCGCGGAGGTCCACATCCCGGCGGGCGCGCGGATCATCGACGCCAGCGGCAAGACCCTCACGCCCGGCTTCGTCGATTGCCACTGGCACGGCGGCATGGGGAGCGAACAGCTCATCCCGCAACGCTCGTGGATCGACGGCGCGTCGCTGGCATTCGGGGTCACCACGCTGCACGACCCGTCCAACGACTCCTACGAGATCTTCACGCACAGCGAGATGCAGCGCGCCGGGCTCGTGACCGCGCCGCGCATTTTCTCGACCGGGACGATCCTGTATGGCGCCAAGGGCGACTTCCACTCCGATGTCGACAGCCTCGGCGACGCGCTCATGCATCTGGGCCGCATGCAGGCGTACGGCGCGATCAGCGTGAAGAGCTACAACCAGCCGCGGCGCGACCAGCGCCAGCAGGTGCTCGAGGCCGCGCGCCAGCTGGGCATGGCCGTGGTCCCCGAGGGCGGCGCACTGTTCCCGCACAACATGACCATGGTCATCGACGGCCACACCGGCGTCGAGCACGCGCTGCCGATCGCGCGCGTCTACGACGACGTCGTCCAGCTGTGGAGCCAGACGAAGGTCGGCTACACACCGACATTCAACGTGGCGTACGGCGGACTGGATGGCGAGCACTACTGGTACGCGAAGACCAACGTCTGGGCGGACGAGCGCCTGCAGAAGTTCGTCCCGCGCCGCACGCTGGACGCTCGCGCGCGCCGGCCGCAGACCGCGCCCGACAACGAGTGGAACCACATCACGGTCGCGCAGGAAGCGAACAAACTGCACAACTCCGGTGTCGGCATCCAGATCGGCGCACACGGCCAGCGCGAGGGCCTGGGCGCGCACTGGGAGATCTGGAGCCTGGTCCTGGGCGGCATGAGGCCGCTGGAGGCACTGCACTGCGCCACGATCGGCGGCGCACGCTATCTGGGCTTCGACCGCGACCTCGGTTCGCTCGAAACCGGCAAGCTGGCGGACCTGGTGATCATGGACAAGGACCCGCTCGCCGACATCCGCAACTCCGAGAGTGTCTCGCGCGTCATGCTGAATGGCCGGCTCTACGACGCGAACACGCTGGATGAGTTGGCGCCGCGCAAGCGCACGCGGGCGAGCTACTGGTGGGAGAAGCAGCAGCGTGAGGAAGCTTCCGTGCTGCGCTGAAAGCCGATCCGAGCAGCGACCGAGGGGCCCGGCGCCTCACCGCACCGGGCCC
>JANNWR010000455.1:0-2658 GCA_031408715.1 bacterium
GCGCGTTGGGGGCGGACTCCAGGCCGCCTCCAGCAAACAGGGCCAGCTCGACTCGAGCTGGCCCTGCGCATGTGTGACGACTCCGGGCCGATCCACACCGGCTCTGCGCGAAGCGCTTCACCCACCGGCCAACGCGCATCCTGTCACCATGAGTTCGCCGGCTCCCGCACTCGCCGCAGGGCGTTCGCGATCTGTGCGCCCCGGAATCCGAGGGGGACGGTCGTCCAGCGCTGCAGCGGGTCGTTCCCCAGAACGAGCAGTCCCGAGTGCTGGCTGCGGTCCGCATCGATGCGCGGATCGGGATCGAACAAGCCCAGAGATCGGCGCACCTCCTCGACACCGTCGGCGGAACCCGTCAGAAAAGTCCAGCCTTCACGGGCGCCGTACTCACGACGCGCCGCACGCAGGACCTTCGGCGTGTCGTGCTCGGGATCCAGCGTCAGCGTGTACATGACGACTTGGCGCCCCAGGTCGTCGCCCAGCGCGTCCTGGAGCTCGCGCAGCTTCGCGAATCCCGTCGGACAGATGCCGCTGCAACGGGTGTAGGCCAGGTTCACGGTCACGACCCGGCCGCGCACCAGGTCGTCATAGAAGCGAACCTTGCGTCCCGTGTGTGTCCACAGTGTTCGATTCGAGAGCATGGGATCGTCCTCAGACCGTGTCGAAACGCGCCATCATCGCCATGTCCTCGTGCTCCACATTGTGGCAGTGGAACACGTAGCGGCCGCGGAACTGCTTGAACTGCACGCGTACGTCGCACTCGTCGTTGGGTCCGAGAATGACCATGTCGCGCATCCCCGCATCCCAGGGGTCCGGTGCCCGGCCATTTCGGCTCAGAATCTGGCTGAGCGTGAGATGGATGTGGATGGGATGCCACCAGCCCCCGCTGCTGTTGCGCAACGTCCAGACCTCCACGTCCTCGATGCGCGGCTGCGCGACGATGCGTTCCGGGTCCCACAGCTCGTTGTTGACGGCCCACGCCCCATTGCGTCGTGTGAACTCGAATCTCCGCCGCACGCTCGGGGGGAATGGGTCGGCTGGGAACGGTTCACGGAGTTGGACCGGTACGACGCTCGGATCAGGGGCGATGCCGTCGACGATGAACTTGAGCAGAGGCGTCGGGAAAGCCGCCGGACCGTCGGGACCACGCCCGCTCTTCTGCTCAAGGCGGTTCTCAAGGACGACTTCGGCGCCCTGCGGGTAGGCCGAGAAGTCGACGATGACCTCGTGTCGCTCACCCGGACCCATCAGGATGCTGCGCCGCTGGATCGGACGCTCGAGCAGCCCGCCCTCGGTGGCGATCTGTGTGAACGGCTGGCCGCTCGACAGGAAGAGTTCGAAGAAACGCGCGTTGCTGGCGCCCAGGAACCGGAAGCGGTATTTGCGGCGCTTGACGCGCAGGAACGGCTGCACCGCCCCGTTCACCACGAACGTGTCGCCGAGGAAGCCGTCGTGCTGGTTGGAGTCATAGACCAACGAACCGTCTCCCGCGAAGCGCTTGTCCTGGATGGCGAGCCCGATGTCGTAGGGGCCGCTTGGCAGATGCAGCCCCGTGTTGCCACCGGCGAGCTCGTCACCCGGATCGCGGTCGGAGTAGCGCAGGAAGAAACCCGCCATACCGCGATAGACGTTCTGGGCGGTGAAGTCGACGAGATGGTCGTGATACCAGAGCGTGCCCTGGGTCTCGCGCGGATCGCCCGGGTGCGGGGTCTCCGGGAAGAAGTAGTCACGCGACTCGCCGGGCCGGAACAGGTCCTCGGGATAGCCGTCGTCTTCGGACGCCTGCTCGCCGCCGTGGCGATGAATGACCATGTTCGGCACGCCGAACCCACGATGGTTCGCGGGCAGCTCGTTGCGGAAGCGCACCAGCATGGGCGTTCCGGATCGCGACACGAACGTGGGCCCGGGCGTGATCCCGGCCGTGCCGTCGCCGTGCACGTCCTCGTAGCCCCAGACCTGCGTCGGCGGCAGGTCCGGATGGTAGCGATGTGCGCCCTCGCGCCCACGCACTTCGTGGAACACGGTGCCCGGCGGCACGAAACGATGCGTCGAGAACGGCGCGACCGCACGCGGCACCGGTGGGATCGGCAGCTCAGTGGCGAACGGACGCAGGAATGGGCTGGGGAACTCCGCGCGCGCGAACACATCGCCGTCCGCTCGTGCCCAACGCGGGAGCATCACAGCACCGCCGGCCAACAGCGATGCACGGAGGAAGCCGCGACGTGAGGACATGGTGGGAACTCCTGAATGCTGGGTGCTGGTGGCCGAGATGGTAGCCCAGGCCGCCTCGTGCTCTCGCGGGGCGCAAGAGGTGTTGCACCACACAGCTTACCCCGGAGAGTGGGAACGTTTGTATGATGGTGCAACGCATCGGCCTGAGGGGCCCGGTGCGGCATTGCCGCTGAAAATCTGCACGAACGAGTTTGCTCTTACCGAACCCACTCACCGGGACCACCACAACCGGGCGGCTCGCCCTTACCACCGGCAGACTCGCCCCCCGGTGCTGCCACAGTGGTCCGGACCTGACCAGCCCCGGAGGTGGTCGGAAGGGCCCAGTTCAACCACGGCACGGAAGGACTAGAATCATCCGGCAAGTGGAGGTGGCGACCGACCACCCCGTCCGCTCCCACGGAGGCACCATGACCACCCGCGTCCTGA